>NZ_JBQMTM010000003.1:0-270531 GCF_053470325.1 Colwellia sp. MEBiC06753 | reverse complement strand
TTACGGTATGGCTGAAAGCCTTATCTTAGAGCCCCGGCGGCAAAGAATATTTCCTCGATGTGTGAAGAAACGACCCGCTCGGTACCCTATAAAAAGAAATGCCGCTCACCTTAAGTGAACGGCATTACCGCGATTGACCCCTTTTTTCAAAAACAACAGAGTTATAAACTGAAAGATCAACAGACCCTAGAGCATTTTCATTACGATTTTGATAACATCGCCAGATTAATCATATTTAGTATCATTTTTACCGTGTATTTTATCGCGTTTTGTATCGCATATATCGGTAGCCAACTTTGATTCAACGCCAATTCTGCTTTGCCATTTATGACCCAAGAACAATTATTTTCACTGTTATCAGACGTTAGCCTTAGTGATAAAGCACGCTTTAAAAAACGTATTTTAGGTACTACTAAAATTAGTGATCCGGAAAAACAAGCCAAAGCGTTAATAAAAATTCACGACGCTATAACTGCATCTATTGCCAATAAGCAGTTAAAAATTGCCAATATGCCTGCAATTACTTATGCCCAAGGCTTACCGGTTTCTGAAAACGTTAATGAAATCGGTCAGGCCATTTTAGATAATCAAGTGGTGATTATCGCAGGTGAAACCGGCTCAGGGAAAACCACACAAATACCAAAAATTTGTTTGGCGCTAGGGCGCGGTATTGATGGCATGATAGGTCATACTCAGCCTAGAAGAATTGCGGCTCGAACAGTAGCAAACCGCATTGCTGATGAATTAAATTCACCTCTTGGTGACGCTGTTGGTTATAAAGTTAGATTTAACGATCAAGTCAGTGATCATTCTTACATTAAACTGATGACCGATGGTATCTTGCTGGCGGAAATGCAAAAAGATCGATTATTGCGTCAGTACGATACGATTATTATCGACGAAGCGCATGAGCGCAGCTTAAATATTGACTTTATCTTAGGTTATTTAAAGCAAATTCTTAAAAAGCGCCCTGATCTTAAAGTGATTATTACCTCGGCAACCATTGATCCAGAACGCTTTTCCAAACATTTCAATAATGCACCAATTATTACGGTGTCAGGACGCACTTATCCGGTGGAAATGCGCTATCGTCCGCTGGTTCGAGCTGCGGGAAAAAGGGATGAAAATGGTGACGTAAGTGGCGAGGAAAGTATTGATGTTATTACCGGCATTATTGATGCTGTTGATGAACTCTCCACCATTAGCCAAGGTGATATTTTAATTTTCTTAAATGGTGAGCGTGAAATTCGCGATACCGCGGCAGCATTAGAAAAAGAAAATTACCGAAATACTAACATTTTACCGCTTTATGCGCGGTTAACGGTTGCTGAGCAAAACCGGATATTTCAATCACATTCTGGCCGCAATATTGTGCTAGCGACTAACGTTGCTGAAACCAGTTTAACTGTGCCAGGTATAAAGTATGTGATTGACCCGGGTACTGCGCGTATTTCCCGTTATAGCTTTAGAACAAAAGTTCAGCGCCTACCAATCGAACCTATTTCACAAGCCAGTGCTAATCAGCGTGCTGGTCGCTGTGGTCGTGTTTCTGCCGGTATTTGTATTCGTTTATATTCGGAAGATGACTACCTCAATCGCCCAGAGTTTACTGATCCGGAAATTTTACGGACTAATTTGGCAATGGTTATTTTACAAATGCTGTCACTGGATTTAGGCGATATTAAACAATTTCCATTTGTTCAGGCGCCTGATAGTCGCAATATTAGTGACGGCGTTCGCTTACTAGAAGAATTGGCAGCCATTAAGCAGCAAGGTGCTAAAGCGCTTAATTCAACCAATGAGCGCTCTGCAAGTTACCAATTAACCAAGTCTGGCCAACAGTTGGCAAAGTTTCCAATTGACCCGCGATTGGCAAAAATGGTGTTAACCGCCATTGATTTAGGTTGTATCGAACAAGTATTCATTATTGTTAGCGCGCTAAGTATTCAAGATCCCCGTGAGCGTCCTCATGAAAAACAACAAGCAGCTGATGAAAAACACAGCCGCTTTAAAGATAAGCAATCAGATTTTAAGTCGATCTTAAATTTATGGGCGTATGTGAAAGAGCAGCAAAAAGCATTATCGGGTAGTCAGTTTCGCAAACTTTGTCAAAAAGAGTATTTGTCTTATTTACGTATTCGCGAATGGCAAGACATTATCACTCAACTTAAACAAACGCTAAAAGAACTCGCTATTCCAATGACGCGCATTGACCCTGAAGAAGAAGGGCAAATGGCGTTAGTGCATCAAGCGCTATTATCTGGACTATTAAGCCATATTGGCCAGCTAGATGAAAACCGCGAATTTAAAGGGGCGCGTGGCAGTAAGTTTTTTGTTTTTCCTGGTTCGCCACTTGCGAAGAAGCCACCTAAATGGTTAATGGCGGCAGAGCTGGTTGAAACCAGCCGCTTGTTCGCGCGCATGGTCGCAAAAATTGAACCGCAGTGGCTTGAGCCTATGGCGGGTCATTTGGTCAAACGTAGCTACAGTGAGCCGCATTGGGAGAAAAAACAAGGTGCAGTAATGGCGTATGAGCAACTTAGCTTATACGGCTTGATTATTGTGCCAAAGCGCAAAATTAACTTTAATAAAATTGAACCGAAAACCTGTCGCGAGTTATTTATTCGTGAAGCCTTGGTCAATCGAGATTGCACCATCAATGAAGCATTTCTTAAAGACAATGCCGCATTAGTTCAAGAGATTGAAACTTTAGAGCAAAAAGCGCGTACCAAAGGTTTCTTAATTGAAGAAGAGCTAATGTTTGATTTTTACCAGCAACGTATCCCAGAGCAGGTGATTTGCCAGCGTAGTTTTCTTGCATGGTGGAAACAGGCGAAAAAAGCCAATGCCAAGTTATTACACTTTACTAAAAGCTTTTTATTACAAGAAGATGAAGCAAAAGTAAGTAGCCAAGCATACCCTGATTTTTGGCAGCAAGCGCATATTCAGTTACCGCTAAGTTATCACTTTGCGCCAGGCGATATCGACGACGGTATATCCGTGCATATTCCCATCGGCATTTTAAATCAGGTACAAGATGAAGGCTTTGACTGGTCGATCCCAGCACTGCGTAATGAGCTAGCAATCGCCTTAATTAAAGGGCTGCCTAAAACGCTAAGACGTAACTTTGTGCCGGCGCCAAACTATGCTGAGGCAAGTTTAGCCAAAATGACTTTTGGCGAATTAAGCTTTAAAGAAGCGTTAGCTAAACAGTTATTACGCATGACAGGCGTTAGATTACCTGAAGATGCTTGGCAAGATTGCGCATTACCCGTGCATTTGCAAATGAATTTCAAAGTAATTGACGAAAAGGGCAAGTTAATTAAACAAGGCCGAGACTTAATTGCACTTAAAGAATCTTTGCAGGGCAAAGTTAAATCCACCATTAAAAAAGTGGCTGATAAGGACATTGAGCGCAGCGATATTCAACAATGGAACTTTGGCAATTTACCTAAAGGTTATGAAAAGAAAGTTGCCAATATCACCATCAAAGCATTTCCTGCGTTAGTCGATAAGCAAAGCTCGGTAGCGATTGAATTATTTGAACAAGAAGCCGTTGCACAAGAAGCGATGTTGTTAGGTTGTGCCCGCCTAATCTTGTTAAATATTCCATCGCCGATTAAGTACTTAGAAGTGAAGTTGCCGAACAAGGCTAAGCTTGGTTTGTATTTTAACCCGTTTGGTGGCATTAACGAGCTATTGCAAGATTGTATTACTGCCGCGGCTCAATATTTAATTGGTCAACAACCACTGCCACGCGATGAACAAAGCTTTAATCAAGTTCGCGACTTGGTGCGTGCTGAAATAGCTGATTGCGTGCTTGATGCCGCAATAAAAGTGGAAAAGGTGCTAAACCTGCACCACGATATACGTAAAAAGCTTAAAGGCTCAGTACCACTTAACATGATCCAAAACCAAGGTGATATTAAACATCAGCTCGATAAACTGGTATTTAAAGGCTTTGTTACGGCAACGGGTATTGGCAAACTTGATGATTTAATTCGTTATTTAAACGCCATTATTCGGCGCTTAGAAAAAATGCCGATTGATCCAAACCAAGACCGATTAAAAATGTTAGAAGTGGAAAAGGTTGAACAATTACTGGCTGATGCCATGGCTAAGCAACGCAAAGATCAGCCAATGCCTGCACCATTAATCGAATGTCGTTGGATGATTGAGGAATTGCGAGTAAGTTTATTTGCACAAAATCTAGGAACTGCGTATCCAATTTCGGTAAAACGTATTAAAAATCACTTAAATAGCCTCGACTTATAACACAGCTGTTTATTGACAGTTAAAGTCAATAGCAAGTATAACTAAGTGAACTAACATATTAAGCGATAAACTTTTAACTAGGTTTAATGCCATAAAGGAGTGGTAATGATTAACTTTGACGATAAGCGTAACTTCTATCGCATGTTACTCAACAGTGAAGTGCACGTCACCATCATAGATGATGAAATAAATAGTGAGTTTGTCGCAACTTGTCGCGATTTAAGTGCTACTGGTATGGCAATTGAAATGGCGCATCCGTTAGAAATGGGCACCAAATTAAAAGCAAAAGTTGAATCTACTAATGCTGCTGTTCAAGCGTTAGAGGTGACAGGGAAAGTTGTGCGGGTTGAAGAAGAATCTGCAGACTTATACCTTGTTGGCATTACTATTGACGATATTGATTAAGTTCAGGCAATAAAAAAGTTCCTACTTATTATTTTTAATCAGTTAATCTAGTACTTACAGTTGATTGACCGCTTAGGCCATAGAATTTTGCTTGTTTTCTGACAGGGTATTATCAGCGAATAACGGACGGCCTTGAGTTTTCATGTTTTTATAGAAAATTCTAACTAGGTTATTACTGAGAATTCTCAGTAAATCTCTTTATAATGCATAGACAGACGCCTAACTGTCTTAAAGTATTAAATAAAACTTTATCTATTCATTTGGATATTACGATGAATTCTCAGTAATCCCCCAATTGATATAATTAAACCCATTAATTATGTTCGTAACAAATTGAATTATTGATGATTTTTAGTGTTTTAGTGCGAAATAAGTAGATGGATATTACTGAGACGTCTACATAATAAGCGTTATGTGTATAAGGAGGTTCATCTTGGCTAAATTTAAAATATCGTCTGAAAATATGTGGCATGAAATATATGACGTTCATGGTGAATCTGGTGGTGTTTATATATTACGCTGCGGAAGTGACAAACCTATCTGTACAAATAGGTTATTAGCTAGAGATGAAGATGGTACTCTTTATATTGGTAAAGCAAACTCATTTATTAATCGGGTAGCTGAGTTAAAGAAAAGTATTTCCCCTGAATATAACTCTGGTTCTCACGAATGTGGTACAAGATATAAGTCACTCAGGGATATCAAATGCTTACCCATATGAGCAACTTTATTTAAATTTAGTTGCGAGTGATGATCCTAGAACTACTGAAGCAAACTTACTTAAAGAGTATGAAGAAAAGTTTGGTGAATTACCGCCGCTTAATAGAGTTAGCTAATACACATAACACAAATGAACCTTCTGCCCGTCAATAGGCAATAAGAATTTTTTTAGCTGTCGCTAGGCAGCTAATTTATCAGCCAATCAGCAAAATCTACTATTTCGCTCTGTCATTTCGCCGTTAAAATAGTTTACGGCAAACACATATTGCGGCTCTCTTATGTGAACTCAATCACTGCCTAAGTCGGTAATCCATTGGTTGCTTAGGGGCATTAGACAGTTATCGGTTAACCTTAATCAGGCACTACTCAACTATGCTTGATGAAAATACAACAAATACTTATATCAATAAATTAAAGTAAACCCTTTTAACATTTCATTCGTAATTTAATTATCTGTCTCAACCGAGTTTTGAACTGACGATATGATAATAAATGCGTTGTGTTTTAACCTAGCTTGGCTTGGTCTTATCTTATTTGGCAATAGTGTAATACCGCTGGTATTTATTTGGCTAAGTTGGCACATTTGGCAATGCCAGCATCCTCGACAAGAATTAACGTTAATGCTTGTTGTAACAACTATTGGTACCGTCATTGATTCTGCTTTAATGCATGCTGGTGTTTTTGATTTTGCTGAAGGCGGGGCAATTATCCCACTTTGGTTGATCATCATTTGGCTAAGCTTTTCAGCCACTCTGCAACATAGTTTAAAGTTCTTAAATACCAATAAACTTTTTCCGTATCTGGTTGGTGCATTGATAGTGCCGTTAAGCTATCTAGCGGGAGAACGGCTTGGCGCGGTAAGCTTTTTATATGGTACTACCCAAACCCTCATCATTTTAGCCTGTTTATGGTTTCTACTACTTCCTTTTCTTATGTCACTGAATAAAAGGAGTTTTATAAGTTATGCGTAACCAATTTTGTAAAAAGTTAGTAAAATTAGTATGCCCAAAGTTATTAGTTATAGCCTTGTGCTTACCATTAATTTCAATGACAAGTTTCGGCAAAAATATATCGACAGCGCAAGGGGTAAAGCAGAATTTGTCATTGGTAGGTGAAGCGCGACTTTCGATACTTTTTTGGGATATTTACCACAGCAAATTATATGCGCCAGAGGGTCGTTATCATCCTGAGCAATCGTTTTATTTTGAAATAACTTATTTGCGCGATATTAAACAAGCTGACCTTATTCAACATACCATAGAGCAATGGCAGCATTTAGGCTTTAACGAAGCCGATTATAGACGCTATGTCACTGAGTTAGAAAAATTATGGCCGAATTTAGCTGATGGCGATCAGCTAGCCATGTCAGTCACTAAAGACAAAACCAGCTTTTACTTTAACCAGCAATATATAGGCAAAATTGATGGCGGCGCTTTTGGCAAAATGTTTAGCGACATATGGCTGTCAAAAAATACCAGTAGGCCAGAATTAAGACGTAAGTTATTAGGGATGGCTAAGGCCAATTTAAGCTACTAACTTTATTTCCATGATTTATTGAGGTTTTATGAAAGGTTTTACCGTTAGAACAGCGCTGATAACTTTACTATCGGCATCAGTATTTGGTTGTGGCAGTCAAATAAATGATTATCAAAACACTACGCCAAAATTTTCGTTAACCGAGTATTTTGATGGCCCTGTGATCGCATGGGGCATGATTCAAGATTACTCTCAGCAGGTAACCCGCCGATTTTGTGTCGAGCTTAATGGTCAGTGGCTACAAAATGAAGGCACATTGGCGGAAACTTTTTATTTTGATGATGGCGAAGTTTCTTACCGCACATGGCAATTAACCCGAAGTAGCAATAAATATGTTGGCAGTGCGGCAGATGTTTCAGGGCAAGCATCAGGTGAAACCCAAGGTTTTGCCTTTCGCTGGCAATATCACCTAACTGTGCCTATTGATGGCACTAATTATGAGTTCTTTTTAGATGATTGGATGTATCAGCTTGATCAATATCGCGTTTTTAACCGCACCTCAATGCGAAAGTTTGGAATAGAGCTCGCCCAAATCACCCTCTTTTTTGATAAACAACAACCGTTAAGATCGTGTGAGGTAAATAACGCGGAGAGTTAAGCTTTAATAGCGCAAAACGACCTAAAAGTCATGAAAGTATGTTTATTTTCATACCTAGCTAAACGCTGGGTTATTTTGTTTTTTTAATTTTTAATTCACTGAAATAAATGAATTTATTTTGAACTTTGTTCAATTTTTGATCGTAACAGTTACCGTCACTAACAATTAAGATAAAGTGAGGGTAATGTGTTGAAAGCATCAAAATTATTAATAACTGTGTTGACCAGCATGCTGTTTTTGCAAGCATGTGGAAGCGATTCAGATGGACCTGATGTCGAGATCCCTGAGCCGCCAGTGGTCGAAGTCAAAACAATTGTCGATGTAGCAGTAGATAATGGCAATTTCACTACCTTAGTTGCTGCACTGCAAGCAACAGGGTTAGATCAAACACTCGCTGATACTGAGTCAAGCTTTACGGTGTTTGCCCCAACCGATGATGCGTTTGCATTGCTTGGGGAAGATACAATTAATGCACTATTGGATGACACTGAAACGTTAACAGATATATTAACCTATCATGTCATCGCCGGCGAAGTCGATGCTACAAGTGCAATCGCCAGTGCAGGCTCTACGGTAGAGATGGTTAATGGTGATAAAGTTGCATTGTCGTTGAGCGGAGAACGTTTACTCGTCAATACCGCGACAGTCACCATGACAGATATTGAAACCGACAATGGCATTATTCATGTGATTGACGCGGTGTTGCTGCCACCGGAAGAAAGCGCGATGCCGACCATGAATATTGTTGATGCTGCTGTTGCCGCAGGTTCTTTCAATACACTGGTCGCAGCGTTACAAGCAACTGGTCTTGATGCAGCACTTGCCGATGAAAGCGCTGAATTTACCGTGTTTGCTCCAACTGATGCCGCGTTCGAAATTCTTGGTCAGGAAACCATCGATTTACTGCTAGCCGAGCCAAATGTTCTCAGCAGTATTTTGTTACAGCATGTCGTGGCTAGTAAGGTTGATGCCATCAGCGCTTTTACCCTTAACGGCACACAAGTCGAAACAGCTTCCGGTGCACTGGTCGAGCTATTGATAAATCCTGATACCGATACCTTGACCGTCGGCGGGGCTAATGTCATCACTAAAGATATTTACACCACCAATGGTATTATTCATGTGATTGACGCGGTCATTGTTGGTGATGTCGACGTGCCGTCAGCGATGGACACGATTGTAGATGTCGCTGTAAAAGCAGGGTCATTTAATACGTTAGTAGCAGCGCTAGAAGCAACAGGCTTAGATAGCGTATTAGCCGATGTCAATGGTAGTTTTACCGTGTTTGCGCCGACAGATGCCGCATTTGCGTTGTTAGGGCAAGATACCATCAATGCCTTGTTAGCCGATCCAGATACGTTAGCCGATATTTTGCTATACCACGTGATCAGTGATGTCGAAATTATGCAAGATGCAGCGCTTGCTGTTGCGCAATCGTCAGATAATATCGTAACCATGACTAATGGCGATAAAGCGGCGTTATCACTGACTGAAAGCCAGTTATTTATTAACACTAGCGCTATTTCTGCAGCTAATGTCCTAGCGAGTAATGGGGTGATTCACGTTGTTGATCAAGTTATGTTACCGCCAACAGAAAAAGGAGAGCCTACAGGTACAATTGTTGATGTAGCAGTCGCTGATGCTAACTTTTCAACCTTAGTTTCAGCCCTGCAAGCGGCAAATTTAGTTGATACCTTAGCCGATGAAAACGCGACCTTCACTGTGTTTGCCCCTACTGATGATGCCTTTGCTAAAATCGAATCTTCGACATTGTCAGGCTTGATTTCAGATACCGATGCCCTTACTTCGGTTTTATTAAAGCACGTGATCAGTGGCGCTGAAATAAACGCTGTATCGGCCTATGCAGCCAATGGTGCTATGGTTGAAACGGCATCTGGCGCGAATGTAGCAATCAACATTGTCAACTTTACCCAATATCAAGATGGGCTTAATGAAGAACTTGCTTATGACGCAGCCAATCAACGTTTAGTTGGCGGTATGGGCTCGGCTAAGGCAGGTTTTACCGTTTATACGTTCGACAATGATTTAGGCCAAGTCGGCAGCACTTGTAATGATGGTTGTTCAACAAACTGGCCGCCAGTTCTAGTGACCGATGGTGCGGTAACAGCTATCCCTGGTTTGGCAACGGTAGTGCGTGACAATGGTGATATTCAAGCCACTTATTTGGGACGTCCACTTTATTTCTACACTGGTGACAATGCCGTGGGCGATAATAACGGTGACGGCCTAAACAATACATGGTCGCAAGTTAAACAAAGCCAAACTGCCTTGCAAATTAATGGCAGTAACGTTACCACAACCGATATTTATACAACCAACGGCGTGATCCACGTCATAGATACCGTTATTACTAATTAATCGCTTCATATCATATGAAGACTTAAGCGAAAGGGCACTTAATTGTGCTCTTTTTGTTTACATAAAATTAATGATCAAAAAACCTATCAAATGCGTAATACTTAATATGTAGTAAGTAAAGGTTTGATATGAAATTACCAATTTTCCCGCTGCCAGTTTATTTATTGCCTGGTGGTGTTACACAACTAAGAATATTTGAGCAGCGTTACCTCAATATGGTCAAGCGCAGCGAACAAACGCATGGCTTTGCCATTGTGCATACCAAAGATAATAAACGCTTAAGCCAATGGGCGAGCTGGGTTGATATAATTGATTTTGATACTGGCAGCGATGGCATGCTTAATATCACGGTTAAATGTAAGCAGCTGGTGAAGATAAGCGATATTGCACAACAGCCAGATAAATTGTTTATCGCCAATGTTGAGCCTATTCCTCACTGGCCAGAAGTGGTTAACACGCCAGAATGTCAGTTTTTAAAAGAGCATTTAATTGCTTTATTTGAAGCGCATCCTTCGCTGCAAAAATTATATGATCACCCTGACTTTGAACATGATGATTGGGTTTGTGCGCGCTGGGTTGAATTATTACCGATTGATTTTGAAGAGAAAGAGCACTTTGCTGAAGCAAATACCTTTGATAAAGCGGTAGAATTTTTAACCACAGTATTTGGCGGTGAACTTTCCCAAGAAAAAAATTAAATCTTTTTGATCCTAACGCTTGTCTATCTCGTAACTCAGTTATTATCACGTTTTTTCATTGTTTAGGAATATTATCATGGGGCAAAACGCCAATACTTTGTTGCAAAGTGTTGATGGACAGGCTAAAGCTATAAGCATGAAAGATTCTAATGAACATCAAGTTTTAGCTGACTATCTCGCCGATGTTGCGCTTAGCCGAGACAAGCGCGCATTTACTGAGCTATTTAAATATTTCGCACCGAAAATTCAGCGCATTGCGACCAGTAAATATGGCAATGACTCCCTAGCCGCTGAAGTCGTTCAAGAAACCATGACCAATGTTTGGCGTAAAGCACATTTGTTTAACGCTGACAAAGGTTCACCCACCACTTGGGTGTATACCGTGATGCGTAATGTCACCTTTGATTTACTTAGAAAAATTAAAGCAAAAAAAGAAGACAATTTAAGTGATGACTTTTGGCCGATGCTAGACGATAGCAGTGATATTTATGATAACGACCAAGGCGGTGAGTTCTCAGATCATTTGGCTAAAAAAGCGGTGTTAGCTTGCATTGATAAATTGCCGGAAAACCAGCAAAGCGTGATTAAAGGTTTTTATTTTATGGAGATGTCGCAAGAGCAATTAGCGGTTCATTTAGATATTCCACTGGGTACAGTTAAATCGAGGTTACGTTTGGCGTTAGGTAAGTTGAAACAGCATATTGGTGACAATCACAGTATTGAAGGTAGTGAAGGTATTGGAGGGCAACATGATTAAGCATCACCCAAATTTAGCATTCTTGGGTAAATTTGCTGAAGGCGAGTTGCCAGCATCAATTGCTGCAGCCATCGCTATTCATGTAGAAATGTGCCCTAAATGCCAACAACAGGTAAAAGAATTAACCCAAAGCCAAGCAGAGCGCCAATTTGAGCAACTTGATGCGGTTATGGATGTGCCAATGGCCCCAACTGATATTGATGCCATGATTGAACAAATAACCGCTTCGGATGAAATTGATCTGGCGCCAGTACAGCGTGAAAAGATTATTGCCGTTAAAGGTACGCAATATAAATTGCCGCAAGCGCTGACTAATATGGCAATGAGTAAATGGACCAGTATTGGCAAACTTGCTCGTGCTCGCTTTGAATTAGATGAAGGTGAGGTGAGAGCCAGTTTATTGCAAATTCAAGCCGGAGGCGCCGTGCCTGAACATACCCACAAAGGTTTTGAAATAACCTTATTGTTAGATGGCTCTTTTAAAGACGAAATGGGTGAATATGTGCCAGGCGATTTTATGTTGCTCGATGGCAAACACCTGCATAGCCCGGCAACAGATACTGGTTGCCTGTGTTATACGGTGTCAAACGATGCCCAACACTTTACCCAAGGCATTAATAAATTGTTAAACCCTATAGGCAGTTTTATTTACTAGTCGTTTTTTGGACGAATATTAGTTGAGGTATAGCTTATTTATGGATCAGCAAACATTACAGTCAATGGATAAAATAACCATCGGCATCAGTGCTTGTGTCGCCGGTGAAAATGTCCGCTTTGATGCCAGTGCCAAAACGTCACAATTTTGCATTAAAGAACTAGCGAACTATGTAAGTTTTAAGCCTATCTGTCCTGAGGTGGCGATAGGGCTACCGGTACCACGACCAACCATTAGACAAATTCGTAAAGGCGATGTTATTCATGTTTCTCGCCCTGACGGAAGCAATGATGTTACTGCGGCTTTAACCGCTTATGGTAAAAAAATTGCCGAGATTGCCAACACATTTAGTGGCTTTATCTTTTGTGCGAAAAGCCCAAGTTGTGGCATGGAACGAGTAAAAGTGTACTCAGAAGATGGTAAAGGCTCGACCGCTGATGGCGTAGGCATGTTTGCAGCAGAAATTATGAAAGCAAACCCATTATTGCCTTGTGAAGAAAATGGTCGATTAAACGATGCCACTATTCGTGAAAACTTTGTTGCGCGAGTTTTTGCATACCGAATGTGGCAAAGTCTTGAGCAAGAAGGGATTACTGCCCATAAACTGACTACATTTCATAGCAAATTTAAATATACGGTCATGAGCCATGATTTAGTGGCGTATAAAAAGCTTGGGCAACTCTTGGCTAACGCCGATATCAGCTTAGAAGACAAGGCGCAGCAATATATAGCAGGCTTAATGGCAGCATTAACGATAAAAGCAACGCGTAGAAAGCACACGAATACCTTGCAGCATATTCAAGGTTACTTCGCCAAAGAGCTTACGCCGATAGAAAAGCATGAGTTAACTACGCAAATAAATGAATACCGCAAAGGCTTAGTGCCACTATTTGTGCCATTAACCTTAATTAAGCATCATTTGTTGCGATTTCCTAAAGACTACTTACAAAAGCAATTTTACTTATCACCGCACCCCGCAGAGTTAAAGTTGCGTTACAGTTTGTAACGCATTGGTAAAAAAGAAGTAACCTTAAGTAAGTGACGTGAAAGAAGTAATGAATATGGTGTTATGGTTTAGAAACGATTTACGAATTACTGACAATCCTGCATTAATTTATGCACTTGATAATGGCGTGAATAGCGCCATTTTTTTTGTCACGCCCTTGCAGTGGCACCAGCATAGTGTTTCGGCAATTCAGCAAGACTTTATATTGCGCCATGTGCAACTATTAAAGCAGCAGCTTGCGCAACTAGGTATTGAGTTAACGATTGTCGAGGTTGCTGATTTTACCGCGCAAGCAGATTATATCCATGAGCATTTTGCCAATCAGCCAGTCATTATTAATCGAGAACTTGAACTTAATGAAATTACACGAGATGCCAAGCTTAAAGCTCGGGGCATTGAATTTATCGAATTTGAGTCTGACGTTATTGTGCCTAAAGGCTTAGTGCTTAATAAGTCTGGTGAAATGTTTAAGGTCTTTACGCCATTTAAAAAAGCTTGGCTTACTTATGTGCGAAATCATGGCTTTGATTGTTTGCATCGACCAAGGTTAAACGAGGCATCAACACCTAATCTACGCTCAGATGACAAAGATACTGAAGTTGTTACAGCCCAAGGTGATAACGCTCATACTGCCTCAATTAAATGGCCATTAATTGATGAAGTAGAGCAGCAGGTGATCCCCGCGTTTTTACAAACCAAAATAGATCATTACCAAGAACATCGCGATATTCCCGGAATTAAAGGCACCTCTGGCTTATCGCCATATTTTGCCATTGGCGCATTAAGTCCGCGCTATATGCTGGCGCTGCTACTTAATCGTTACCCTGATTTGTTATCTGAGCAACCAGCGCAGGCCTTTTGCTGGCTCAATGAAATTATCTGGCGCGAGTTTTATCGCCATTTACTGTTTCATTTTCCCGATTTAATTAAAGGACGTGATTTTAACGACAAGTACAGTGCGTTAGTGTGGCCGAATAATCCGGCGTTTATTAGTGCTTGGCAACAGGGCAAAACCGGTTACCCAATTGTTGATGCTGCCATGCGCCAACTCAATACCACTGGCTGGATGCATAATCGCTTACGCATGATTGTCGCGAGCTTTTTAACCAAACATTTATTAGTTGATTGGCGCATTGGCGAGCAATATTTTACCGAGAAGCTGATTGATTGGGACTTTGCCGCTAATAACGGTGGCTGGCAATGGTCGGCAGGCACAGGTTGCGATGCCCAGCCTTATTTTCGGGTATTTAACCCTATTACCCAAAGTGAAAAATTTGATCCTAAAGGCAGTTTTATTCGTAATTATTTACCAGAACTGGCTGATATACCGGACAAATATATTCATTTTCCACATGAATATTTGGCGGCAACCAATAATAAAAGTTATTGGCCAGCCATTGTTGAACATAAAGCGGCACGGGAAAAAGCACTGGCGTTTTATAAAGCCTATTTATAACTGGCAACGAAACGAATAAATGCTCTTTGTCGTAACTGATAGTTAGTGTAGCTTTTAGTTAAAATAAGTTAAACAGCGGTTATTAAATTAATTACCAGTAGGGCATAGCTGAATGGGGCAGAGCTGAATGGAAAAAGTAATGGAACGAGAAGGCAAATTAATAAATGAGTTGCGGCCATTATGGTTGGAAAAATTTATTGATACCTATCAAAAGCTTGGTACCGATAATTTGCACCTATTGGCCGATATCTACGCTGACAATGTTGTTTTTATCGACCCTATGCATCATATCTCGGGCTATCAACAATTGGCTGATTACTTTGCCAAACTTTATAGCAATATTGCGAGCTGTAAATTCACCATAGATGAAGTGATTTACCAAAATGACAATGCTTCGATATATTGGACCATGCAGTATCAGCATCCTAAGCTTAATCGCGGTAAAACCGTCACTGTTCAAGGACATTCAAAACTTCGAGGTGTAGATGACAAGGTAAACTACCACCGTGATTACCTTGATCTTGGCGCAATGCTTTATGAACATATTCCGCTACTTGGGTCTGTGATTAAACGCATTAAGCGTAAAGCTAGTGCCTAACAAGGGTAAGCAAGACTAAGTAAGGCTAGGTAAGTCTAAGGATTAATTGATGAATGTACTGATCACCGGCGCCACTTCTGGCATAGGCAAAGCACTAGTTAAACAGTATATTTTAGCTGGCGCTAAGGTTATTGCTTGTGGCCGTAATCAGCAAAAACTAGATGATTTAATTGCCGAACTTACATTAGCAGAAATATTGCCTGAAAATAATCAAAGCCAAGTACTTCAATGTTTATGCTTTGATATTACCGACAAGCTTGCAATAGCACAGCAGCTAAAGCAAATTGAGGCCATTGAACTTGCTATTTTAAATGCTGGCGATTGCGAATATATCGATGATGTAATGCATTTTGATGCTGAGCGTTTTGAATGGGTCATTCAGGTCAACCTTATCGCTATGGCTTACCTAACCAAAGCGCTACTGCCAAAACTTAAACCCCAAGGTCGACTCGCCTTTATGAGCTCTAGCGTAACTTATTTGCCATTTCCTCGTGCTCAAGCCTATGGGGCATCAAAAGCAGGTGTCGATTATTTAGCGAGCGCATTGCGATTAGACTTACTGCCGCATCAGCTCAATGTCAGCGTTATTCACCCAGGTTTTGTCGATACCGCATTGACCCAAAAAAATGACTTTAACATGCCGTTTTTAATAACTAGCGAGCAAGCGGCAACGCGAGTGTATCAAGGATTAAACGCAGGTAAAGATATCATTGAATTTCCACGACGTTTTATTTGGTTGTTGAAACTATTTGCAATATTGCCGGCAGGTTTATGGCAACGCATTAACAAACCAAATTTACAAAAACATTACCTTGATAAAAATATTAGCGACAGGTGATCGAAATTTAGTATTAAGGTGTACTAATAGCTAGAAGATTTAAATGTATAGACAGTGGTCGCTACATAATAGCGCAAGCTATTGAAATTATTTGGTATAACAGAGAGCAGATATGAAAAAAATTGCCGTAATTGGCTCTGGCATAGCAGGTTTAACCTCAGCCTATTTATTGTCAAAAAAACATCAAGTGACTGTTTTTGAAAAAAATAACTATATTGGCGGTCATACGGCAACGATTGATGTTGATTATCAAGGCGAGCAGTTAGCAATCGACACAGGTTTTATTGTCTTTAATGACAAAACTTATCCAAACTTTTTAAAGCTACTTGATGCTATTGGCGTAGGAAAACAGCCAACGGAAATGAGTTTTTCCGTTCATAACTTGCTGACTGGTTTTGAATACAATGGTCACAATATTGATACCTTATTTGCTCAACGTCGTAATATTTTTAAGCCGAGATTTTGGCAACTTATTCGTGAAATTTTACGGTTTAATAAGCAATGCAAAGCGTTATACGCTAGTGGCCTGAATGAACAAAACCAAACATTGGGCGAATTTTTAGCAAACAATCAATACAGCTCATTTTTTTGCGAACATTATATTTTGCCGATGGGGGCAGCTATTTGGTCTAGCTCTGTGGCTGAAATGGAAGCATTTGAACTGAAGTTTTTTATTCAGTTTTTTAACAATCATGGCCTGTTAAATATTGCTGACAGACCACAGTGGTACGTGATACCCGGCGGCTCTAGACAATATATAAAACCGTTAACAAAAACGTTTGCCGACCACATTAAATTAAATACTAATATTGATTATGTCGAGCGTTTTGAAGACCAGGTTACTTTGACCTTTGCTGATGGCACTAAGCAAGTATTTGATGAGGTGGTGTTTGCTTGCCACTCTAATCAGGCGCTTGCGCTTTTAAAAGATGCAACTTTAGAAGAAAAGCAGGTGTTAGGTAATATTCCTTATACGCCCAATAGCGTGGTATTACACACCGACATTAGGTTACTGCCTAAGCGTAAAAAAGCCTGGGCGAGTTGGAATTATCAGCTATCCAATGATCGTGAGCGGCCAGCAAGCGTCACCTATAACATGAATATCTTGCAGCAATTATCTTCAAATCACACCTATTGCGTTACGCTCAACCAAGATAATGACATTGATCCAGCTAAAGTTATCGGTAAATTTACTTATGATCATCCGGTATTTAATGTCAGTTCAATGAAAGCACAACAGCAACGCAACCAAATTTGCGGCAAACAGCACACGCACTTTGTTGGCGCTTATTGGTACAACGGTTTTCATGAAGACGGTGTTCGCAGCGCAGTTGATGTCGCGAAACGTTTTGATTGTCAGCTATAACTAGCTGACTTATCCCTTGAACAGTCTAACCCCTTGAAAAAGTAGCAACAGATAATGACATCATTGGTAAAGCCTAATACAAGTGACAGCAGCGCTAAAATTTATGCCGAAGAAAAGGCTAAAGTCAGTGCTGGCACCGAAGTTGTAAACAAAGCTGAAAGCCTAGTTGTAAGCAAAGCTGAAACCTGTGCCGAAACCAGCGCAATAAAAAGCGCAGAAAAAGAGAGTACGCAGCATAGCGCTATTTTTACTGGCAATGTACGTCATCGTCGTTATACCCCTAAAAGCAATGCCTTTAATTATCGACTGTACATGCTTGGGCTAGATGTTGATGAGGTGATGTCTGGACGTTTTTCATGTGGTGTGCTCGGCCGTCAATGGTTTAAGCCTATTCGAGTCAATGAAAAAAAGTATCTTCGAGGTGAACCAGGTGATTTAAGAACACGTATTACCGCTAAAGTCTTGAGTTTAGGTGGGGTAAAACCTGTCGTTAATATTACGATGTTGGTACAGGCGCAATGTTTAGGTTTGTATTTTAGCCCAGCAAATTTTTATTTTTGTTATGACCAGCAAGGACGCTGCATTTACATGTTAACTGAAGTTAGTAATACCCCGTGGAATAAACGTCATTACTACTTGGTTGATATGGTGGAAAATCGGCCGATGGAAAAAGACTTTCATGTCTCGCCGTTTATGGATTTAGCTATGCAATATCATTGGCGGGTAAAAGCGCCGAAGCGACTCAGCGCTGATTTGTCGCCTGAGCAACAAAACGATGATCAACAGCAGCAAGATAAGTTATTAATTCACATTGAAAATAAGCGCCATGATGGTGAAAAGTTATTTGATGCGACGTTGGCTTTATCGAAAACGCCGCTAACAGTTAAAAATTTATTGCAGGTCTGGTTACAGTTTCCAGTAATGACGCTAAAAGTGGTGGCCGGTATTTATTACCAAGCATTGAAGCTTTTTGCTAAGGGCATTGCATTTGTACCTTACCAAGTGAAAAAAACGGTGTTGAAAGACAAGGCCTAGCGCTTTAAAACCTAAGAGCTTAATAAGCACGAGACTAGGTACGAAACTAAGTACGAGACTAAGCACAGATAAAGTAACAGTGCACAGCGAATAAAAATAGTAGGAGATAACCGTGGAAAATACAGCGTCAAGTATTCGTAAAGCTACCGAAGCGCTTAGCCAAGATGCGCAAAGTTCTTGGGTGATTAATCGCTGTCGCCAATTAGTGTTCAAGATATTTGCCCAGTTACCTTCCGGTAAACTTGAAATTATTGAGCAAGGCCAGTCATTTGAATTTGGTGACACTAAGCACAGCGACGTGACCGCGCAAATTATTATTAATCATCAACAAACTTATGTTGCCTTGGTTAAAGGCGGCAGTATTGGCGCTGCAGAAGCCTATATTGATAAACAATGGGACAGTCCAGATCTTACCGCGGTAATACGAGTATTTGCTCGTGCACAACAAGTCACTGACCGATTTGAAAAGTATGTAAGCTGGCTAACCAAAATTAAAAACAAGCTTTTTCATTTTCGTAACCGTAATTCAGAGCAAGGTTCAAAGAAAAATATTCTCGCTCATTATGATTTAGGTAATGAACTTTATACGCGATTTTTAGATAAAGAAATGATGTACTCATCAGCCATTTATCCTAGTGAAGAAGCCAGCTTAGAACAGGCTCAATTACACAAGCTTGAACAAATTTGTCAGCGTCTTGAGCTTAAAGCTAGCGATCATTTGTTAGAAATTGGTACGGGTTGGGGCGGTTTAGCCATTTATGCGGCGAAAAATTATGGCTGTAAAGTCACAACCACCACCATTTCTGACGCGCAACATGCCTATGCTGAAAACCGCGTCAATCAGCTTGGCCTGTCAGATCGCATTACCTTATTAAAACAGGACTATCGAAACCTAACGGGACAGTTTGATAAGGTTGTATCAATAGAGATGATTGAAGCGGTTGGATATCAATACATGAATAGCTTTTTCGAGCAATGTAACGATCGATTAAAACCTGGCGGTAAACTGCTGATTCAAGCGATAACTATTGCTGATCAACGCTTTGACCACTATTTAAATAATGTTGATTTTATCCAGCGCTATATTTTCCCCGGTGGCTTTTTACCATCAATAAATTTAATGGCAGATAAAATCACTCAAAATACGAATATGGTTATTGAATCACTTGCCGATATTGGCCTTGATTACGCAAAAACCTTAGCTGATTGGCGAGGCCGCTTTTTAAACTCTTGGCCAGAGCTTACTGAGTTTGGTTACGATGAACCCTTTAAACGTTTATGGTTATTTTATTTAGCATATTGTGAGGGCGCATTTTTAGAGCGCTCAATTAGTACCGTGCATTTAGTGGCAAGAAAGTAACGCAAGGAAAGTTATTGATTATTTCCGTTACTAATTCCTAATAAGGCTAGGGCATCAATCCATTGCTTTGAATGCCCAAATTGCTCTGTTTGTTGGTGGATAAACTGGGTTAATTCAGGGCTTACTTTCGGGACTATGAGGGCACGTTCAAAAGCTAATGTTTGATAACGACTTAAATAGGTAGATGACTGTACATTCAGGTTGGCTCTAACGTATTCAAGTATCATTCTACCGGTTACGATAAAGTCAATGCGCTCCTTGGCAACCATACCGACACCATGTTCAATATTAGCTGTGGTAAAAAGCGTAAGTTGTTTATTTTGTATTAGTGTTTCAAGTGGTTGTTCAACAGTAAACCCTGATACAACACTGGTCGACATACCGTTAATTACTGCTGGCGCTAAACTTTCTAGCTTTAGCTGACTTGAAGATAAAATAACGTTGGCATCATAGGTGATAGGTTTTGTCCAATCATAATGCTCAGGGCTTGGCTGAAACCATAAAGCCGAGACAAAAGGTACTATGCAATTGGCATTGGCCTCGAGCATGCCGACTAACCGTATGCGCGGAAGCACAATAACGTTAAAACGAAATTGACCTGCGGCCTGAGCGTTTAAATAGTCTGCAAAGGTATAAACTAGTCCTGAACGCTTACGTTCATCGATAATAAACGGCCCAGATTGATAGGGCGAACATATATCGTAAGTTTTAGTGTATTGATTGGCCTGTGTATTAGTGCTTAAGAAAATTGAAATGATAATCGCAAGCAGAGGTACATACTTCACAACAATTCATTACCTAGGTTGAGTTATTGATTATAGTGGGCAAACTCTACTTGCTTTTAACCTAAAACAAAACGGTTAACTTTATTAAAGCTTCGTTAAAAATTAGTTACTATTAATTAGCTATTAGTTAACTTGGCAAACAAAGCCTTTTAAGTAATAACCTTCTGGATAATTACTGGCTACTGGATGATCTGCCGCTTGATGTAATCGTTCAACAAAGTGACATGCTTTATTCGCATCAAGAGCAGCATCGGCTACTACTTTTTGGAATAGCCCTACATCTAACAAGCCTGAGCATGAAAAAGTCAGCAATAAACCGTTAGGATTCAGTAGTTGCATAGCTAACATATTAATGTCTTTATAACCGCGACAAGCACTGGTTAATTGCGATTTAGCTTCAACAAATTTTGGCGGATCCATAATGATCATATCAAACTTCTCGCCTTGCTCTTTATAGCGGCGCAGTAGCTTAAATACATCTTCCTTTACAAAGTCTACAGGGGCATCAGCCAAATTATTTAACGCTAAGTTACGCTCGGCAATATCAAGCGCTGGTTGTGATACATCAACATTGGCTACTGATGTTGCACCTCCTTTGGCACAATGCAAAGCAAAGGTGCCAGTATACGAAAAGCAGTTAAGAATTTTTTTGCCTTTGGCATATTTGCCAGCAGCAATACGTGAGTCACGTTGATCAAGGTAAAAGCCAGTTTTATGACCGGTGGCAACATCCACTAAAATATCAACGCCATGCTCGTGAATAACGCGTTCGGTACTGCCTTTTTCATTGGCTAACCAGCCAACGCGCTTCGCTAGACCTTCTTTTTTACGCACATCAACATCAGAGCGTTCATAAATACCGCATTCAGGGTAAAGTTCGGTGAGTACATCAACTATGGTGTGTAAGTGAAATTCAGCACCGGCCGATAGCATTTGGCAAACAATAATATCATCGTATTTGTCGATGGTAATGCCCGGCATGCCGTCAGACTCTCCGGCAATTAATCGATAGCCGGTTAACTTACCTTGTTCAATAAACCAATCACGGCGTAATTGCGCTTGTTTAAATTTTCTAACAAAAAAATCTCGGTCGACTTGCTCGTTCTGATCAAAGCTCCAAATGCGCACGCGCATTTGTGATTCAGGTGAATAAGCGCCTTTAGCCAGCCAATTTCCTTTGCTGTCTACTACATCAACGGTTTCGCCAAGCATGGGCTTGCCTTTAATTTTGCTGATCGCTTTTGAGAATACCCAAGGGTGTTTACGTTTTAATGATTTTTCACGACCAACATTTAAATAAATTATTGCTGACATACGCCTATACTTAGAAACAAAGAACAAGAATGCGAATTGTATTGAAACCCAAAGCTCGGTGCAATCAAAGGAGTTAAATATGGCAATATGTTGTCTTGCAAATGTCAGTGGCAAAGTTCAGGGCGTTTATTTTAGAGCGTCATGTCAGCAAAAGGCGATTGATTTAAGTTTAAGTGGCTATGCCAAAAACTTAAGTGACGGTGATGTGCAAGTGCTGATATGTGGTGAAGAGGGCAATGTAAATGAAATGCTTGATTGGTTACAACAAGGGCCAGAACAGGCTGAAGTTGTTAGTGTTGAACACAATGAAGTGCCATATCAGTCGCTTAATTTCTTTTCGATAAGCTAATTAAAGTTCATGGGCTTTGATTAAATATCAGCGATGTTTAAGTGCTAAAACTTTAAGGTGTAACACCGCACAATGGACGGATTTAGCTTGGATAATTAGCGAGGAATGCGCGCAAGACATGCTTCAAGATGTTAACGCCTATGATCAAACCTATTTAGCAACAAAAGAAGTAATTTCAATAATCAAAGTTTGCTTTAATGCATTGAAACTAAAGGTAAAATGTTGTTGTTTGATACAAATTCCATTTAAGAAATAACAGTATTAAAAAGTTATGCCTTGCACTTAGTGTCAGCGTTACTATGCAAGTACGTGGGGTGGAATAATGGAAAAAGAAATTCAAAACTGAATAATAATACAGTAATAATCACGATTATTTTAGCCGTGCTTGCATACTTCTTCGTTACTCACTTTCTACAAATAACTTTCAATTCGAATTAAATTAATTGTAGTTTTAATTAGTTATTTATTAAAATTTAAACAGCTCATTATAACCTTAACTTTTTATTTTGATAAATATCCAACAATATCAAATCGATAAGGTTGATTTCTTTAGGTGCCAAAGCTGTCGATAGCTAATGGTTTTAGTTGCCTTATCTGTCTATAAATTACAGCAATTTCGGAGTTCTTGTTGATATTTTATTCTAAATCATTAAAATATGGTTCGAATTCTAATGATTATTGTTGAAATTAAAATAAGGACTTTATTGAGATGTTTAAATTACGCTTGTTAATTGTTGAGCGTTTTTATGCTTCGAAACTTACCCTCTTAAGACTGGCAAATGACTGTTAACGTTTTTCGCTGATCACACATGTTCCAATATTTAAATCACTAAACTTATACCATTAATTAAATAGGGCAGTAATGAACTATATTTATCTTTCTTTGGGTTTGTATTTTGTACTCATGCTAGCGATCGGACTTTACGCAGCAAAGAAATCTACCTCGAATTTATCAGGCTATATGCTAGGTGGGCGTAAAGTTAGTCCACAGGTAACGGCACTTTCAGCTGGTGCCTCAGATATGAGTGGCTGGATGCTAATGGGCTTGCCAGGTGCAATGTTTTTAAATGGCTTTGACACTATATGGATAGCAATTGGCTTAATTATTGGTGCGTGGACAAATTACGCATTAGTTGCGCCCAAGTTACGTATGTATACCGAAGTTGCAAATGACGCGCTCACCGTACCTGACTTTTTAGCACAACGTTTTAATAAAAATGACGGTGTGATCAAAATGGTATCTGCCGTTGTCATTATTATCTTCTTTACGCTTTATACCTCTGCTGGCCTTGTAGGTGGTGGTAAGTTGTTCGAGTCTGCTTTTGGTATTGATTATCAAATTGGTGTGATTGTTACCATGTTAGTGGTCGTTGCTTACACTTTATTAGGCGGCTTTCTGGCAGTGAGCCTAACTGACTTTGTTCAAGGCGTGATTATGTTTGTCGCGCTAGTGTTAGTGCCTATTGTCGCGTTTAGTTATTTCAACAGTGCTGATGCAATGTTGGCGCATACCGCAAGCAATATTCCGTCAATTTCGCAAAGTGTAGGGCAGCTTAGTTTATTAACTTTAGTGTCGAGCTTAGCTTGGGGGCTAGGTTACTTTGGTCAGCCTCATATCATCGTACGCTTTATGGCGATTGATTCAGTAAAAAATATCAAAGTCGCACGACGTATTGGTATGAGCTGGATGACGGTAACTATTGTTGGCGCATTAGCAACCGGTTTAACCGGTGTTGCTTACGTTAATAAATATAAGGTGCAACTAACCGACCCTGAAACAATCTTTGTCTATTTTTCAAATGTCTTGTTCCATCCATTAATTAGTGGCTTTTTACTGGCGGCAATATTGGCTGCAGTCATGAGTACGATTTCATCTCAACTATTGGTGTCGTCTAGTTCACTTACTGAAGATATTTACCGTACTTACAGCAAGAAAAGTATCGACCAAAATCGCCTAGTTGCTATTGGCCGTATTTGTGTGTTTGTTGTGGCATTAATTTCTGCTGGTATCGCGATGAACCCAACAAGCAGTATTTTAGGCATTGTAAGTAATGCTTGGGCTGGTTTTGGCGCAGCATTTGGCCCATTAATTCTGTTAAGTTTGTGGTGGAAACGAATGACTTACAGTGGTGCTTTAGCCGGCATTATTAGTGGTGCAGTAACTGTATTGATATGGGTTTATTTACCGATACTTGATGATGGCGCAACGTTAAGTTCGTTAGTGTATGAAATGGTACCAGGATTTATTGTCAGTACTTTCACCATTTGGGCGGTTAGCTTGTTATCGGCTTCGCCGTCTAAAGCAGTGTTAGATATGTTTAATGACGTTAATTATCAATTAGCGAAAAGCTCATCTTAATCGTTATTTTAACCGTTATCTTAATCGTAAATTATAGAATTTATAAAAAGGGAAATATATGCCGTTACTTAACAGTAAACGCCTGGTCATAAAAGTTGGCAGCGCACTAATTGCACCGGGTAATGATGGTTGTACAACTAAGTATCTCAGCCATATTGCCCAATATATCAAGCATTGCCGAGCGCGTGGCATACAGGTAATTTTAGTTTCATCGGGCTCTGTCGCCGCTGGTCGCCAATGGTTTGCCCAGCACCAACTAGGCGGCAAGCCGTCAAAGGCCATGAAAAAAGCGATGGCAGCTGCCGGTCAAAATGACATGATGGCGGTATGGGCTAAATTATTGCAGCAACCACTTGCGCAAATTTTATTAACGCATGCCGACTTATGTAATCGCGAGCGTTATTTAAGCATTACCGAAACTATTGATGAATTGCTGGATAACGATGTGTTACCGGTAATTAATGAAAATGACACCGTAACCTCAGATGAATTGAAAGTGGGTGACAACGATAATTTAGCTGCGATGACCGCTTCGGCAACTAACGCAGATACGTTAATAATGTGTACTGATGTCGATGGTTTGTATAACAAAAACCCAAGAAGCCATAGTGATGCCAGTTTATTAAAGCAAATCGCAGAAATCGACGATGGTATTTTTGCGATGGCAGGCGGTGCTACCACCGCTGTCGGAACCGGTGGCATGCAAACCAAAGTGCAGGCTGCTGAAAAAGCATCAGCCCATGGTATCGACACGTTTATTGTCAATGGTTTTGCTGCCGAAACCTTTACCCAGTTAATGGCGGGTAATAACCCAGGTACTCACTTTTTACCGACATTAGAACCATTAACACCTGATTTGCACTGGATGACTCATACCGTAAAAGAGCGAGGAGAAGTGATCATTAACGATGACGACATCGACTTTAATGATGATCAAGAAATGCTCACCAGTGACAATATCGTTGAAGTTAAAGGCAACTTTGGTGTTGGCGACACTATATTAGTTACCGCTGAAGACGGGACTAAAATTGCCAAAGCAACTTCAAATTACAGTAGCTGTTTACTTAATTATATTGCTCAAGAGCAAGATGATCAGAGCAGTGATGAGCAACATCTCCCGCAAAATAACTCGATTATTTCACAAGAATATTTAGCCGTACTGGAGAATTTATGAACCTTATTTCCGAGATTTCTCAACAAGCAGCTCAAGCTGCTCGCAAGTTAGTCGATGTATCAGAAGAGCAAAAAAATATTGTCCTCAGAGCGATGGCAATGGCGCTACGCGAAAAAGCGTTTGAAATTTTAGCCGCTAATCAGTTGGATATGGCGCAAGCAAAAGTAAATAACTTATCTGAAGCTATGCTAGATCGGTTGCTATTAACTGGCCAACGAATTGAAGCCATGGCGAGCGGCATTGAAGACGTTGCCAATTTACCCGATCCCGTTGGCAAACTACGAGAAATTGGTGAGCAACCAAATGGCATTAAAATCAGTAAAATGAGAATGCCACTTGGCGTGGTGTGTATGATTTATGAAGCGCGTCCCAATGTGACCGCTGATGCTGGCGCTTTGTGTTTTAAATCGGGTAATGCCGTGATTTTACGTGGCGGTAAAGAAGCCTTACATTCGAGCAAGGCTATTGCCAGTGTGCTACAGCAAACATTAGCAACATTTGATTTACCTAGAGCATTAATCAGTGTAATTCCAAATGCTGATCGCAGCTTGTTAATGGAGCTAATGCAGCAACGTGACTTTATCGATGTAATTATTCCGCGTGGTGGTGAAGGCCTTATTAACTTTGTTACTGATAATAGTAAGGTGCCAGTTATCCAGCATTTTAAAGGCGTGTGTCACCTTTATGTTGATAAACACGCTGACTTGGAAAAAGCCTTGCAGTTATTGCTAAATGGTAAAACGCAGCGCACCGGTGTTTGTAATGCCTTGGAAGGGTTAATTGTTCACAAAGCTATAGCCGATGAATTTATGCCGATTGTGGCAAAAGCATTAGCCGAGCATGAAGTTACCATTAATGGTTGTCAGCAAAGTGTGCCTTATTTTGAGCAAGCAAACACCTTGGCTGATAGCGAATTTGGTCAAGAATACCTAGCGCTAGAAATTGCCATAAAAATGGTGGATAGCATGGAGCAAGCGCTTGATCATATTCACCAATTCGGCAGCAATCATACTGAAGTGATTTGCACTGAAGATAGTGAACGAGGACAACGCTTCCAGCGTCTTGTTGATGCGTCTGTGGTAATGGTTAATGCGTCTTCGCGATTTTCTGACGGTGGTCAATTAGGGTTAGGTGCTGAAATTGGTATCGCTACGACCAAGTTGCATGCCTACGGGCCTATGGGGTTGGAATCATTAACGACGGAAAAATACTTAGTAGCAGGTGATGGTCAAATTCGTCAATAACTGACAATCACCTGACGTTCACGTCTACTAAACGCAGGCTAAAATTTTACTTTTATCATCAAAGAGTTGGTTTATACTCGTGTAAATTTGTATAAACCACACAAACCTGTTTAAACCACGATGACACAAATGAAATATATCGATGTAATTGATGACCAGCTGCACTTTGCCGAAACTGAAAGCCCAAAGCCTGCGTCTAATCAATGTTTAATAAAAGTTAAAGCTATTGGCATTAATCGCGCCGATTTATTGCAGCGGGCAGGTAAGTATCCACCACCTAAAGGCGAATCACCCATTTTAGGGCTTGAAGTTGCTGGCGAAGTGGTTGAGAGCAGCGATCCGCGATTTCCGGTTGGCGAGTGTGTTTGTGGCTTAGTTGCTGGTGGTGGTTATGCCGAATTTGCGGTGGTAAATACCGATCAGTTAATTAAACTGCCCGAATTTTATAGCTTTGAAATGGGGGCAGCGTTAACTGAAGTTTTTTTAACTGCCTATCAAGCGCTATTTAGCATTGGGCAAATTAAGCCAAATACTAAAGTGCTTATTCATGCTGGTGCTAGTGGCGTTGGCAGTGCCGCCATTCAATTAGCTAAAGCCCATGGTTGTTATGTTGTCGCCACCGCAGGCAGTGATGAAAAGGTTGCGGCTTGCTTGTCATTTGGTGCAGATCAGGCAATTAATTATAAACAACAAGATTTCGTCCAATGTTCATCGCAGCAAAGCTCAATACAGCAAAATATGCGCTTTGACTTTATTTTAGATGTGGTCGCGGGTGATTACTTAGCTAAAAATATTGAGCTGGCCAACCTTGATGCCACTATCGTGATTTTAGCTATGCTAGGTGGTCGTTTTGCCAGTGATATAGACATTGCTAAACTACTGCAAAAACGCATTACTGTAACCGCATCAACCTTACGTAATCGCTCTGACAGCTATAAAGCAGAGTTAACCGCAAGCTTTACCCGTGATTTTTATCATCATCTTGTTGCGCAGCAGATTAAACCAATCATTGATAGCAGCTACTCATGGCAACAAGCTGAGCTTGCCCATCAGCGTATGGCGAACAACGACAATATTGGTAAGTTAGTGTTAACCGTTGATTAGCTAACGATTAAATGGTGAGAGTTGATACAAAACCTATAAAGCGATGCAGATTCAATCACTTAAGATATTTATCGTTTAATTTTACAGCGCTGTATTAATTTTTGACTTTGCGCTAAAAAACAGTGCCCAAAGAGAGACAAAACACACAATAGCAGGAATTGTATTTGCGAGTGTATAACCACCTTCTGTAGCCTTGCCAAGTAAAAGAGCTAACATTGCGGTTCCAACTAATGGATAACTAATCAAGCCATTTGGAATTTTTTTTGATTTCTCAGTGTCTTTCATTTTAATTTTCCTTATCTATGTAAAGCACTACTAAAATTATAACGCCGCAATATGTGGCGTATTAAGCTTGGCTAATATTAGCGAGGAACAATCGCCAGCCAAGCTTTATACACCCCCCTATAATTGCCTTGTTATAACTCTTTTACAAGGCAGTAGGTTGTATGATCTTTGGGATGATCTATTAACTCACCAAAAACTTTATAACCGCGCTTTTCATAAAACGGTTTTGCTTGGAAGCTTAATGTTTCTGTGCGCATGTATTTAAAGCCTTTTTCTTTAGCAAAACTTTCGGCAGCATCCATTAATTTATTACCAATGCCTTTGCCTCTAGTTTCATTCGATAACCAAAGTAACTCTACAATACAGTAATTCCAGAATGCAGTGGCTCTGACACCACCTAAAATTTTACCATCATCATTTTTTACAAATGCAGCGAATTTAGTGTCGGGTTCAAAAACAATATCATCGGGAATATGTTGCTGGTTAAAGGCTTGAATTCCTTTACTTATTGTTTCAAGGTCGTTTTTATTTGGTGAAGTAGTTACTTCAATATTCATTTTTACATCCATGCTTGAGAGAGTTGTAACATGTTTATAGTGAGCAAATCGCGCATATTTCTGCCATCTCTTTGTTCAATGTTATTCTTTGTTAAAAAGTATCTGCTTTACTAAGAGATTGCTAGCATTTGGAAAAACAGCAATTAGTCTAACTGGTCTGAGGAAAAATACGAGCTTTTGGCTTAAAGAGTTGCACTGTAGCCTTAAACAAGCGCGATGCTTAATTCTACGTTTAATTCCTTATTTAATGCTTTCTCAAACACTGTTTTAAATACTTTATTCTACTAATGCAAATCGTGGTTGCTTTTTACCATCGCGTTCAACGATTTCAGTAAACATGGCTAAGGGTCTTACCCAGTATTCGGGTTGGCCAGTTTGCTCAATCGCACCATAAAGCGGGTAGTAAACTACCATCCATTCTTCGGTTTCACTGTGTTTGGCTACATGGAGTACTTGATATTCACTGCCTTTAAAATGGCGGTATTTTCCTGGCGTTAGCATGTTTAATTACTCGTTAACGGTTATTTGCATTGGGCGGCAGTCTAGCAAATATGCCTAATTAGCCAAAGGGTTATTCGCCTAAATTGTTGAGCACTATTCTTCTGCTTGATGATTCATTAAATAAATGGTCACTATAAATAAACAATATTTAACGGGCGATCTAAGGTAGGGAGGAATGCGAGCCAGCAATTTGGTACGTCGTTATCAAGCTGATGAATTTAGTGAATTGACATCATAGCGCTTGGGCAACACAGTATGACGCCATAAGGCGAAAGCATATTAACTTATAACTTGGTTTGCACTTCAAGCTATGCAAGTCGCTAAATAAGCAAGTCGCTAAATATGTAGGTATTTAGTGAAAGAAGAGATTTTTTAAAGGGTGTAATGATGACGGTTATAGTGCCAGAAAATGATAAGCAAACATTCGCTGAACAACATTCAGTGTCTACTATTTTGCAAACGCGTTACTCGGTACGCGCGTATAGTGATGTGCCAGTTGCGCAAACATTATTAACTAAAGTGTTTGAAATTGCGCAAAAGTCGCCCTCCAATTGTAATGTTCAGCCATGGCAAATCGCAGTAGTGTCAGGGCAAACCAAAAGCCTACTAAAAGAAAAATTTATCGCCAGTTTAATGGCTGGTGCGACACCAAACCCTGATTTTAATTGGTTGCCTCAATATCAAGATATTCATCGCGAGCGTCAGTTTGGCTCGGCTAATGCTTTGTATTCCAGTATGAATATTGAACGCACAGATAAAAAGGCACGTCAGCTCGCCATGCTGCGTAACTGGCAGTTTTTTGATGCGCCACATGCAGTGTTTTTCACCATGGATAAGTACCTTGATATTATGGGCGCGGTTGATTTAGGTATTTATGCGCAAACTTTGTCGTTAGTAATGGCAGAACATGGTGTGAGCAGCTGTATGCAAGGGGCGTTAGGGCACTTTCCTGATCCGGTGCGAGAAGTGTTGAGCTTACCTGCAGAGCGCGGAGTGCTATTTGGCATGTCGTTTGGTTACGAAGATAAATCAGCAGCGGTTAACAATACCCGCACAGAACGTGCGCCAGTAGCTGATGCAGTACAGTTTTTTGATTAATACTGGTTTTTGACAATATTGTATTTGATTAATTAAGCGCGTTAATTTAGCTGTTAATGTTAACTCTCATCGACAGCTAAGTCGCAACAGTTTATTAGCAATCGTTTATTAGCACAGCATACTAGGCATGGCATTGCGTCATACCTAGTAGCTGTGCCGAAAATCACGTTAAGCTAAAGTTATAACTTCACCATCAATTTACCTTGATTGGCGCCGGTAAAGAATAAATTTAACCCATCTATCGCTGACGGCAGGCCTTCAAGGACATGGCAGCGATATTTAATTTTCCCTTGTAAAACATAAGGGGTGAGTTTTTCAAGCAATGCTGGAATCTCATGGAAATGATCAGGCATTGCAAAACCCTGCATTAATAATCGTTTTCTGATCATAGTGATCCAGCTTGGCGCAGGACTTGGCTCAGCTTTACTGTAATCGGCAATCATGCCACAGACAATAATGCGCCCATGTTCATTCATGCGATTGTAAATATGGTGTTGAATTTCACCACCGGTGTTTTCAAAGAAAACATCGACGCCGTCAGGGGTTAATGCCGCGAGTTGCTCGGCTAAATTATCGGTTTTGTAATTAATTGCGCCATCAAATCCTAACTCTTCAGTGATCCATTGGGCTTTTTCATCATTACCAACAACACCAATGACTCTAAGGCCATCAGCTTTGGCTAATTGGCCGACAATCGAACCAACTGAGCCGGCGGCACCTGTTACCACCAAAGTTTCACCTGCTTTAGGTTTACCAATATTGAACAAGCCTTGAGTTGCCGTCATGCCAGGTAGGGCAAACACTGACAAAATTGTTTCTTCTGGCAGATCATTTTGTACTTTGTTTAAACGGGTACCGTCGCTTTTAATTAGCTCTGCCCAACCTAATAAACCAGTCACGCGATCACCTACGGCAAAATCTGGATGCTTACTTTCGATAACGGTACCGATGCCGCTACTGCGCATAACATCACCTAAGGCAACTGGTGGTATGTAGCTATTGGTATCTGGGCTCATCCAACCAAACATTGCCGGATCAAGCGAAGTATAGGTTTGCTTGATTAGAAACTCGCCATCGGCCAACGTTGGGCGTGGTAGGCTTACTTGTTCAAATAAATCGCTCGTAATTGGGCCGCCACTTGGGCGGGCAATAAGTTTAATCGCTGTATAGTGTTCCATTGCTTTATCCTTTATTAATTATCGTTGGCGGTTATGGTCTAACTTACCTGTTGCTTATCAGATATCTTAGTATGAGTTTAGCGCGTTAAAAGTGCAGAAATTGGCTTAATTTGTGACAATGACTGCAGCTCAATAAATTCATGTAAAGCCTCAGCTAATTGCTCACTTTGTTTAAGCACTTGCTGCCAATTGTTGATGCGCTCATCGGTGGCGACCTCAGTAAAGTCAGTTCTATCAGGAATTTTCGCCAGTGGCAGTTGGCTTACAAATTCTGGTGATGGGCAAATAACAACTGTATTGTCATAGTTTGATTCGTGGGCGTTACGTTTCAGTGATTTATCAAACCAACCCGCTTTTAAACTATGGCTAAAGTGCGGGTAAAGCGTGAGCCCAGGGTTTTCAATTTTGATATCGAAATGGTAATCAATAATTCCACCGTCGCGGTACATGCCAGAAGGGCAACCGGCAATATCTTTAATGCCAGCCATTACCATTGGAATAGAGCCAGATGCGAGTAATGCTGGTTTTAAGTTATCAATAGTTAAATTGACGCATGTGGTATCAAAAGCGTCAGGATCTGAAATGGTTAATTCACTTGATGACGGTTGAAAAATAAACCGTTGATATTGATTGCGCAGGCGTCTGCGACTGATTCGATTATTCACTAAGCTGCCAACTAAACCCGCACCTTGCAGTAGTTTGTTTTCACTGGCGACTAAACCATTGGTTTTAGCCACAATAAAGTGCGCTTTACGAATAGGGTTATTGATGATTTGCTGAGTACCATCTTCACCCAGTAAATCATCGAGTAAAATTCGCGCTTTATCGGTAATTTCTTCAGGCGTTGGTTTCGCCGTTTCATAAACGGTATTGGCATAATCATGCGCAAGGCGAGTTACCGCTGCAACTGGGTCATCTTGGCCAAAACAGGCGGCGCGAAAAGCACCTGCGCTTGAACCAACAATATTTAACACGTGCTGGCGCGACTGAAAAAACTCACCAAACAGGTATTTATCTAAACCAAATAGGGTAAACCATTTAGGGCCACCACTGGCCCCAAGGAAATTGTTAAAAAGTGCTTGGGAAAACCCGTGTTGCTTAATGGTGTTAAGTGCAGATTTTCCGGCATAAATTTCTATCATTTGCTTTTATTGTGTCCTTTTTAAGCGGCGGCTAATGCCCGCAGTTCTTTTCTTAAAATTTTACCGACATTGGATTTCGGCATTTCATCAACAAAATACACTTCTTTGGGCACTTTGTAATTTGTAAGGTTTTCTCTGGCATGAGCAATAAGCATGGCTTCATTTAAGTTTTGATCTTGCTTAACAATATAAACTCTTATTTTTTCACCAGTGGCTTCGCAGGGGATGCCAATTGCAGCAGCCTCTAACACGCCAGGGTGCAAGGCGAGTACTTCTTCAATTTCATTGGGATAGACATTAAAACCAGAAACGATAATCATGTCTTTTTTACGATCAACAATACGAAAATAACCCTGCTCATCCATGGTGGCGATATCGCCAGTTTTAAGCCAACCATCCACTAAAGTTTCGGCTGTAGCATCAGGTCTATTTAAGTAACCTTTCATTACTTGCGGGCCTTTAACCCACATTTCGCCCGGTTCATTAATACCAACATCGACGCCATCATCATTCACTAAGCGAATGTCGGTAGAGGCTGCTGGCAAACCAATTGAGCCGTTAAATTCTGTTTGATTATACGGGCTAATGGTCACCATTGGGCAGCACTCTGTTAAGCCATAACCTTCAAGTAATCGTATGCCTGTAATAGCTTGCCACTTTTCGGCAACTGCCCGTTGCACAGCCATACCACCACCTAACGCAACTTTTAACCCTGAAAAATCGAGCTTTTCAAAACCAGGGGTATGGACTAAGCCATTAAACAAGGTGTTAACGCCAGTAATGGCAGTAAATCGATATTTAGCCAGCTCTTTGACAAAACCCGGCATATCTCGTGGGTTGGTAATTAATAGGTTACTGCCGCCATACGCGATAAAACATAAGCAATTCGAGTTTAAGGCAAAGATATGATAAAGCGGCAAGGCAGTTACCATCAGCTCTTTATTTTCATCGAAAATTGGCGTGGTCATGGCTTTAGATTGCTCTAAATTGGCTATCATGCTGCGGTGGGTAAGCATGACGCCTTTTGATGGACCCGTTGTACCGCCAGTATATTGTAAGAAGGCTAAATCTTCTGGATCTATTGTTGCTGGGGTAAAGGCCATTTGTGAGCCTTGTTTTAACACATGATTAAATTTAACGGCATTGGCTAAGTGATAAGCGGGCACCATTTTTTTAAAGTGCTTAACCACAGTGTTAACCATTAAACCTTTGAGAGCACCTAAGCGATCGCCTAAGCCCGTAACAATGACATGTTGAACATTGGTTTTATCAATGACACTGGCAAGGGTATGAGCAAAGTTTTCAATAATTAAAATGCCTTTAGTGTCAGAGTCTTTTAATAGGTGCTCTAATTCTCTGGCAGTGTATAGCGGGTTAACGTTAACCACCGTTAAGCCGGCAAGCAAGGCACCAAATAATGCAATAGGGTATTGCAAGGTATTAGGCATCATAATGGCAAATTTATCGCCCGGTTTAAAATGCCATTGGTTTTGTAAGAAGGCAGCAAAGGCCTTGGCCTGATCATACAGTTGCTGATAGGTGATACTGGCACCCATATTAATAAAAGCGGTATTGTTGCTGTACTGGCTGGCATATGTGGTAAACATTTGTGCCAGTGATGAAAATTTATCTGGATCAATTTCAAAGGGTACACCTGGCGGGTAACTTTTTTCTAACCACACTTTTTCCATCTTACTTTCCTTCTTAATAAACGGTTGTTGTAATTGATTTTTTATTGTTTTATTTATTCTTATTATTCTTATTATTGTTTTTTGTTTAAATTTTACAGCTTATTTTATCAGGCTTTTTTGTGTTAAGCGGGCTAAGTTTTTGGCAAATAAAAGCTTGTTGGGTTAAATCTTGCTGTTTAATGTTTGCTGATTAATGCTCGCTGATTAAAGCTTTTGCCCACTCTGTAATTAATCCTCAGTAATTAATTTAAGCTTTTAGTAATAGTTTTTAGTAATAGTTTGTTAGTAATAAATTTTTATTAATAAGTGTTTTATCAATAATTGTTGAGCGCAGCCAGCGCTTTAGTTAAAAACTTCTCTGATTGCTTAACGCCAGATTCTAGGGCAACTTGGCTTGAACTGTCGGTAATTGTTTGCCATTGCTGGCGAATATTTTCAGGTGTTTGCTTCTCGGTAGATAAAAAGATGCCGTCGGTTTCTACCATCGTCGCAACCGCATAACCACCAGCACCCGCTGATAAGATTGTTTTGTTGGGGGCATCTTTGTCACATAAGGTTAAAAGGCCCGCTGTTACTGCTTCTGGAGACAGCAATTTAAGGTAGTCTCGTGGCATTAAATCTTCGGTCATTCGGGTGCCAGCTGTTGGCGCAATTGCATTGACATAAATGTTATGTTTCGTGCCTTCAAGCACCAAGGTATTCATTAACCCAAGCACAGCCATTTTTGCCGCGCCATAGTTACTTTGGCCAAAGTTGCCGTACATGCCACTAGAGGACGTGGTCATGACAATGCGTCCATAATTTTGCTCACGCATGATGTCCCAAACTGCTTTTGTGCAATTTACTGAGCCCATTAAGTGAACGTCCATGACTAATTTAAAGTCATCTAAGCTCATTTTGCTAAATGATTTATCGCGTAAAATTCCGGCATTGTTAATTAAAATATCAATGCGCCCCCATTGTTTCATGGCCTGAGACACCATGACTTGTACTTGGTCAAAGTCCGCAACATTGGCGCCATTACTAATGGCTTCACCGCCAGCGGCAATAATTTCTTCAACCACTTGTTTGGCGGCTTCTGAAGATTGTCCTTGGCCATCTCGCGCGCCACCTAAGTCATTAACAACAACTTTTGCTCCGCGTGCTGCTAGTGCTAACGCGTGAGCGCGTCCTAAACCATTTCCTGCGCCAGTGACGATGGCAACTTTTCCGTCAAATGATATTGTCATGTAACACTCTCTTTTATTGTTCGTTTGTTTTTACCAACTGAATGCTGATCCATTCTGCAACAAGTGCCGGTGTTTTTACCCCGTTAATTTCTATGGAAACGTCAGTTTTTAGGCGAAATTGATTAGGCTTGGTTTGGTCAATACTGATGATTTTAGCGTGAGCGCGGATGCGGCTGTTGACTTTGACTGGGCTAAGAAAACGTATTTTATCGAATCCTGAATTTATTCCCATATAGCAGCCGTCAATCATGACACTAAAATTTTCCGCAAAGTGCGATAGCATTGATAGCGTTAAAAAACCATGAGCAATGGTGGTACCAAAATCCGTGGTAGCCGCCTTTTCTGGGTCAACGTGAATAAATTGGTGATCTAGCGTGCAATCAGCAAACTGATTAATTTGCTGTTGTGTCACTGTATGCCAAGGGCTTACAGGTGCTTGGTAGCCAATATACTCAGCAATATCGTTAATGTTTATTTTTATCATTGCATGTCCTGTATGCTAGAAGCGATTGATTAAAACCAAGCCGCTTGCATTTGGCTGGTGGTGTCATCAAAGTTGGTTAAAATTTCTGACCATAAGTCTATTTTTGGTAGCTCGTAGCGATAAAAAAACTGCATGGCTTGTTGTTTGCCTAAATAAAAGTCGCGCTCTTTTTCATGAAGCGAATTGTTTAATAACGCTTTGCTGGCAATACTGCCTTGCTTTAACCAAAGCCAAGCAATCACTACGTGACCAAATAATGAAAGATATGCCACCGAATTGGCTAACACCAAGTCGATATCTTTTATTTTCATGGCGTTTAATAACGCCATTGTCGTGACATTTAAGGTATCTACAGCTTCAACTAATTGAACTACAAATGGTTCGATCGTTGCCTTAAGCTCATCATTTGCTCTAATGCTGGCGATGGTTTGGCTAATCTCATTGATCACTGTTTGATAGCCTTTAAGGTTGTTCATTGGTACTTTACGGGCAAGTAAATCAAGTGATTGGATGCAAGTTGTTCCTTCGTGAATAGGGTTAAGTCGGTTGTCTCGATAAAACATTTCGACTGGGTGTTCATCAATATAACCATGACCACCAAGTACCTGAATCGCTAAGTCGTTGGCTTTGTAACCATATTCCGATGGCCAAGTTTTGATAATAGGTGTTAATACATCGAGCAGGGTATGAGCATGTGTCCGCGCTTGTTCAGTTAATGCAGTTTTTTCGTCATCGGCTAATTGGCTACCGTAAAGCACTAGTGCCATTGCCCCTTCAGCATAGGCTTTTTGTGCAAGCAGCATTCGCTTGATATCAGCATGTTCAATAATATTGACCATAGGTGATAGTGGATCTTTACACGAAGGCAAACGACCCTGAGGGCGGTTCTTGGCGTAATCGAGTGAATATTGAAAACCCGCCATGGCTATGGCTGCTCCACTGGTGCCTACCATAATCCTTGCTTCGTTCATCATATGGAACATGTATTGTAAGCCGCAATTTTCTTCACCAACCAAGTAGCCAATAGCGCCACCGTTTTCGCCAAAACTTAAAGCGGTAGAGGTTTGAGCGCGCCCCCCCATTTTATGGAACAAACCGGCTAGCGCGACATCATTTCTTTCCCCTAAGCTACCGTCATCATTGACCAAATATTTAGGGACAACGAACAAGGAAATACCTTTAGTGCCTTTAGGAGCGCCTTTGATGCGCGCGAGAACTAAATGAACGATATTTTCGCTTAGGTCGTGATCACCGCCAGAAATAAAGATTTTATTGCCAGTAATTAGGTAATGATTGTCATCGGTTTTCACTGCACTCGTGGTTAAGTCTGCAAGCCCTGAGCCTGCGCCAGGCTCGGTCATTGCCATTGTTCCGGCGTAGCGTCCTTCGCGCAGTGGTTGAAGCCATTTATCTTTAAGCACTTGACTGCCGTGAGCTTGTAATAAATTGGCATTGGCAGTGGTCAGCATGCTGTAACCCAATGCCGTGCCACCAGCGATAGTTAAGTAACAACCTGCGATATTTGCAACAATAGGCGGTAGTTGCATACCATGATATTGATAATCTGCACAGGCACTTGGTAGTCCAGATTCATATAGGGCATCAAGTGCTGGTTTTAACTCTGGTAGTTGATGGACTTTTTGACCGTCAAAACTAGGCTGTTGATGATCGAGTTTATGCCTTATTGGTAAAAAATGTTTTTCAGCTATTTGCTTGGCCGTGTTGATGACTTCATTGAATGTAGTTTGATCATGATCTTGATAGCGCGGGCGTTGACATAAAGCCTGACTGTCAAATAATTCATATAAATAAAATGCAATATCTCGTTCGTTAAGCATGGGCGCTGTCATGGTTAGGTTTTCCAATAAGTGGTTAATTGATGAGTTAATTCGCAAATAATTTGCTTACTACATTGCTGAAACGCCGCCGTCGATAGCGATACATTGGCCGGTCATATAGGTATTAGCCGGAGATAAAAGCAATAATATGGTGCTAACAATTTCTTCAGGCTTGGCTAAACGCTTCATTGGTGCTCTACGAGCGAGCGCTTTACGACCTTCTTCATCTGAAACATCAGTGACCATATTTGTTAAGGTAAAGAATGGGCATACCGCGTTAATACGAATATTACTAACGGCATATTCTACTGCTGCCGACTTAGTTAATCCGACTACCGCATGTTTAGCTGCTGCGTAAGAAGAGATAGTGGGGGCACCACCAAGGCCAGCCATTGAGCTGACATTTAAAATTACGCCATAGCCTTGGTTTAACATCTGTGTAATTTGGCATTTCATACCAAATTGAACGCCTTTAACATTCACCGCAAATTGCTTATCCATGGTCGCTTCATCGGTTAAGTGTAGTGGCGCAAAAGCAGGGGCGATGCCAGCATTATTGATGGCAATATCGACACCGCCGAATTGTTTAACGGCTAATTCTGTAAGTTGTTGGCTGTAATTGGCAGTTGATACATCACCCGCTAAAAACGCTACTTCACAACCTTTAGCTGTTAATGTCGCTGCGAAATCTTTCAGTTGTTCAGCTTTGATATCGCCAAGTACAAGCTTTGCTCCGCGTGTGGCAAGTTCGATAGCTAATTGCTTGCCAAGCCCTTGTGAAGCCCCAGTAATGATGGCGACTTTGTTGGTAAAATCGAGTAGTACGTCCATAGAACCTTCTATTATTTTGGTATTTTATTGATTTTATCAGTGATTAATTTTGTTCAAATTGTTTTGCCAGATCGCGGCCTAATTGCATCATGTGCACTTGATCGGGGCCATCGGCTAATCTTAATGAGCGCTGACCTGCAAACATTTGGGCTAAAAAGGTATCTTGTGATACGCCCATTGCTCCGTGAATTTGTATCGCGCGATCAATCACATCAAGTGCCATTGATGGGGCGACAATTTTGATCATGGCAATTAAGTCTTTTGCCGCTTTATTGCCAACCGTATCCATTTTTTGCGCTGCCTTTAATGTCATCAAACGTGCTTGTTCGATTTGGCAGGCTGATTTGGCAATATCTTCCCGAATGCTTTGTAATTTGCTCATCGGCTGACCGAATACTTTACGTTCGTTAACGCGTTTGCACATTAACTCTAACGCGCGTTGGGCAGCGCCGACAGAGCGCATACAATGATGGATTCGGCCAGGGCCTAAACGACCTTGAGCGATTTCAAAGCCGCGGCCTTCACCTGCAATAATGTTGGCGATTGGTACGCGAACATTATCAAAAACAATTTCGGCATGTCCTTCAGGGGCATCGTCATAACCAAATACCTGCATTGGGCGAATAATGTTTACCCCTGGTGTGTTCATAGGTACTAGGATTTGTGATTGCTGAATATAACGGTTGTCATTGCTTGGGTCAGTCTTACCCATGACAATTAGAATTTCACATTGTTTGCGACAAGCGCCACTAATGTAGAATTTTCGGCCATTAACCACATAGTCATCACCATCGCGGATGATAGTGGTTTGAATATTGGTGGCATCACTTGAAGCAACTTCTGGCTCGGTCATGGCAAAGGCTGAGCGAATTTCACCTGCTAATAAAGGCTCTAGCCACTGTTGCTGCTGTTGAGCATTACCATACTTCGCGAGTACTTCCATATTGCCTGTGTCGGGGGCGGCACAGTTAAACACTTCCGGTGCCCAAATGACTTTACCCATTTCTTCTGCCAATGGCGCGTACTCTAAATTAGTTAGTCCAGCGCTGTATTTACCGTAAGTAACAGGTAGGAATAAATTCCAAAGTCCTTGGCGCTTTGCAAGTGACTTAAGCTCATCCATCAATGGCGGTGTTGACCAAGGATCTACTTGTACTTGTTCATGCATTTTCTGTTCATTTGGGTAAATATGTTCATCCATAAACTGGCGAACTTGTTCAATAAGTTGTTGAACCTTTGGCGTATATTCAAAGTTCATGATAATTCCTTTCTAATGGAGACTAGCTAGCTAAAGCGATTATGCGAGTAAATAACCACCGTCGACATTTATCGCGGCACCGGTTGTGTAGCTGGCAGCATTTGAGACTAAATACAGCACAGTACCTGCCATTTCTTCTGGCTCAGCAACGCGTTTCATTGGAACGTGAGCCATAGCTTGGGCAAGAATTTTAGGGTTTTTAACTAACGCTGAGGCAAACTTGGTATCGGTAGCACCTGGCAGTAGGGCATTCACTCGTATATTAAACGGCGCGCACTCTTTGGCGAATGCTTTGGTCATTGAAATGACCGCTGCTTTGGTAATGGAGTAGATGCCTTGCAAATCGCCAGGGATCACGCCGTTAACCGATGCAACATTAACGATGTTGCCGCCACCATGGGTTTTCATTAAGTTGGCAGCCTTGGTAGACATAAAGAAATAACCACGAATGTTTACATCGACGGTTTTATCGTAGGCCGCGAGATCAGTATCTAAAATATGACCAAAATACGGGTTAGCAGCAGCGTTATTTACCAAAATATCTAATTTGCTGTGTCGATCACTAATTTGCTGAAAAAGGGCATCAATTTGTTCAAGTTCGCCAATATGACAGGCGATAGCCTCGGCACTGCCACCTGCAGCAATGATTTGGTCTACAACCGCCTGGCAGCCATCTATTTTTCGGCTTGAAACAATAACATGAGCACCATAGCTAGCTAAGGTTTTTGCGATATGCTCGCCAATACCTCTGCTTGCACCAGTGACTAATGCGACTTTTCCGGTTAAATCAAATAGGTTTGGTATGGTCATATAGTTTCTCTTTTTTTATGAACAATGCCGCTACATATGGCTAATTCAAGCACTAAACACTGTTGACGGTATTGAAAAATTGTTATCAATTACTTGGATAATTTAACTAGCTCATCATCATATTTTGCTTGTTTGTATTAAACAAATGAATAATAGTAATGGCTTATTATTCGTAATGTGCATAATGTTTTGGCGGTAGTATTAAATGAAAATTGATTTAAATCTTTTTGTGGTATTTGAAGCAATTTATTGTGAAGGCAATATTAGCAAAGCAGCATCAGCGCTAAATTTGTCGCAGCCAGCGGTAAGTCACTCTTTGGCTAAGTTGCGTACGCAATTTAACGACCAGTTATTTATTCGCCAAGGTAATCAAATGCAACCTACAGCATTGGCGAAGAATGTGATTGGCGAGGTTAGAGAAGCGCTCCATCAGTTGCATAACAGTATTTATCAGTCGCAAAAATTTGAACCAGCAACTTCACGTAAATACTGCACGGTGTCAATGCATAGCTCTTTAGAAGCCTCCTATTTACCATTGTTTACCGATAAATTGCTCACCGAGTCGCCTCATTTAAATTTTACCAGTAAACGAGTTAGACGTAGTGAACTGGAAAATAAATTAGCCAGTGGCGATATCGATGTGGCAATAGATATTTTGCTACCGGTAAGCAGTAATGTCATGCATCAGCAAATTAAAAAAGATCGGTTAGTGGTGATGGCAAGGAAAGACCACTCAATATTTACAGGTAAACTAGATTTACAGCGGTATTTAACGCAAACGCATATATTAGCGTCTGCTAGAACATCTGGCCCAAGTATAGAAGACTTTGAGTTGGGAAGGCTGGGAATTCAGCGAAAAGTCGGCTTAAGGTGTCAGCATTTATTGTCGGCGTGTCGGGTTATTTTAAACAACGATATGTTACTTACTTTGCCTGAAAACGCCGCGCGGATGTATCAATCGTTTTTACCACTATCAATAGCGCCAATGCCCGTTGAAATTCCGCCAATTGATGTGCATTTATATTGGCATCGCAATGTCGATAAAGATCCTGCTAACCTTTGGCTAAGAAACAAAATTTTACAGGCTTAATTTTTTGGTTTATTAAACAAGCAAGACACAATGTTAATCACTAATGTCTTAGTTGCTAAAGTTACTTTTTCTGCATGCAATGCAAAGGTGTCGCCGAAAGGTGATAGTCAGCAACAACTTCAGTTGATCATGAAACTTTTGCTGGAATGTTTCGCAAGTTTATTAAGAAAGTGAATTACAGCCAGTGAACCCTTTAAATGGTCAATCTACATTTAGTTTAGGTGTTTTCTGCTAATATATTCAGGACACATATATTGCGTTGTGCGACTCGCTATCGTTAATTTAGATAAATATGATAGTTTTGTTACACTAAAGATTATGTCTGTTATCAAGTGAAAGTTGTTATTTTTATTTGATGTAAGAATAACATGGACGTTGGAGTAGTATATTGGTTAATACATTAACGAATAGATTTGGCAAGATGCCTTTATTGATTAAAGATAAAGTTATTTTAATTGCAACGATTTTTGTTGCAATTACCCTCACAATTTCTGGTTTTTCATACCTGCAATTTAACATTTTAGATTCTGTTCGTGCCTATATTCGTGGAGAAAGTTTGTGGGCTAAAGCACAAAAAGATGCTCTATTTCATCTCCAAGCATTCGCTTACACTAAAGATAACGCGGAATACGTTAAATTTCTTGAACTGTTGGCTACGCCGCTTGGAGATAAACAGGCTCGGCAAGCACTGCAAGCCGATACGCTAGATTATAGCTTGGCCTATCAAGGGCTTATAAAAGGACAGAATCACCCTGAAGATATTGATAGTATGATCAATTTCTTTTTGCGGTTTCAGCATATTTCTTACATGAAAGACGCTATTGTGGCTTGGACTGAGGCAGATATGCTGCTAGAAGAACTCATGTTACTTGCTTCTACGATGCATGATGAGGTAAGTAAAGATGCTGCTGTAGATTTAAGTAAATATACTCCTCAGTTAACGACACTGAATGAGCAAATTACCGCAAAAGAATATGAGTTTTCCTATGTGCTGAGTCAAGGTGCTATGTGGATGAAACACCTTTCCTACACAATTTGGGGAGTTGTTTTGCTGATCATGATAGCTTTAGCAATAGCAGTTACTCGCCCTCTAATTTTCCGAATCAGTAAAACAGAGCGAGACCTTCTGATCAGTGAAAATTATTTTAAAAGCCTGTTTGATACTAACTTGATCGGAATTATTAATTGGGACGAAAGTGGTGCTATCACTCGTGCTAACAAGTCCTTTTTAACTATGCTGGGTTACGACGATATTGATGTTGAAACAGGAAAATTAAATTGGCAAAGCCTTACACCTGATAAATGGAAACAACAGGATCGAGAGTGCTTAGCTGAAGTTTTGCAAAATGGCTATTGTAAACCCTTTGAAAAAGAGTATTTCAATAAACAAGGGAAAGCTGTGCCTACTATTGTTGGTGCTGCGTTGTTAAATGGCGAAGCCAATAATGGAATTGCATTTGTATTAGATCTGACGGAGTCAAGAGAGGCACAGAAGGAGTTGTTGTTATCGGCAACCGTTTTTGATTCGACTAGCAATAGTATTTTTATTACAAATTCACTTTGGAATATAGAGTCGGTTAATAACACTTATTTGCAACGCACCCATTATCAAAAGGAAGATTTAATTGGCTGTAAGCCTTATATTTTTTCTGAGCTAATGGATCAATACAGCTCAAGGCAGTTACTGGACAAGGTTATTGAAAATAAGGGGTATCTACGTACTCGCCTAAGCGACAGAACACTTGATGGAGAGAAGTACCCTGTAGAGGTCAGTATCAGCGCTGTGACTGATGAACATGGGTGTTTGATCAACTATGTTATTTTGATGACTGATATCACCGAGCAACTTGCGACTGAACACAAATTAGAACAACTGGCTCATTATGATTATTTAACTGGATTGGTAAGTCGTTCATTATTTATTGAGCGGCATGAACAAGCGGTACTGAGGGCGCAAAGAAGTAATACTCGTTTTGCCACCTTATTTATTGATTTAGATAAATTTAAACCGATTAATGATAATTTAGGCCATGAGGTTGGTGATAAAATACTTACCGAAGTTGCGAATAGGTTACAGTCACAAGTTAGAGCTAATGACACTGTTGGCCGATTTGGCGGCGATGAATTTGTTGTTTTACTAGAAGATATTAAAGAAGCAAATTACGCTCTAAAAGTGGCAGACAAAATTTCATCGAGTTTAATTCAAACTACAATTGTCGGTGAACATGTATTGTCTGTTGGTTGCAGCATTGGTATCTCTATCTTTCCTGACGATAGCACTAGCAGTAAGGAACTTATCAAGTTTGCTGATCATGCAATGTATCAATCGAAACAAAATAATAGGAATTCTTGCTGTTTCTACCATGAGCCAATCACCTAAAGAGGTGTACAGCTAGTAGCTATTAATAGTCAATTCTATTGTTATTGAACGATAAATAGTATGTCGGCATTTATTGTCGGCGTGCCGGGTTATTTTAAACAACGATATGTTACTTACTTTGCCTGAAAACGCCGCGCGGATGTATCAATCGTTTTTACCACTATCAATAGCGCCAATGCCTGTTGAAATTCCGCCAATAGATGTGCATTTATATTGGCATTGCAATGTCGATAAAGATCCGGCCAACCTTTGGCTAAGAAACAAAATTTTACAGGCAAACGGGTTAACAAATTAAATTATTAAGCGTTTATCTTTCTGCCATTTAAACCTTATTTCTTGCCATTAGTCACATCTAATTGGTTTTTCACTAAGCTAACTGTAAAGGTATTAATTGGTTGTTAATAAGATAGTTAAAGTAGAAAGGTGATATGGCGCTAATCAAAAATAATAAAAATAGTCGTGCAGCAAAATTCAGTTGCTTAGCGGTAGTTAGTTTTATAGTCATGGCGTTAACCGCATGCAATACAGAGGGCGTTGCAGAAGGTTTAGTGCCGCAGTTAGCGCCACCTGATCCACAAACTTTATGGTGGAATGTTCCGACACCTGATTTTACGATAAATGATCAAAAGCCAGTTATTGAATTAGCTGGAGCGCGCACGGTACTGCTAACGCTAGGTGATACCTATATCGATGATGGCGCAACGGCATTTGATCAACAAGACGGAGATTTATCTGAACAAGTTGAAATTATAAATAATGTTGATGTAACTAGTGTCGGTGATTATTTTGTTCAGGATAGCGAGGGAAATCAAGCAATTGAACAATCAAGGTTAGTGCGGGTTATTGGGCAACTTCCAACTAAGTTAACTAAGCGGGCAATAGGCACAACCTTGTCAAACTTCGGTTATGTTGAGCATTTACCTGAGGATTATGGCACAGATCCCGAAAAGCTATATCCGGTTATTATTTTTAATCATGGCAATGGGGCAAATGCTGAGCGTTCAGGTGATGATCCACTGTTTGCGCTAGATAATGTTGCGATAAGCCGAGGTCCATTTGATTTAATTAATCAAGATAAGTGGGATAGCGAATTGCCATTTATTGTCGTTTCGCCGCAATATGGAGACGTACCGGGTAAAAGCGGCATATATCGCCTCAATGGTTTTGTTGAATATATTACGCATACCTACAATATTGATAAGCGCAGAATTTATATTGCCGGATGGAGTCAAGGCGGTTTCATTAGCTATCAGTATGCGGCGACATATCCCGAAAAAATAGCAGCATTGTTAACAATTTCAGGTAGCTACCCCTTTAGCGAAAACGAAAAAATCCCTAGTATTTTGTGTAATTTAAACAATATACCAATGTGGCTATTTCACGGAAGTGACGATGAAGTAGTCGCTAGGGGAAATAGTACGAGTGGTTATAACAGGCCTATTGAGCATTGTCAGCCGACAGTACTTCCTAAATTGTCTTTGGTAGTAGGACAAGGTCATGATATTGCTAATCAAATATTTGATTTATCTGCGATGAATAATGGCGATGCCGGTTTTAGCTATGATGACAGATATAACAGTTATGATATTAGTATCTATCAATGGCTATTAAACCAAGTAAAAGAGTTTGATTAGCAAAATGTTGAGTATGAGCGCGCTAAAGTAACGATATTATTTAGATATAAGAATTATTGAAAGTTGGTTGCGGGTGCCCTGTTTGAAGAGAGGGAACCGACGACCTCAGGTCGTATTAACCGTATCGGTATTATTTAGATATAAGAATTATTGAAAAGTTGGTTGCGGGAGCCCTGTTTGAAGAGAGGGAACCGACGACCTCAAGTCGTATTAACCGTATCGGTATTATTTAGATATAAGAATTATTGAAAAGTTGGTTGCGGGAGCCGGATTTGAACCGACGACCTTCGGGTTATGAGCCCGACGAGCTACCAGGCTGCTCCATCCCGCGTCCGAATGGTTTAAGCGATTGCTTAAACAAGCCAAGGTGTTTTAATTCTACCTATAAAGAATTGGTTGCGGGATCCCCTGTTTGAAGAGAGCGAACCGACGACCTCAGGTCGTATTAACCGTGCCGATATTATTTATACTCTAAAGCTATCGAAAGAGTTGGTTGCGGGGCCCCTATTTGAAGAGAGGGAACCGACGACCTTAGGTCGTATCAACCATGCCGATATTATTTATACTCTAAAGCTATCGAAAGAGTTGGTTGCGGGAGCCCCTATTTGAAGAGAGGGAACCGACGACCTTAGGTCGTATCAACCGTATCGATATTATTTATACTCTAAAGTTATCGAAAGAGTTGGTTGCGGGAGCCGGATTTGAACCGACGACCTTCGGGTTATGAGCCCGACGAGCTACCAGGCTGCTCCATCCCGCGCCTGTAAATAGTTTTATTTATACTCTAAAGCTATCGAAAGAGTTGGTTGCGGGAGCCGGATTTGAACCGACGACCTTCGGGTTATGAGCCCGACGAGCTACCAGGCTGCTCCATCCCGCGCCTGTAAACATTTAGATTTAAGTCGTCGGTTTACGACGACCTTCGGCTTTTCGTGATTTTGCGAGCCCGACAACGATTTATCGTACTGCTCCATCCCGCGTCCGAATGGTTTAAGTGTTCACTTAAACAAGCCAATAATGTTTTGATTCCATTATCACGAATTTGTTTCACCACTGTGAAAGCGAGGCGTATCTTAAGGATAGTTGAGGTATTTTGCAACCGCTTTTATTAAGTTTTTTGTTATAAGGTTAAAAGATGCTCAAACTGTGTTTTTTATCAGCTGATTTGGCTAAATATTATGATTTTCATCATTAAGCTTAAGTTAGTTGGCTAGAACATCAGGTATTTTTACCTATTGGCTATTAGTCTTATCTGAGTTTGTTTATAATTGCCGCCAATTTTGAGTTCGGACTGAATATATGTATCAATTTTTAGCGTTAACATCCCCAGGTATAGAAATTTTGCTGGCAGAAGAAATTCAGCAGTTAGGTGGTGAAAATGTTGTGCAAAAACCAGAAGGGGTATATTTTTCCGCTAACTTAGATACGGCCTACAATGTTTGCTTGTGGACGCGTTTAGCAACCCGAGTGTTGCTGAAATTAGATGAAGCAGAAATAAAAACAAAAGATGACTTATATCAAGCAACATTAACCCTAGATTGGCCTGCTTGTTTCGAATCTGAGCATTCGTTTGTCGTTGATTTTGTTGGTAAAAGTAGTGAAATCAGAAATTCTCAATTTGGTGGCCTTACCGTTAAAGATGGTATTGTAGATACCTTTAGAAATGCCGACTTGCCAAGACCATCAGTTGATAAATCACATCCTGATATTCGTATTCAAGCGCGCTTACTCAAGGGGGTTGTGAGTTTTTATCTCGACTTTTCTGGTCGCGGATTATTTCAACGTGGCTACCGTCAAGACAGTGGCGCTGCGCCACTAAAAGAAAATTTAGCCGCGGCCATGGTACTGCGCTCAGGTTGGTTAAATGATACTTCGAAGCCGTTAGTTGACCCTATGTGTGGTTCTGGCACAGTACTAATTGAAGCGGTAAGTATGGCTTGTGGTCAAGCGCCTGGTATTGACAGGCTATCATGGGGCTTCGAATCATGGTTAGGCCATGATGTTGATACTTGGCAAAAAGTACTTACAGATGTTAGTAAGCAATCTATAGATAATTTCAGCCAATTTAATAGCAAAGTCTATGGCAGTGATATTGACAGTCGGGTTATTCAAACGGCCAAACAAAATGCTAAAAAAGCCGGATTTTCTGATCTGATTGAGTTTAGCTGTAAAGATGCGGGCAAAATTAATAATGTCTTTTCTAAACCCGGCGTCATGTTATTTAACCCGCCTTATGGTGAGCGTATTGGCGAATTGCCTGAATTGGTGGAACTGTTTGGCGAATTTGGCCACAAGCTCAAGCAACAATATGCTAACTGGCGAGTGGCAATGTTAACCGCTAATTCTGAGCTGTTAATGTTACTCAAACTGGCGACAACCAAGCGTTATAAATTTAAAAATGGCCCGCTAGATTGCGTGTTTGCCATTTATGATATTGATGAAAAGCAGTTAGCGCGTGATGCTGCTCATGGCAATGTTGATTTTTCGAATCAAGATTCAGACTTTGCTAACCGTTTGAAAAAGAATTTAAAAACATTAAAAGGTTGGCTTAAGTCAGAGCACATTAGTTGTTATCGCTGCTATGATGCCGATATTCCCGAATATAACGTTGCCATTGATATTTATAACGATTATTTGGTAATTCAAGAATATGCAGCCCCCGCTAATATAGAACCTGAAAAAGTCGCTAAACGCTTGCAAGAAGTGATTTACTGGGCGCCGAAAGTGACGGGTATTGATACCAGCAAAGTGGTGCTGAAAACGCGTCAAAAGCAAAAGGGCAGCAATCAATATCAAAAAATTAATAAAAAGAATCAATCACTGATTGTTAATGAATATGGCGCCAAACTAAAAGTTAACTTATGGGACTATTTAGACACTGGGTTATTCTTAGATCATCGTAAAACTCGGCAAATTGTCGCCAAGCGCGCCAAAGGTAAAACGTGCTTGAATTTATTTGCTTATACAGGTTCGGTTTCTGTGCAAATGGCGCTACATGGTGCTGAAAAAGTAGTGACAGTTGATATGTCAAAAACTTACCTGAACTGGGCGGAAGAAAATTTTGCACTGAATAATTTAGTTGGCCATAAATACGAATTTATTCAAGCAGACTGTTTAGCTTGGCTCAAAGCAAATACCGAAAAATACCAAAGTATTTTTATTGACCCGCCAACGTTTTCGAATTCTAAACGTATGGAAGATGCGTTTGATGTACAACGTGATCATGTTGAAATGTTAACTGATGCGTTAAATTCATTAACCGATGATGGTGAAATTATTTTTACCAACAACAAACGTAATTTTAAAATGGATGTTGAAGCCATGAATGCGTTAGGCCTTAGTGTCGAGTGCTTAACTGAGAAAACTCGTGATAAAGACTTTGCTCGCAATAAACATATTCATAACAGTTGGTTATTAACTCGGAAATAGCAGGGAATTAGCCAAATGATTGAATATGGTTTTATTTTATATGGCAGCGAAGGCTGTCATTTATGCGAACAGGCATTAGCACTTTGCCATCAATTGCCGACCCCAATTATGTTAACCTTGGTTGATATTGTTGATGAAGATGACTTAGTTGAGGCTTACGGCCAACATATTCCTGTAATGCAGCGGGATATCGATGGTAAAGAGCTGTTTTGGCCGTTTGATTTAGCGGCATTGACAGCTTTTGTCAAAACTACTCACGATAAAAGCACGTACGATATAAGTCATATCAGCGTGATAACCGATAATGAATAAAAGAAGTAATACTGCATGGAATTAATTAGAGTAACCAACGCTGAATTAGCCTACGGTGATGACAAAATACTTGATAACGCTGATTTGCAAATCAATAAAGGCGAGCGAGTATGTTTAGTTGGGCGCAATGGTGCAGGTAAATCTTCACTGTTAAAAGTGATCAGTGGTGAACGTCAGTTAGATGACGGCCAACTGGTGTTTTCAAATGATATTCGAGTGGCGATGCTCGAACAAGATCCACCCGAAACCAGTGAACAAACAATTTTTTCTTATGTTTCTGAAGGCTTAAAAGAAAATGCTGAGCTACTGCAACGTTATCACGCATTGGTTGCGCTGGTCACTGAAGCGCCGACAGACGCTAACTTAGAAAAACTTGCGCAAACCCAGCAACAGCTAGAACAAGCTAACGCTTGGCAAGATGAACAACGCATTGAACAAGTGTTAAGTACTTTGTCATTAAATGCTGATACCCAAATTGATCAACTCTCCGGTGGTTGGTTACGTAAACTGGCGTTGGCTAAAGCGTTAGTTACAGATCCAGATGTCTTGTTACTTGATGAGCCAACTAACCATTTAGATATTGATAGCGTGTTATCGCTTGAAGCGTTTTTGAAAAACTTTACTGGCACCATCGTTTTTATCAGTCATGACCGTGCCTTTATTCGTCGTTTAGCGACTCGCATTATTGATTTAGATCGTGGCCATTTAACCAGTTATCCCGGTGATTACGATAAATATATCGAACAAAAGCAACATGACTTGCAAGTGGAAGCACAGCAAAATGCGCTGTTTGATAAGCGCCTTGCCGAAGAAGAAGCTTGGATCAGACAAGGCATTAAAGCGCGTCGTACCCGTAATGAAGGGCGAGTGCGTGCTTTAGAAAAATTAAGAGTTGAACGTAAGCAGCGAAGAGAGCTTAAGTCGCAAGGCGATATTAAAATTTCGTCAGGTGAACGCTCTGGCAAGCTGGTATTTGAAGCACAAGATGTTTCAATGTCATTTGATGATAAACAAGTTATTAGCCATTTGAACTTACTTATCTCCCGTGGCGATCGTATTGCATTAATTGGCGCAAACGGTACTGGCAAGTCAACGTTAATTAAGTTATTGATGGAGCAGTATCAACCATCCAGCGGCAAAGTGCGGGTTGGGGTAAATCTTGAAGTAGCTTATTTTGATCAGCATCGCGAACAACTTGACCCGAATAAAACGGTGCAAGATACGGTGGCAGACGGCAAACAGGAAGTGACACTTAATGGCCGTTCACGTCATGTATTAGGTTATTTGCAAGACTTTCTTTTTAGCCCCAAACGTGCTCGTACACCAGTAAGAGCGTTATCTGGTGGCGAAAAGAATCGCTTGTTATTGGCGCGTCAATTCTTACGTCCAAGTAATTTGATGATACTCGATGAGCCAACCAATGACCTAGATATAGAAACATTAGAATTACTTGAAGAAGTTGTTGCTAATTATGATGGCACCGTGGTTTTGGTGAGCCATGACCGTGACTTTGTCAATAACTGTGTAAATAGCTGTTTGTATTTTGACGGTAGCGGCCATATTGAACAAATTGTTGGCGGTTATGACGATGTTGATGATTATCTGGCTTATAAAGAAACACAGCGCAAGGCGCATCAACCGGTAGTAAAAGAGCAAAAAGCGCAGGTTAATACCACGATAAATGCCCCAAAAGCTCCGGAAAAGAAAAAATTATCATATAAAGAGGCCAGAGAGCTTGAAGCTTTGCCTGAGGAAATAGATAATCTTGAGTCGTTAATTGGATCGCTACAAGAGCAGGTAAATCAGCCAGACTTTTTTACCCAAGATCAAGAAACAACGCAGAAAATTTTGAACCAGCTGCAAGAAAGCGAGTCCAAGCTCGAAGCTGCCTATGACAGGTGGCAAGAGTTAGATGCAAAATAATAAGTGAGAATAGTAGTTAAATGAAAAGAATTATTAAGTCTTTGGTAGCGTTAAGTGTTACCAGCGCATTGTCTTTGTCTGTCGCCAATGCCGCTACCTACCAAGTGATCGATAAAGGTGATGTTAGCTCACTTAAATATACCTACGCGCAACAAGACAACAACCTAGGTGAGACCGCAATTTCTGGCGCTAGCCTTTATAACTTTCCTGTTCAATTTCAATATCTTGATGAAGATGACTTTGATGCGATTGTTAACTTAGCGAATAGAGCGCATGACTCTGTTCATGAGTTGGAAAATATTGAAGATGAAGCCGCTTTACGTGATGGTAATCCTACAGCTAATGATTTAGCTTGGGCGGTTCGCTATCTAGAAGGTATTGGTAACAGCCTCTCGCAAAAAGTGGGTGGCGTTGTGGCAATGTTAAATGTCGGCAACGGTACTGAAGAATTTGTGGTTTTTGATCAACCATTTGAAAATACTTCAACGCTTACGCGCTCTACTGTTGATTATGTAAACGGTATTAGTGATAGTGGCTGGCTATACGGAAATGCCTCTTCACCTTATTTACCGCTTGATTTTGTTAATAGCGACGATGAAGAGTTAACTTTTTGGGTAAGAGAGTTCGCTACGCGTGCTTATATTTCAACTGATCAAGGTCAGACTGTTAAACCGATTTTAGCGCCAGTAACTGATTATTATGGTGGTGAATCTGCAATTCTTGATATCAATGGATATACCGCGGTAGGTTATGCCAGTACTTCACTTAACGAAAATCGCGTTGAATCGATTGAAAATGAAGACGGTGGCTGTGTTGATTCAGAAATTCTAGAAGATGTTCCGTATGAAGCTTGTGTGCAGAATTTATCAAATGATTTGTACTTTTTAAGTTCTTATCTTTGGACGTTAGATGAAAATGCCAATGTTGTTGATCAAAAGTCACTAGGCCAATTAGTAACACCTCATGAAGATGATACCCGCGTATATAAAAGTTATGCCCAGGCAGTAAATGTCAATGGTGTTGCCGTTGGTTTTGCTCATGGTTGGGTAGATGAAACTGAAACGGAGCCTAGTAAAGGCGAATCTCGAAGCTTTTACGCCGTGGTATACAAAGATGGCGAAGTCATTAGCTTAACCCAAGATCATGGTAAGTATTTTGATTCGCGCGCTTATGATATTAGTGACTCTGGTATTGCAGTAGGTCATGTAAATACCTACGTTAATGGTAATTTGCGTACTAAGTTTTATTATGTTGATACAAATGCGCCCGCATCAGATATGAACATGGTATTCCCTGATGATTTCTTTGAAGGCTCATCTAGTACTGCTAGAGCAATTAATGAAGTTGGCTTTATTGTTGGTGAAGGTGAAGTAGAAACACACAATAGTACGAGTAAGCCGCGCAGAACACATGGTTTTCTTTATGACATGAATAATGAATCGTTTACCGATTTAAATGACTTCTTAAGCTGTGACTCTGCTTATACCATTATTGAAGCTAGAGACATTAATAACAATAATGAAATATCTGCAACCGCAGTCGTTAAAGTACCACGCCGTGATGCAAAAGGTGAGTTGATGGTTGATGAACAAGGCAATCAATTAACTGAAGATGTTATTCGTGCGGTGACATTAACGCCAATCGATGGTGAGCTGGAAGATTGTAGTGAAGTGGAAGAAAAAATTAAGCGTAAAGGCGCTGGTTTTAACTTTGGCTTAATCGCATTGTTAGCGTTATTTGGCTTAAGAAGAACTCGAAAGTATTCGCAGTAAAATAATCTCAATAAATAATAAAAGCGCCAATTGGCGCTTTTTTTTAAAACTTTTTATTTCAACAGATCAATTAGTTATTTTTTTCAGCTAATTTGCAGTTTGCAAATCAGTTTAAGCTGTCCTATTCGTTAAATAGATAAAAACGAAAAAAGTAGAAATAGGAGAGAGCATAGATGATGAAAAGGCAGAAACGTGACCGTCAAGATAGAGCGTATTCAAGAGGATATCAGGCAGGAGTTTCAGGACGTTCAAAAGAGTTATGTCCTTATCAAGGGGTAGAAGCAAAGTCAGAATGGTTAGGTGGTTGGCGTGAAGCAATAGCCGATAAACAACAAGGCCTTATTAAGTAACAATTTCACATTAACAATAACAAATTAAAAGCTCGGCAAGTGCCGAGCTTTTTTGTATTTAGACTACTTATAAAAAACAATTGGCACATTTTTAGCTTTGGCTGGTTAGACCTGATTTAACTAGTTAATTTGAGACAGTTTTTTGACAAGCATTACCAATAGCCTCGCATTAAATTTACAAACTAATATGATAAAAGCGAGCTTTGAAGATAACATTGATAAACTGGCTAGTGGTAAACGTATTACGTCAGCAAAAGATGACGCCGCAGGTCTTCAAATAAGTAACCGCCTTACAACTCAATTGCTAGTTAAACAACAAAATATACGAAACTTAAATGACGGTATTAGCTATGGTCAAACTGCTGACGCCGCGTTAGCTGAAACTACCAACATCTTGCAACGAATAAGGACACTTGCGCTTCAAGCTGCTAATGGTAGTAACACGGCTATCGATAGGTTAGCCTTGGATGAAGAAATCCAAGTATTGAAGCAAGCACTCGATTTTAGTGCCAATAATACCCAAATCTTTGGCAAGTATCCGCTTTTAAAAGCGGCAAGTAATTTAAAAAATGTACCATTGCTTGATCAATCTTTTACCAATGGTGTAACACAAAATATGCCTTCAGGCTGGGTAACGGTGGCAGTAATTCCACCAGGCACAGACAATCTACGTATTTGGATTGATAGCTTTGGTGCTAATGATGATATTCAACTATTTGATTTAAATGGTAATCATATTGTTGGTTCTATGGCTAGTATTCCCTCTGCGGGAGCGGTAGAAGGCAACCTTTTTACACCGGCCAATGGTTTTAATGGCACGGAAACGTATGACAACAGCCAGCTATTTGATGGTGGTGGCTATAATTACCCTGCAACTAATACCGACACCCGAAATGGCATGACCTTTACTTTTTCTGGCAACAACAACCCCGCTAATAATAATGAAGAGCTGATTATAAATCGAGTTACCGAGCCGTTATTGTTGGCAGTAACCGGAAATGGTGCATTTAATATCAATGCCTCATGGACAGCACTAGGCACGTTAGATGATCCTAAAATACCGCCTGATAATCAGATGCTAGTGACTGCTAAAGATTTAGCTGTTGGCGCAGATGGTTATATCGATTTTCCAGAGATTAATGCCACGGCGGATGGGCTGGGCGTCGGCACTTCTGGCGTTAGTTCAATAGCGCAAGCACAATCGACAATTACCGAAATTGATAGTGCGTTGGCCAAAGTAGGGGCTCATCGTGCTGAAATAGGCGCCAAAATAAACGCCGCACAATCAGTTATTCGTAATATCCAAAATCAGGAAGTTTCACTTACAGAAAGCCGGCAACGAATACAGGATAGCGATTATGCGCTAGAGCTCGCGAAAAAGGTGAAAAACGATATTTTAACCGAAAGTACAACCGTGTTAATGAATCAAGCGGTAACCAGTAAGTCGACATTGCTAACAAGTATGTTAAGTAATATTGGGCCTTAACTGCCGGATACTAGCTATCAGATATTATTTAGGCTTAATTGTTTGCGTTTTGGACAGTTGTGAAGATAAACGAAGGGATATTAAAAGTCCTTATTAACAATATTTAAAATAACAACCGTTAATAAGGACATGAATTAACTATAGTTTTAGTTAACTAGAAACTTGAAGTATCAGCAAATAAACCAACTTTTAAATCAGTTGCGGTGTAAATCACTTTACCATCAACCGAAACAGTGCCATCAGCAATACCCATAAACAATTTACGCTTAATAACACGCTTTAACTGAATGTTATAGGTAACTTTTTTAGCAGTAGGTAGAATTTGACCAGTAAATTTAACTTCACCAACACCTAATGCACGACCACGGCCTGGACCACCGGCCCAAGCTAAATAAAAGCCAACTAATTGCCACATGGCGTCTAAGCCTAAACAACCAGGCATTACCGGATCACCTTTAAAATGACAATCAAAAAACCACAAATCAGGATTAATATCTAATTCTGCAATGATTTCACCTTTACCGAATTGGCCACCTTGTTCGGTAATTAAGTTAATACGATCCATCATTAACATATTGTCCGACGGTAACTTACTGTTACCTTCACCAAAGAAATCAGTTGTACCAGCTAAAATTAAATCTTCTTTGGAGTATGCGCTTTTTTGTTCCATATCTTTTCTATATTGGCAATTTTAAAGGCTGCTACTTTAGCGAACACTTGTACACTAAACAACTCTGAACAGTTAATTTATTGCATTTTTATGGGTTATGCGTAACCATATGGTTTATTGATAAACTAGAAAGAATTAATTGGAGTTTAAAAATGGCGCTAACCAATGCCGAAAAACAGCGACGCTATCGAGAGCGGCAAAAAGAAAATGGCAAAAAGGAAATGCGTGGCTACCTCTCAAAAGAAGCACTGGAATGTTATGAGCTCATTGCCGAACAAACAAATTGGTCTGATTCGGTAATTTTAAGTAATGCCGTGCGCCTGACTTATGCCGCTTATAAGAATGGCCAAATAGGTCTATTAAATAATTGGTTAAATAAAAACAACTTATAGTCTTAACTATGATTGAATTCGTAGAATAAATATCCAGTCGTTAGTAAAGAATAAAATTCCGTTGTGTTAAAGGCACTTTCGCTATATATTTTGTCGTAAAAACTGGCGCAGTAATACTGCCAATATCCAAGAATAATTAACCCAGAATAAAAGGTATTTCCGCTTGATTAACGTACTTTTAGTTGATGATCACGAATTAGTTCGTACAGGTATTCGTAAAATACTAGACGAAGTAAAAGGTATTAAAGTCGTTGGCGAAGCTGAAACAGGCGAAGAAGCGGTGCAATTTTGCCGTAAAGAACAGCCTGATGTAGTGTTAATGGATATGAATATGCCTGGTATTGGTGGCTTAGATGCAACCAAAAAAATTATTCGTTATGCCCCAGACGTTAAAGTGATTGTGTTAACGGTTCATAGTGAAGACCCGTTTCCGACAAAAGTCATGCAAATGGGGGCAGCCGGTTACTTAACTAAAGGTGCTGGTCCAGATGAAATGGTCAATGCCATCAGAGCGGTTAATAGTGGCCAACGCTATATTACGCCAGACGTTGCCCAGCAAATGGCGTTGAATCAATTTAAATCTGCTGAAGAAAATCCATTTAACTCGTTATCAGAGCGCGAACTTCAAATTATGTGGATGATAACGCGCGGCGAGAAAGTGCCTAATATTTCTGAGCAACTGGTACTGAGCACAAAAACTATTAATAGTTATCGTTATCGCATGTTTGAGAAATTAAAAGTGAGTAATGATGTCGAATTAACTCATCTAGCGATCCGACATGGAATGTTAAAAACGGAAAAGTTGTAGGCTAGCAGTTGTCTGAACTTGCCCAATTTGATCAGCAAGCCTTTTTAAAAACGGTTACTGAAAAAGCTGGCGTTTATCGAATGTATAACGCTGAGCAGTCGGTGATCTATGTTGGTAAAGCCAAAAACCTAAAAAAGCGTTTAGCCAGTTATTTTCGTAAAGATGTTGCCAGTGTAAAAACTAAAGCACTGGTTCGCCAAATTATAGCGATAGAAGTTACGGTCACCCATACCGAGGGTGAAGCGTTAATTCTCGAAAATAACTTCATCAAGAAATATCAGCCAAAATACAATATTTTGCTGCGTGATGATAAGTCTTACCCTTATTTACTGATCACCAGTCACAAACATCCAAAACTCGGCATGCACCGCGGTATAAAACGACAAAAGGGCGAATATTTTGGCCCCTTTCCCAGTGCTGGTGCAGTTTGGGAATCGTTGCGATTAATGCAGAAAATTTTTCCGATTCGCCAATGTGAAGATAGTTATTATAGAGCTAGAACCCGCCCTTGTTTGCAATATCAATTAGGTCGGTGCTCAGCGCCGTGTGTCGATAAAATTTCGGTGGATGACTATCAACAGCAAGTGAACCTTGCCAAGTTATTTTTGCGTGGTAAAAGCTCGGAGGTTATCGAAACCTTAGTAGCTAACATGGAAAAAGCCAGTGAAGCGCTGGAATTTGAACAAGCGGCGCGCTTGCGCGATCAAATAGCCACGTTACGTAAAGTGCAGCAGCAACAATTTGTCAGTGGTGTTGCCGCAGAAATGGACGTAATTGGCCTTTACCGAATGCCGGGCCGATTAAAAGCTCAAGTGTGTATACATGTATTGTTTGTTCGCGATCATAAAATTCTGGGCAGCAAAAGTTATTTCCCAACCATAATGGCGGAAGATGATGACGAAGAAATTATTTCGGCATTTATTGGTCAGCATTATTTAGTCAATGAAGCATTCCAAGGTGCAATCCCTAGGGAAATAGTGATTGACCGTGCTATTGAAAGTGGCGACGAGTTAGCAAAGCTATTATCTGAACAATCTGATTATGACATAAAAATTTCCAGTAACGTCCGTAAAGAGCGAAAGCAATATTTAAAACTAGCGGCAACTAATGCTGAACAAGCGTTAATAACACGCCATTCAGAAAAAGAATCAATGGATAAACGCTTCGAACAGCTTAACCAAGTGTTTGAGCTCGATAATGAAATATCACGATTAGAGTGTTTTGATATCAGTCATACAATGGGCCAGCAAACAGTGGCGTCATGTGTCGTGTTTAATCAAGCGGGGCCATTAAAAAGTGACTACCGTCGATACAATGTCACGGGCATTACGCCCGGTGATGATTATGCGGCAATGTCATTTGCGTTAAATAAGCGCTACGGAAAAGTCACTGATGAAGATAAGCTCCCAGACATTATTTTTATTGATGGTGGTAAAGGGCAGTTAGCACGCGCTGAAGATTTCTTTCAAACATTAAATTTAACAAAAACGCCATTATTGGTGGGAGTTGCTAAAGGGGAGTCAAGAAAGCCAGGGCTTGAAACGCTGATTCTCGCTGGTAGCCATCAACTCATTTCATTACCGGCTACCTCGCCAGCACTACATTTAGTGCAACATATTCGCGATGAGTCACATCGCTTTGCCATTACAGGCCATCGAGCTAAACGTCAAAAGCAGGCAAAAACCTCAACCTTGGAAACCATTCCTGGTATTGGCGCCAAAAAACGTCAGGCACTACTTAAGTATTTAGGTGGTATGCAAGAAGTTAAAAATGCTGATGTTAAAACACTAGAAAAAGTCCCAGGTATTAGCGCAGTACTCGCGCAAAATATTTATGATGCGCTACATGACAATTAGTTGAAGAACTGTGTAGAATGGTGTCATCTTAATTAGTTGTTGTAATCAAGGTTACAACGCTAGCTGTATTGACCGTGAAGTGCCTATGTGGACTATTCCTAATCAAATTACTTTATTTCGAATTATTTTAATTCCCGTTTTTATTGTTGTCTTTTATTTGCCGCTGTCATGGAGTCACTTTGGCGCTTTCACCGTTTTCTGGATAGCTTCAGTCAGCGATGCACTTGATGGCTACCTAGCTAGAAAATTAAATCAATCTTCAGCGTTCGGGGCATTCATAGATCCTGTTGCTGATAAATTAATGGTGGCAGCAGCGCTCATTATGCTTGCTGAAGATTATGCGGTATGGTGGATTAGTGTACCGGCTATGATCATGATCTCGCGTGAAATTTTTATCAGCGGTTTACGGGAATTTATGTCGTCGCGCGGTAAACGCGATACGGTGGCGGTATCAACATTAGGCAAGTACAAAACTGCGGCACAAATGCTAGGGATTATGGGGTTAATTTGGCAGCCAGACTATGACATTCCATTAATATTGTTTAATTTCCCCCATGAAATTTTAATGTTCGCCGCTTATGCCTTTTACTTTATCGCGACTGTTTTGACCGTTTGGACAATGGTGGTGTACTTTAAAGCTGCTTGGCCAGAGCTAAAAGGTCAGTAAATTACGGTATTTTGGCGGTTGAATAGCTAAAAAATCATCACATTAGCTGCTTTTTAATCACTTGAAATATTTTTGAAATTTAATGGTTGACTGGAGATAATTTCAATGTAGAATGCTCGACCAGTTGACAGGGAGTCAACCAGTGAAGCGGCTGTAGCTCAGTTGGTAGAGCACGACCTTGCCAAGGTCGGGGTCACGAGTTCGAGCCTCGTCAGCCGCTCCAAATCTCTTAAGGTCTAAGCCTTTTGAGAAGTTCTAAGGAATACTACCACACCGTAGTGAAATATGGCGGGTTGGCAGAGTGGCTATGCAGCGGATTGCAAATCCGTGGACCTCGGTTCGACTCCGGGACCCGCCTCCATAATGCCCGGGTGGTGGAATTGGTAGACACAAGGGATTTAAAATCCCTCGCTCGCAAGAGCGTGCCGGTTCAAGTCCGGCCCTGGGTACCATTTCGCTAAGGTTAGGTTGTATTAAGGAAATAGGTGCGATATTATGCGCGCCGAAATTTGATAAGCGGCTGTAGCTCAGTTGGTAGAGCACGACCTTGCCAAGGTCGGGGTCACGAGTTCGAGCCTCGTCAGCCGCTCCAATCGAATATTTAGCTTTGTAGGTCACCAACACTGCAAAGTGCATTGAAAAATGCAAAATGTGTGCGGCTGTAGCTCAGTTGGTAGAGCACGACCTTGCCAAGGTCGGGGTCACGAGTTCGAGCCTCGTCAGCCGCTCCAAAATTTTACTACTCGTTCTTGATGAATTAGTGGCAACACGTTGCCCGGGTGGTGGAATTGGTAGACACAAGGGATTTAAAATCCCTCGCTCGCAAGAGCGTGCCGGTTCAAGTCCGGCCCTGGGTACCATTTCATCTTGATAAGATTAGTAACATATTGCGGCTGTAGCTCAGTTGGTAGAGCACGACCTTGCCAAGGTCGGGGTCACGAGTTCGAGCCTCGTCAGCCGCTCCAACTTCTTTTTTAACTTTGTTATAAAAGAGACTAGAACACCAATCTCTAGTATAAAAACATCCTTACCTTAATAGGTTCAATGCCCGGGTGGTGGAATTGGTAGACACAAGGGATTTAAAATCCCTCGCTCGCAAGAGCGTGCCGGTTCAAGTCCGGCCCTGGGTACCATTTATTAATAATTCAATTAAAACATCTCTACTTTAGTTGTCAAAGCTAGTTTTTAATTTATTACCATCACAGTGACCTAATCTCCTTTACTTTGTTTCGACAGAAATATTGTGTGCTTTTTAGCCTTTGTAACTCTCATTAGTAAAGCATTTGATATTGCTATTATTTCTTATCGCCAACCTGTGTAAAGTAAAGTAAATTTAATTTTTTTATCCGCCAGTGATCTTTATCATGGCTCAATCATTATTATAAGTCTTATAAATGTAGTTAACCTCAGCCTAGTTTATGCAAACTTGAGGTTAAGTAATGACTTGCCCGCGTGTGGAAAAATTTGTGAATTTACAACCGTTATTTAATCTTAGGATAATTAGTTGTGCTTGTAGCTTTGCTTTGCTCAGTGCTTGCAGCAGTCAAACGGCAATTTCGCCTGCAGTTCAGTCGATAACAGCGCCTGAACATTGGCAACAAAACGTTAGACAGGACAGTGTAGAAGTCGGCGTAATTAGCAAGCAAGATAACCAAGCAATATTGGGCGATTGGCAGCTGTTGATAACCGATGAACAGCTTCAATCAGCTATTAAGCAAGCTTTAAGCAATAGCCCTGAATTACAAATTAGCTATCGGGATTTTCTCATTGCTAAGCAGCAACTAAATATTGCTGAAGCTGACTTTTATCCAGAGCTTAACCTCAATATTAATCAAAGTCGTAATAAGTCAGTTGCTGAGACAACGACAAGTTACAACAATAACGCTAACATCGGTTTGCAACTTAGCTATGAAATTGATTTATGGGGTAAATTATCAGCTAGTCAGCGTCAGGCAAGTTTGCAATATAAAGCAAGGGAAATTGCATATCAGCAAGCTAAAAATCAACTAATTTCTGATGTGGTTGCCGCTTGGTATAATGTGATTTCAGCTCAGAAATTATTGTCGTTATATCAAGAGCGAGCGCAAAACTTACAACGCAATTTAGATATTATCAATGCCTCGTATAAATTAGGCTTAAGTGAAGCGTTAGATGTTTATTTAACGCAAAACGATGTCAGTCGTGAGCAAGCGAGAGTTACTGAACAACAGCAAACGGTTTTTGAGCGGCTTAGATTATTAGATGTCTTATTAGGACAATTCCCGCAAGCGGAAAGCTTTGCCGGTTTATCATTAGCCTTACCGCAACTACCCGCTGAATTATCCGTAGGGTTACCTTCAAACCTGTTAGCCGGCAGTCAACATATTCAACAAAAATGGTATGAGTTATTAGCCGCAGATGCTGCTTTAGCCGTTGCTTATAAACAGCGATTTCCGCAGCTTAATTTAACAGGCGCTACAGGTGATGCTAGTGATGAATTAGGAAATTTGCTTAGCGGTGGTGCATTGACTTGGTCGATTGCTGGGGGGATTACTGCGCCGATATTTAATGCTGGAAAATTAAAATCAGCACAAGAGCAAGCGCGGTTAACGGTAAAAAAAGTAGAGCAGGAATATTTGCAAACCGTATATAGTGAATTTGCTGACATGGAAAACTATATTAGCGCTCATTATTCACTTGCTAAGCAGTTAGTGCATTATCAAGCTGCCAAAGAAAATGCCTTAGCGGCTGAGACGTTATCCTTTAATCAGTACCTCAAAGGGTTAGTCAGCTACAGTACCGTACTGGAAGCCCAACGCAGAGCATTTGATGCCCAGTCCAATACTATATCTATTGAAAATCAACTTATCCAAAACCGCATTACAATTTATGCAAAGTTAGGTGGCAGTCATTTAGCCATTAATTTCGAACAACAAGAACCTGCAAGTAATTAGGTGCCACATGAAATTAAAGAAAACATTATTACCATTTTTGGTGTTAGCCACTTTTATCTTACTTGCACTGATAGTTAGCAAAAACCCGCCTACAACTAAGCGCGGTAAGCCGTCAATGGCACCGCAACTCAATGTTGATGTGCAAACTATTAGCCCAGCGCCCGTCACTATAATGATTGATAGTTACGGGACGGTGCAGCCTAGAACTCAAAGTATTTTACAGCCGCAAGTATCTGGCGAAGTTAAATTTATTAGTGCGAACTTTAGAGATGGTGGATTTTTCGAACAAGGTGATTTGTTAGTTAGGCTTGATGATCGCGATTACCAAGCGGAAATCGATATTGCTAAAGCAAATTTGTACAGCGCTAGACAGGCGCTTGCTGAAGAAAACGCGCGGGTAGAGCAAGCCAAACAAGATTGGGAGCGTTTAGGTAATAGTGGAACGCCATCAGATTTAGTATTAAGAAGGCCACAATTGTTGGCGGCAGAGGCGGCAGTTTATTCCGCTCAGGCAAGCTTAACTAAAGCAAACCTTGCACTAGAACGTACGCAAATTAAAGCGCCTTATACTGGCCGCGTGTTAAAGAAACAAGTGGATATTGGTCAAGTCGTATCATCGAGTACCGCACTTGCTCAAATCTATGCCGTTGATTATGTCGAAGTCCGATTGCCACTGAAAAATAGCGACTTACCTTTTATCGATTTACCGGAAAATAGCCGTTTTGAGAATGACAATACATTTCATCCGTCAGTCACTATTTATTCTGAATTGGTGAATTTACAAAGTTGGCAAGGCCGCGTTATGCGCACCGAAGGGGCGTTTGATGAAAACTCCCAACAATTGTTTGTCGTTGCTCAAATAGACGATCCTTATGGCAAGAACTCGACAGATGGCTTGCCATTAAAAATTGGTCAGTATGTAAGGGCAAAAATTACCGGAAAGTCGCTACAAAATGCGATCACCATTGCTAATAAAACCATTTATCAAGGCAGTTATGTGTTTGTCGTTAAAGATAATGTCTTACTTAGAACGCCAGTAGAAATAGCTTGGCAAAACAATGACTTTGCTTTGATAACCAGTGGCCTAAATCACAATGACTTATTAGTGACCACGCCGCTTGGTCAGGTTAATTCGGGCACACCTGTGGCGATTCGCCAAAAAGATGGTGTAGCCCAACAAAGCAGCACAGCCAATCGAGACGGGCAGCAAGCAATCAATAAACAGAATGATGGTAAAGGAGCGCGCTCATGATCGCTTGGTTTGCCAGAAACCATGTTGCCGCCAATTTATTGATGGTGACAATATTACTGTTAGGCTTAATGTCGCTTAATTTGCGAATTCCACTGGAAGTATTTCCATCATTTGAATCTGAAGTGGTTTCGGTAAGAATGTCTCTGCGCGGTGCAACTCCTGAAGATGTTGAGCAGGGTGTTGCGATAAAGATCGAAGAAGCAGTGCAAGATTTAGAGGGCATTGAACGTATTACCAGTACTTCTGTTGAAGGTTCGGCGTCGGTAAATATAGAAGCAGAGTCGGGGTATGACGCTAGGCAATTATTAGCCGATGTTAAAAGTCGCGTTGATGCGATAAACACCTTTCCCGGTGATGCCGAAAAGCCTGTAACAGCGATAAGGCAACGGCAACGTGATGTTATTTCTGTCACCGTTGCTTCTGATTACGGTGAAAAAGAAATTCGAGAATTTGCTGAATCGGTTCGCGATGATCTATTACGTTTGCCGCAAATCACTCAATTATCGTTAGACGCGGTTCGCGCTTATGAAATAGCCGTCAATATCAAGCAAGATAAGCTTAGAGAATATAACTTGTCGATGGACAATATTGCTAACGCAATTAGTAATAGTTCAGTTGATATCTCTGCAGGTAATATTCGCACCGAAGGTGGTGATGTTTTAGTGCGCAGTAAAGGACAAGCTTATCGAAAACATGAGTTTGAAAATATTGTCGTTAAAACCAATCCAGACGGCACTATTATAAAATTACGAGATATTGCTCAAGTAAATGATGGTTTTGAAGAAACGCCACTTAGAGCCAGATTTAATGGACAACAAGGGGCGCTAATTGAGATTTATCGCATAGGCCAACAAAATGCGATTGAAGTGGCGGATGCGGTAAAAGACTACATTGAACAACGTCAGGCAACTTTGCCTCAAGGCTTTATCTTAAGTTATTGGGATGATGACTCTGAAATCGTCAAAAGCCGGTTAAATACGTTAATCTCAAATGCCTTGCAGGGCGGCTTTTTGGTGTTACTGCTGTTAACACTATTTTTGCGACCTTCTATTGCGTTTTGGGTATTTATTGGCATTCCAGTGAGCTTTATGGGAGCATTTATTTTTATGCCTGTATTTGGCATATCGCTCAATATCATGAGCTTATTTGGTTTTATTTTAGTGTTGGGGATTGTGGTTGATGACGCCATCGTTACTGGAGAAAACATTTATCGCCATACACAATTTGCCAACTCTGGGCTTGAAGCTGCGATAAAAGGCACTGAAGAAGTCGCAACCCCTGTGACTTTTGGCGTATTAACAACCGTTGCTGCATTTTTACCGCTAGCCTTTATCGATGGTATGCGTGGTGCCTTATTTGCCCAAATTCCGGTGATCGTCATTCCGGTATTATTATTTTCATTAATTGAATCTAAATTTGTGCTGCCATCGCACTTAAAACATATCAAACTGCGCCGCGAAAAAACTAAAGTAAATAAACTTGAAGCAATACAACACAAGATTGCTGATGGTTTTGAAGCGGCTATTTTAAAATACTATCAACCGATTTTAGCTAAGGCGGTGAATAACCGGTTAATGACGCTATTTGGCTTTATTGGGGTATTTATTTTAATTTTGGCGTTTATCACCTCAGGCTGGACAAAGTTTACCTTTTTCCCACGCATTCCAAGTGAAACCGCTAGGGCAACGCTAACTATGCCTGTTGGTACTAGCTTTGATGTGATTGACAGTTATGTTGATAAAATGTCGAATGCCGCCAAACAGCTTAAAGAAAAATACAGCGATGAAAATGGCGATAGCGTTATTTTAAATATTCTGGCAATTACTGGTGATAATACTGGGCGAGTGCGTTTTGAAATTCTGCCAGCCGATAAAAATGAAACAGGTGTTACCATTCAGCAGTTAGTGGCAGAGTGGCGGGGGTTAATAGGCGAGTTACCAGGCTCAGAATCATTGACCTTTCGTGCGGAAATTGGTCGCGGTGGCGATCCGATTAATGTTCAACTTTCCGCGACTGATTTGCCTTTACTTAAAGAAGTGGCTGCTGAAGTGAAAACTAGACTGGCAACTTATCCTACGGTATTTGAAATTGCCGATAGCTTATCGAACGGTAAAGAAGAAATTCAAATTGAGTTAACTGAGCAAGGGCATGCCATGGGGATGTCAATTACTTCGGTATCTAGGCAAGTTCGTAGTGCATTTTTTGGGTCACAAATTCAGCGTATTCAGCGTGGCCGTGACGATGTGCGTGTTATGTTGCGTTTTCCGCTAGAGGAACGAACATCGATTGCTAATTTAGCCAGTATGCTGATCACCACACCAAGTGGTGGCAAAGTGCCGCTATCGCATATTGCGACCTTTAAACCAGGTCGCAGTCCATCAGCAATTAACCGGATTGACCGTTATCGCACGGTTAATGTTACCGCTGATGTCGATAAACAAAATACCAATATGACGGTATTAACTGCGGATCTAAAACCTTACCTTGATCAGTTAATGACGAAATATCCTGGGGTAAGCTACGAACTTGAAGGTGAAGCTAAAGAACAACGGGAGTCATTTAACAGCATGTTTTATGGTTTGATATTTATGTTCTTTATTATTTACTGTTTGCTAGCAATCCCGTTTAAGTCTTATTTGCAACCAATCATCGTTATGTCTGTGATCCCATTTGGCGCTATAGGTGCGGTGCTCGGTCACTGGATCATGGGTATGAATTTAACCATTATGAGTATGTTAGGCTTAATGGCATTAATTGGCGTTGTGGTTAATGATAGTTTGGTGCTAGTTGATTTTATTAACAAAAAACGCGAACTGGGCCAAAAGACGCTGGCTGCGGTAATGGAGGCAGGGCAAGCACGCTTTCGACCAGTTATGTTAACATCACTCACCACTTTTATCGGTTTGATGCCATTATTATTTGAAAAAGCGACGCAAGCGCAATTTTTAATTCCTATGGCGGTATCACTTGGTTTTGGCATCATTTTTGCCACACTAATTACCTTAGTTTTGGTGCCGGTGAATTATTTACTGGTAGAAGATTTGAAAAAGGCGGTAAACTTATCGCAACAATCGCGCTTTAGTACAAGTCTTGAATAACCGTTAGAAGAATTAGCAGATAAATTAAGAGGATAATATGACTGAACAAGTACATGAAGAAACCATTTTTTCTAAAATCATTCGTAAAGAAATTCCCACTGAATTGCTCTATCAGGATGAGTTGGTTACTGCTTTTCGTGATATTTCCCCGCGAGCGAAAAGCCATATCTTAATTATTCCGAATAAACTTATTCCGACGGTTAACCATGTCGAACAAGAAGACGAGTTAGCATTAGGGCGCTTATTTACCGTCGCTAGAAAATTGGCAGAAGCCGAAGGTATCGCCGAAGACGGTTATCGCTTGATTATGAACTGTAATAAGCACGGTGGCCAAGAGGTTTACCATATTCATATGCATTTATTAGGTGGTCAACCAATGGGGCCATTAGTAAGTATTTGAGCTAGAGCGTGTTGATTTTTGCTGTATAATTTTGCAGCAGCCAATTGAGTTTATATACAAGGCTTTGCTTATGTAATTTGGTTATTCCACATAAATAAGCGAAAACGCAGTAGATAGACTCAAGTGACACTGTCTAACGATTCGTTTTAATGGCTTTTACTCGTTGTTACATCGCATTTATTAGGAACAACCAAACTTCACTTGGTGTGCCTAAATTTAAAGCCATTAAATTCGAACAAAATTTATAACGCAAAGCTCAACACGCTCTTAAATATTTTAAAAAGGCACTGTACTTTTTTAATTTAACTGTTAATATGCCGCTCGAACCTAGGGGTGCATGGGTTATTTAGTTTACTAATTTAACCGCTTGCTGAGACTTTATAGAACCCTTTGAACCTGATCCAGATAACACTGGCGTAGGGATGGTTGGAACCTTATTTTTATTCGTTATATACGATAAATGTTTCCATTTTATGCCATTGTTGCGCCGCTAAAATGACAGAGAGCATTATGTATATAACAAAGTCTTCTATTGCCACCGCAATCACTATCGCTTTAGCGTCCTTTCAATTAAGTGCGAACCAAACAACTAACTTAAATGATCAAACCGATAGCATTGAAGTTATTACCGTTAGCGCCGATTTTAGAGCGAACAACCTTCAAAAAATTCCAGCTTCTTTAAGTGTGCTTACTGAGCAACAAATTGCTCGACGTAATGCCCAGAACCTTGAGGAAGTTATCGCCATAGCGCCAAATGTCAATTTCGCATCAGGCTCCCAGCGTGCTCGTTATTATCAAATTCGTGGCATCGGTGAGCGCAGTCAATTTAAAGAGCCAATCAACCCATCGGTAGGGGTGATTATTGATGAAGTTGACTTTACCGGTATCGGTAGCGCCTCTTCGATGTTTGATGTTGCTCAAGCTGAAATCTTTAGAGGGCCGCAAGGTACTCGATTCGGTGCGAATGCTTTAGCCGGCCTAATCAATATTACCACCAACGCACCAACAGAGCAGTTCGAAGGTCAAGTGAAGTTGTTGGCAGAAAATTACAATGGTGTGGGTGCAGGGCTTGCGCTTTCAGGGCCAGCCAGTGATAAAGTGAACTACCGATTAGCCGTTGAAAAATATCAACACGATGGTTTTGTCGATAATATTTACCTTGATCGCTCTGACACGAATAATCGCGATGAACTTACTGCCCGAGGTAAGCTTAATATTGAACTAAGTAGTGAGCACACCTTAGATTTAGGTTTGTACCACTTTGATTTTGATAACGGCTACGATGCTTTTTCGTTAGATAATAATCGCAATACGTTATCGGATGAGCCAGGTTTTGACACGCAAAAAACTACTGCATTAAGTGCCAAGTCAACCTACCGTGGTTTTAACTTTGGCCAGCTAGTTTCTATTGTGACTCATGCCGATAGTGACTTAGGTTATGGTTATGATGAAGACTGGAGTTATGTTGGTATTCGTCCAGGCTGGGAATATTCATCGGTCGATCACTATTTCAGAGATAAAAAAACCTCGACTTTAGAACTTCGCGCCTTATCTAATCAGCAAAGCCAACTGTTTCAAGGAACGACTGCCTGGGTAGCTGGCATTTACGGCAAAACGGATGATGAATCTCTGCTTAGAGAATACACTTACGCTGAAGCTGATTTCACCTCCGACTTTGATACTACAACTCTTGCAGCTTATGCCCAGTTTGATACCGCATTGTCTGATAAGCTAACGTTAGTTACTGGGCTTCGCGTTGAAAATCGCGAAGCGGATTATGTTAATTCAGAAGGCGTTTCATTTTCACCAAGTGATACTATGGTTGGCGGTAAAGCTGTGTTGTCATACCAACAGTCATCACAGAGCTTAGTTTATGGTTCAGTAAACCGAGGTTATAAAGCCGGTGGTGTTAATACTGACGGTACATTACCGGTCGCATTTCGTAAGTTTGAACCGGAATATTTATGGAATTATGAATTAGGTTATAAATACAGTTTTACTGATAACCAAGGCTATTTGCGTCTTGCTGCATTTTATATGGATCGCAGCGATATGCAGGTCAAAAGTAACGAAACTATCACCCGACCTGATGGCACATCGGAATTTATTATTTATATCGGTAACGCTGCTAAAGGCACAAACCAAGGGCTAGAGCTTGATGGTGCTTGGTATATCAATCAGCATATAGAATTATATGGCTCGGTTGGTTATTTAGATACGGAAATTGAAGGTTATATCAATCAAGAAGGTCAAGACTTATCGGGTAGAGAGCAAGCACATGCGCCAAATTATCAGGCCAACCTAGGCGTAAATGCTTATTTAACCGACAACGTGTTGTTAAATATTAGCGCGGAAGCTAAAGATGCTTATTATTTTTCTTATAGTCATGAAGAAAAATCATCGAAAGTTGCCTTATTAAATGCCTCACTCAGTTACTCATTTAGTGATTGGAATGTTCGACTGTGGGCGCGTAATTTAACGGATAAAACCTATAAAACTCGTGGCTTCTACTTTGGTAATGATCCTAGAGATGAATATACCGCTAAGCAATACGCTCAGTTAGCAGAGCCACTGGTTTATGGCATTACTGCAACCTATAGTTTTTAAACGCTATTAGTTTAGGGGGCGACTTTCGACAATTAACGGACATGCTAAACTGTATGTCCGTTAAACTTGTTTAACTAAATCAAATTAGTTATTTGATTAGTTATTTGAATTACTTATTTGAGTATTCAAGCACAAAATCAATCACAAGACTAATATAAGGCATTAATGATGGATATCTCAATTGAACTCAGTCTGTATCCACTAGCAGAGCAACAATATAAAGATGAAATTTGGGGCTTTATTAATACCCTAAAAAGCAACGAGTCGATTAAAGTGGTGACCAATGGTATGAGCACGCAAGTATTTGGTGAATATGACACCACACTTGCCTTGGTCATGAATGAAATGAAAAAAGTACACCAACATACCGACAGTGCCGTGTTTATCTTAAAAATTATTGCTAGCGATAGATTCAGAGAATATTAATGTTTGCTGAATTTATTCAATATTTTGAAAACTTGTCGACCATGGAGTTAGTCGCCGTACTCTCCGCGCTAGCTTATGTAGTATTTGCTGCTCGCGAAAGTATTTGGTGCTGGCCAGCGGCACTATTAAGCACAACTTTGTACACTATTATTTTTTACGATGTGTATTTGTGGATGGACAGCTTACTGCAACTTTATTACTTCGTAATGGCAATCTATGGTTGGTATTGCTGGAATCAGCGAAATGATGCGTTAGACGGTAAAGATATTAATAAGTTGCCACTTAAAAACCACCTAAAACCATTAGTTTGGTTAGCCGTTATTTCGTGTGGCGTAGGTTATTTGATGGCAAACTATACCCCAACAACTTTTCCATATGTTGACGCGGCAACGACGGTTTATGCAATTTATGCCACCTATTTAGTTACTCAAAAAGTATTGGAAAATTGGCTTTACTGGATTGTTATCGACTTCGTTTCAATCTATGTTTACCTAGAAAAAGGCTTAACGCCAACGGCGATGCTTTTTGTTATTTATGTCGTTATTGCATTTATTGGCTACCTAAACTGGCAGGCGAAGTTTAAACACAATCTGGCACTAACTCAGGCTTCACTACCTTAGGCTTTGTATGCACGAATTAGCTGAACTTGAAGTATTCCCCCTATTTAGCCAACAAACGCTTACATTCAAACAGCTTACCGGTGGATTAAATAATTCGGTTTTTAAAATTGAAACCGGTGAAAAGCGGAGTTTTGTTGCTAAACATTTTAGTGATGAAAGAGCATGCCAGTTAGAAGCCAATATACAAGCGCTAGCAGCAACATATAAATTAAGCCCTAGTGTGGTGTACAATGATAAACATTGGCTTATCAGTAAATACATTAATGATAAAACCTTAGAACGTTCAAATCTTACCATAGCCGATAAGCTTACATTAGCCATCACCTTAATGGTTAAGTTTCATCAACTACCGTTAACGAATTTATCGGACAAACACATTACAACACTATCAATTTATCACTGTCTTACCGCACTCGCAGAGCAGGTAACTTTAGCTGACAATATTAAGCGTATGGTTGATAGCGCTTTGCTATTAGCTGCAAGTCTCGAAAAAGAACCACAGCAGCATGTGCTTGTACATGGCGATTTAAACTTTAACAATATTTTACTGGGCGATGTCGCTCAATTAATCGATTTTGAAGCAGCTTCAATTGCAGCTGCCAGTTATGATTTGGGTATGTTGCTAGCAGTGAATTGCATAGCAACAGAACAGACTGAATTTGTAGTTTCTAAATATAATCAGTTAGTTATAAATAATGAGGTAACGACGCTTTCGGTAACGCGTTACAGTTTTTTTGCCGCTATTATTAATGGTTTATGGTATTTGTCACAATCAAATCTACGAAATCCTGAGTTATACAGCACTTTAGCTCAGCAACAATTTGACTATGCAACTCAGGTATGCGACTCATGTATATCCTAGCAAAGGTAAATAATTACAAATTATTAGGGGCTGTTGACCTTTCGCGTTTATTTTTGCAGCTGAGTGTTTGGTTTTTATACAAGGCAAAGCCTGAGTATCATTGTTATTCTATGTAAACAGGCGATAACGCAGTAGAAAAGCCAAACACACGCTGCCCGAAGGGGTCATTTAAAAGCCATTTATTCTTTGTTGTAGCTCATTCATATAGAGCAACTATACATTACTCGCTACGCCGCGATTAAATGGCTTTTAATTTGAACAAAACCTAACCTCGAAAGATCAACAGCCCCTAACCAAATGAGACAGGGTGCGCAAAAGTTACGACTAAGTGTAGTGCAGTGTTTTGCTGCATCTTTCATAATTATCTTTAGAATTATCTAATGGTTAACGTTTGTGAATTGGAAAGAGCTTGTCGAAAATAGAAATCGATTTTTCTGGCTGTTACATACCGCAGGTTGGTTTGGTTTTGCCTTAGTCCAATTTTTAGGCTCGTTACTACACGATTTACGTGACTTATTCGTTATCGTGATTATTCTAAATAGTTATGCCGGTTGGTTGCTTACTATACCACTTAGATATATTTATCGTCGGGCGTGGAATTTAGCGCCGATCAAAATGTTTTCTGTCATCTTGCTTGCTTCATATGTTACGGCTGTGATCTGGCAGGTCATCAAAAATATTAATTATTGGGAAATATATAAACACGGCTGGCAGCCTGAGTTTTGGCTGTATTACACCCAATCGAGTGTTTGGTCTTTTTATATCATTTTAAGCTGGAGTGGTTTGTACTTTGGTATTAAATATTACCAAATGCTGCAAAAAGAAAAGCAAAACGTGCTGCAAGCCAATACGTTAGCACATCAGGCTCAGCTTAAAATGTTGCGTTATCAATTAAACCCACATTTTTTATTCAATACCCTTAACGCTATTTCAACGCTGATCTTAGTGAAAGAAAACGATACTGCGAATCGTATGGTAACAAAGCTCAGTGACTTCTTAAGGTATTCGTTAGATAAAGATCCTATGAAGCGCGTAACGTTAACCAGCGAACTGCATGCGTTAGAGCTATACCTAGATATTGAGAAAGTACGTTTTGAAGAACGTTTACAAGTGCATTTTAAAGTTGCCCCAGGCTGTGAAAATGCATTAGTACCTAGCATGGTTTTGCAACCTTTAGCGGAAAATGCCATTAAATACGCAATAGCGACTCAAGAAGATGGTGGGTCGATTACCGTTAGCGTTAGTCGCTTTGGTAATGACTTGCTGATTGAGCTTGCTGATAATGGCCCAGGTGCTGAAATTCAAAATGGTAATTTATCACGTGAAAAGGGTGTTGGCTTGGCTAATACTCGAGAGCGGTTAACCGCACTTTATCGCGATAATTTTTCACTGGTTGTTTCCAATAACCTACCTTCTGGTGTTAAAGTTAACATAAGAATCCCGTTCGAATTAGGAAGTTAGCATGTCATCAACGCTATCTACCATCATCGTTGATGATGAGCCGTTAGCGCGTAAAGGTTTGGCTATTCGTTTAGCCCAACATAGCGATATCAATATTATTGCTCAATGCAACAACGGCCGAGAAGCTGTTGAAGCGGTGAAAGCGTACCAACCTGATCTGATGTTCTTGGATATTCAAATGCCAGGTCAAAATGGCTTTCAGGTGATTGAAAGTATTATAGAGCAGGGGTTAACCCTGCCTATGGTGGTATTTGTCACTGCGTTTGATCAATACGCTATTAAGGCGTTCGAAGTGCATGCGCTAGACTACTTAATGAAACCCGCCGATGATAACCGTTTAGCACAAGCAATCGATAAAATTCGTGAGCATATGCAAAGTAAAGCGGATGCTGAGCATAAGCAAAAGCTTGTACAGTTAGTGAGTGACGTTACCGGAAGTGATCAAACTAAAATTTTAGAAGAGCTTGCCACTAATCAAACGGTAGCCATTTCTCAATATTCAGATGTGTTGCCGATTAAAGATGGCGGTGAATTAAGCCGAGTGCCGGTTAAAAATATCTGGTGGATTGATGCAGCAGGCGACTATATGTGTGTACATACTGAGCAAGGCACCCATATTCTACGTAAAACCATGAAACAGCTAGAAGAGCTACTTGATCCGCGTATTTTTATTCGTAGTCACCGTTCAACTATCGTCAACAAAAATTATGTAGAGAAATTTTGTAGCCAGTTAAACGGCGAATACTATTTGGTAATGATCAGTGGTAAAGAACTTAAAGTCAGCAGAAGCTATAAAGATAAAGTGAAACAAGCCGTTACCCAATAAGATTTTTACGTGTTCTGTTTTAACTCGTTCTTTCTTAACTTGGTCTGTTTTATCACTGAAGAGTTATTAATATTTAATTGAGTTGCCAAGTAATTATCAGCTTTGTTTGTGCTGTGCCTGCAGCGCTAATATATTTTCATGGGCCGAGACTAGATCTTCTGCAACTAACTTTTTATGTTTAATGGTATCTTGTAATGCCGTAGCTATTATCTCTGATTTCAATTCCCCGAGCATAATATCCGTTTGTCCTTTTAAGAAAGCATCAATAGCGGCAATGCCTAATTTTGTCGCCAATATCCTATCTTTAGCCACTGGCGAGCCACCTCGCTGAATATGGCCTAAAATACAAGTGCCACTGTCAATTGTCTGCTCTTGTTTTAAAGCGTTAGACAGCGTTAATACGCCACCTGGCCACAGGTTTTCTGCAACTACAATTAAATAGCTATGGCTGTGATTGACTTGGTGGCGCTTGATATCTTGAATAATTGCTTCAAGCTTTGCGTCTGCGTGCTCAGGGCTAAAGTTTTCAAATGAAATAATTTGCTCTGCGCCACAGGCAACACCGACATTAAACGCGATGTGTCCACTGTGCCTGCCCATTAGCTCTATTACAAATACTCGATCAAAGGCATCGGCAGTATCACGAATTTTATCAATGGCCTCTATAGCGGTGTTAATGGCGGTAGAAAAACCTATAGTGTAGTCAGTGCCGTCTAGATCATTATCTATGGTGCCGGGGAGTCCAATTAATTGTCCTGGCCAAAGGTCTTTGATTGCTAACATGCCATTAAAAGAGCCATCGCCGCCGATAACAATTAATGCATCAACTTTTAATTTAATTAGACTGTTAGCGGCTTGTTTCACCCCGTCAATACTTAACATTTCAGGACAACGAGCACTTTTTAAAATGGTACCACCACGTTGAATTATATTAATAACGTCGTTAGGTGTTAATTGAGTAAATTCTTGATTAATTAAGCCATTATAGCCGTGATAAAAGCCAATACAGTTAATTTGGTGGTGGTGACACGCCAATACAATTGAACGAATCGCTGCATTCATCCCCGGTGCATCGCCACCACTGGTCAGTACCGCAACGGTTTTTCTTTTAATGGTTTGAGTCATATAAACTTTTCGCAATATTTGTTAACAGCTTAATTGGTGCCAAACTTTTTCTATTCGGTTACCGTATGATAATTCTACTAGTTTTACTAATTTTTTATTTGTTCACCATCAAAGGAAGATAAAATATGCGCCTGAACTTGGCCAACTATCGAACGGTAATTATGGCTGTACTGCTGTCAGTATTGCTAACGGGTTGTAGTTATAGCTTTATTTATAACAACTTGGACTGGTGGGTAGACTGGTATTTAGATGATTATGTCGTTTTAAATAAAGCGCAGAAAAAGGCATTTGAACAAAAGTTTGAGGCCATTCATTTATGGCACCGCAATACGCAACTTGTTCGCTACGCTAATCAGTTAGCTGAATTTAAATCGCTATTGGCAGCGGATGTAACTGAACAACAAATTCAGCAACACCTAGAATTAATGAGTGGTCATTGGCAGGTGTTAAGAGAAAAGCTTGCACCTGATTTGGTTGAGTTAACCAGTTTACTCAGCGATGAGCAAAAACAGGATATTATTGCTGCTATTGACCAAGAAAATAAAGATATTAAGCAGGAGCGTGAAGATAAAACCCTTGAGCAGCGTTATCAACAAACTTGTAATCGACAGCAGCAACAATTTAGAAAATGGGTAGGGCAGTTAACACCGACCCAGCAACATCAAGTTTGCGAGCTTAGTAAACAGTATACTTCGACGTTTGATTACTGGATGGAATATCGCGGTTTATGGCTTAACAATTTGAAAGAGGCATTTGCACCGTCATTATCACAAGAAGTTTATCGCCAACTTTTTACTGAGCTATTAGTTAACCCTGAAATATTACGAACACAACAATACAATGACGCCAGAGCACATAATAGTGAAGTGTATAGTGAAATATTGGCCGATTTACTGAATCATTTAACCCCGAAGCAGAAAAATCGCCTACAGAATCGTATTGACTCTTTACTAGATGATTTACATGAATTAGCCGAACAAGATTAAATCGCTTGTAAATATGTATAAGGGGTCTATGGCGCTATCAATGTCATGGCAATTAAAAAGGGAGCTATTCGCTCCCTTTTTAATTGCTCAATATTTGACTTGATTGGCTATTTTAAAAGTGCCTTTGATATTTTTAAAATCTTAACGGTATTCGTTGCGCCAACCGTTTCCATTAAGTCACCATGAGTAAAGATCACTTTATCGTTCTCTTTTAAATCCGCTTGTTTGATCACTTGCTTTAATACATCATTGGTTAACGTTTCATTATTGCTTTGGGTAGAATCAAAATAAACCGGATAAACGCCACGGTAAATTGCTGTTTTAGTTAATGTCTTTTGATGACGTGACAGCGAATAAATTGGCAAGCCAGAGGTAATTCGCGACATTATTTTCGATGTTTGTCCCGACTCCGTCAATGCAATAATTGCTTTAACACCTTCTAAGTGATTGGCAGCGTACATGGCTGATAAAGCAACAGTTTCTGCAATATCAGAAAACATTAATTCAACGCGATGTTTTGAGGTATTTACAGAGCGGTGTTGCTCGGCACCTAAACACACAGAGGCCATTGCTTTTACCGTTTCTACCGGATATTTACCGGCCGCAGTTTCTGCAGAAAGCATTACCGCATCAGTACCATCAAGCACGGCGTTAGAAACATCCATTACTTCAGCACGCGTCGGCATTGGCTGAGAAATCATAGTTTCCATCATTTGCGTTGCCGTGATCACCACGCGATTTAATTGGCGTGAACGGGCAATAATGTGTTTTTGTTTACCAACAAGTGCGGGATCACCAATTTCAACACCGAGATCGCCACGTGCAACCATGACAACATCAGAAGCTAGAATAATGTCATCTAACACTTTGTCATCATTTACCGCTTCGGCACGTTCAATTTTAGAGACTAAACGGGCATCACAACCTGCTTCTTGAGCAAGCAAACGCGCTTCACGCATATCGCTCGCATCACGCGGGAAAGACACGGCTAAAAAGTCGGCATTTAATTTTGCCGCTAGTTTAATATCTTCTTTATCTTTATCTGTTAACGCAGGAGCTGTTAGGCCACCACCTTGGCGGTTAATACCTTTGTTATTTGATAATGGGCCACCAACAATAACTTCGGTAAAGACTGAAGTGCCTTGGGTAGATAATACTTTTAATTGTACGCGGCCATCGTCAAGTAACAAGATATCGCCTGAGCTCACATCATTCGGTAACTCTTTATAATCAATACCGACTTTTTCTTGATTACCTTCACCCTTTGGTAACGCTGCGTCTAGCTCGAACTTATCGCCAATGTTTAACTGAATAGGACCGTCTTTAAAGGTAGATACGCGAATTTTAGGGCCTTGTAAGTCGCCTAAAATACCAACGTAAATACCAAGCTCTGCGGCAAGTTCGCGCACTAAGTTTGCACGATTAATATGATCTTCAGGATTACCGTGGGAAAAGTTAAGACGTACGACATTAACACCCGCTGCGAGTACTTTTTTTAATGTTTCTCTGTCATCTGTTGCTGGCCCTAAGGTCGCAACAATTTTCGTTCTTCTAGGCATTTTAATCCTTCGTTTAATTTTTGATTGCTAATAAAAAGGCATACTGATGTATGCAAATTTTAATTATTCTTTACGGTCAAAGCGTGAGCTACGTAAGCTGTCTTTAACTTTCTTTAAGTTATCTCTAAATTTGCTACCACGTCTAAGCGTAAAGCCTGTAGCAAGAATATCGACTAAGGTTAATTGAGCGATACGTGACGACATTGGCATATAAAGGTCAGTATCTTCTGCAACATCAACAGACAGTACAATATTACATTCCTTCGCCAGAGGAGTACCTTCGGTAGTAATACCAATTACTGTCGCGTCATTTTCTTTAGCAAGGGCAGCAACTTCGACCAATGATTTAGTACGTCCTGTATGCGAGATCACAATAACAACATCACCTTGGCGACTATTAATAGCACTCATGCGTTGCATTAATATGTCATCAAAGTATACAACTGGCACATTAAAGCGGAAAAATTTATTTTGGGCGTCGTGGGCAACAACGGCTGATGCACCTAAACCAAAAAATGAAATTTTATTCGCTTGAGTTAATAAATCGACAGCGCGATTGACTGAACTGGTATTTAGGCTTTTTTTGGCAAGCTCTAGACTTGCCATGGTTGATTCAAATATTTTTGCTGTGTATTCATCAGCAGAATCATCTTCATCAACATGGCGGTTTACATAAGGGGTACCGTTAGCCAAGCTTTGTGCTAAGTGCAATTTGAAGTCAGGGTAACCTTTGGTGTCTAATCGACGACAAAAACGATTAACCGTAGGCTCGCTGATGTTAGCTTGTTTAGCTAAAGCCGCTATACTTGCATGAATAACTGTATTTGGAGAAGCTAGAATAACTTCTGCTACTTTTCGCTCTGATTTGCTAAAAGTATCTAACTCGTTAGTGATCTTTTCTAAAATGTTCATTACTTTTCCAGATCATTTTTTATTAACTGTAATTTATTTTCTAGATAAATAACAGAATTAATGAAAATAACTTTCAATTTCATGCTTAATATAATTCATTGTGAAAAAAAATAGCAAATATTAAATAAGTAACAAATAGCTAACAAATATGTTAACCGCCAAATTTACTATAATAGTTCAGAATTAGATTGGACTTTGTTACCATGTAGTAAAATTACAAAAAGTTCTTTACTGCATGAATGCCAGACGTTAAATTAATGGTAAATGTAGTTTAGTTACAAAAAGTAAACTAGAGATAAAAATATATGAAAGATGCTCAAAGCAATTCTGCAGTTGAAGTCGTTTTATTTGGTGCGCTAGGTGATTTATCGCGCCGTAAATTACTGCCTGCTTTATATCAGTTAGACCTAGCTGGGTTAATTCACACTGATACTCGTATTGTTGGCGTGGCTCGCCACGAATATTCAAATGAAGATTTAGTTAAGTTTACCCAAGAAAATCTAACTGAATTTGTAAAAGAAGGGCTAGATGAAGCGGTTTTATCGCGATTTTTATCTCGTTTGGTATATCAAGAATTAGACTTTAAACAAACCGATAGCTACGGCGCGTTAGCCAAAACGTTAGAAAGCGGCAATATTGAGCGTTTATATTACTATTCAACACCACCTGCAATTTACGGTGATATTACTGAAGGTTTATTTAGCGCTGGTCTTATTCAAGAAAATGATCGCGTAGTGATGGAAAAACCAATTGGTCATTGTCTTGAGTCTTCTAAAGTGATCAATGACATGGTGTCTAAGCACTTTGATGAGAAGCAAATCTATCGCATTGACCATTATCTTGGTAAGGAAACGGTACTAAATTTATTAGTGTTGCGTTTTGCTAACTCGTTATTTACTAATAACTGGGATCGTAACTATATTGACCATGTGCAAATTACCGTTGCTGAAAGTGTTGGTATTGAAGGGCGTTGGGGCTTTTATGATGAAGCGGGCCAAATGCGCGATATGGTTCAAAACCATTTATTACAAATTCTATCGTTACTGGCAATGGAGCCTCCTGCAGATCTGAGTGCTGACAGCATTCGTGATGAAAAGCTTAAAGTTATCAAAGCGTTGGTACCTATTACTCGCCAAAACATCAAAGACAAAACTGTGCGTGGCCAATACACCGAAGGTTTCCTAGGTGGTAAAGGCGTTCCTGGTTACCTTGAAGAAGAGGGTGCGAATAAAACCAGTAACACAGAAACTTTCGTTGCGATAAAAGCGGAAATTGATAACTGGCGTTGGACTGGTGTGCCGTTCTATTTAAGAACTGGTAAGCGTATGCCAGCGAAACACAGTGAAATTGTTATTCACTTTAAAGAGCAGCCGCACAATATCTTTAAAGATAGTTATGTCGACTTACCGGCAAATAAACTCACCATTCGCCTGCAGCCTGATGAAGGTGTTGAACTACAGGTAATGAATAAAATTCCTGGTATTGCTTCACAAATGAATATTCATGAAAACAAGCTTGATTTAAGTTTTTCTGAAACTTACGAAAATGAGCGTGTTGTTGATGCGTACGAGCGATTAATGTTGGAAGTGATTAACGGTAACCAATCACTGTTTGTTCGCCGTGATGAAGTGGAAGCTGCTTGGACGTGGGCTGATAGCATTATTGATGCGTGGCAAGCTAGCAATGATAAGCCAAAACCTTATGCCGCGGGTTCATGGGGACCTGTGTCTTCTATTTCTTTAATTGCGCGTGACGACAGGCAGTGGGTGGAATAATTAATGTATCAATTAAATGAATTTAATAGCCGTGAGGCTTTAGATAATGAGTTAGCCGATCAAGTCGCCGATATTTTATCGGCTGCAGTAAAGTTTAAAGGCAAAGCGAGTATTGCAGTATCTGGCGGTTCTACTCCTAAAGGTTTTTTTAAGGTGTTATCAAATAAAGATCTGCCTTGGAAACAAATTACCGTGACCTTAGCGGATGAGCGTTGGGTAGATATTAACGATGATGCCAGCAATACCAAGTTGGTTCATGAAAATCTTCTTCAAAATAATGCGGTAGAGGCAAACTTTTTCCATATCAAACAAGGTGATAAGTTAACCTCAGAAGTACTTGCTGATCTGAATTTAGCAGCTGGTAGCACAGTATTACCATTTGATGTGCTGATTTTAGGTATGGGTGAAGACGGTCACACCGCAAGCTTATTTCCGTGTAGCAATGAAATTCATTCCGCGTTATCTCGAGATGCCGCGCCACTGCTTAAAGTTGTGCCGCAAACCGCGCCCCATGACCGAATTACCTTTAGTTACGCATATTTAGCGCAAAGTAAAAATACTTTCCTACATATTTGTGGTGACAGTAAAAAAACAGTACTTAACCAAGCATTAGCTGGTGATAATGTTGCAGAAATGCCAATTCGCGCTTTTTTACAGCATCCGTCGCTTAACACAAACATTTACTGGGCGGAGTAATTATGAATCCTAAAATTTTAGCCATTACCGAACGTATCATTGAGCGCAGTAAACCAACGCGTCAAGCTTATTTAGACAAGATAGAAAAAGCAAAATCTGAAACGGTACATCGTGCCAGTTTATCTTGCGGCAACTTAGCCCATGGTTTTGCCGCTTGTGGTAAAGAAGATAAATCTAAATTACGTGGCCTTAATCATTCTGATATTGCCATTGTTTCAGCTTACAACGATATGCTATCAGCTCATCAGCCTTATGAAACTTATCCTGCCATTATTAAAGAGGCAGTAAGGGAAACAGGCGGTGTCGCACAGTTTGCTGGCGGTGTACCTGCAATGTGTGACGGTGTAACTCAAGGCCAGCCAGGTATGGATTTGAGCTTGATGAGTCGTGATGTCATAGCGATGTCAACTGCCGTAGGCCTTTCACACAATATGTTTGACGGTGCCATGATGCTTGGGATCTGCGATAAAATTGTCCCAGGCTTATTAATAGCCAGCATGACCTTTGGTCATTTACCCACAGTATTTGTACCTGCAGGCCCAATGCCGTCAGGTATTCCAAATAAAGAAAAAGCCCGTGTGAGACAACAATTTGCCAAAGGCGAAGTGGGTAAAGAAGAGCTACTTGCGGCTGAATCTGCGTCATATCATAGTGCTGGTACTTGTACTTTCTTCGGCACCGCTAACTCAAATCAGTTGGTTGTTGAAGTCATGGGCTTACATTTACCTGGTGCATCATTTGTTGCGCCTAATACTGAATTACGTGAAGAGTTAACCAAAGCGGCAGCACGTCAAGTAACACGCTTAACTCAGCAATCAGGCAACTATATGCCGATTGGTAAAATGGTAGATGAACGCTCAATTGTGAACGCAATTGTTGCGTTATTAGCTACTGGCGGTTCAACAAATTTAACCATGCATATTATTGCGTTTGCCCGTGCGGCCGGCATCATCATTAACTTCCAAGATTTTAATGACTTATCTGTAGCTGTACCGCTAATTACACGTATTTATCCTAATGGCCATGCAGATATAAACCATTTCCAACAAGCAGGTGGTATGGCATTGCTATTTAAGGAGTTGTTAGGTGCAGGCTTACTGCATGAAGATGTAGAAACTATTTGTGGTAAAGGCTTAACGCGCTATACCCAGCAGCCAGTGTTAGAAAATGGTCAATTAGTATGGGTTGATGGCGCTGAAATTTCTGGCGACCTAGAAGTGATTGCTACAGTAGAAAAACCATTTAAAGCAGATGGTGGTTTAAAAGTATTGAAAGGTAATTTAGGCGTATCTGTATTAAAAACGTCAGCATTGCGTGAAGGTAGTGATGTTATTCAGGCACCAGCGGTGGTTTTTGAAGATCAACACGACTTAGAAGCTGCGTTTAAAGCGGGTGAGTTGGAAAAAGACTTTGTCGCCGTTGTTCGCTTCCAAGGCCCTAAGGCTCGTGGTATGCCTGAACTACATAAATTAACGCCACCGCTAGGTGTGTTGCAAGATAAGGGCTTTAAGGTAGCGTTAGTAACTGATGGCCGTATGTCTGGCGCATCAGGTAAGGTGCCAGCAGCAATTCATTTAAGCCCGGAAGCGTTAGATGGCGGTTTAATCGCAAAAGTGCAAAATGGCGATATGATCATGGTTAATGGCGCTACTGGCGAATTAACGCTAATGGTTGATGAGGCCGAACTTGCCAAGCGCGATGCGGCTCAATTCCAAGTTAATGGTCACCATGAAGGTATGGGGCGTGAAATCTTTGGCTTTATGCGTCAAAGTTTAAGTTCAGCCAATACCGGCGCTTGTTCTTTGTTCCCGCACTTAGATGAGGACATGTAACTGATGTCAAACAATGTGGTTAATATTGTTGCAGATATTGGTGGTACTAACTTACGTATTGGTATTGCCAATGACAGCGGTAGCACAGAGCATTTAACTGTTTACCAGTGCGCAGATTACTCAGGATTAGAGCAAGTAGTTGCTGATTTTATCAGTAAGTTTGAACTGACTGATAAAATAATTAATGCGTGTTTTGCCATTGCTTGTCCGGTTGAGAACGATCTGATCAAAATGACCAACTTACCCTGGCAGTTTTCTAAAAGCGAATTAAAGCAAAATTTAAATTTAAATAAATTGTTATTAATTAATGACTTTACTGCGATAGCTCATGCGGTTCCTATGCTTGGCGAGCAACAAAAAGTTCAAGTTGGCCGTGGCAAAGTTGTTGCTGGTAAGCCAATTTCAATTTGTGGTCCGGGCACGGGGTTAGGCGTTGCCAACTTAGTTAACGATAATGACAAATGGATCAGTTTAAGCGGTGAGGGGGGGCATGTAGATTTTGCCCCAATCGATGAACAAGAAATTGCCATTTTAAACTTCTTACTCACTAAGTATCAGCATGTATCTTATGAGCAGTTACTGTCGGGCTTAGGCATAGAACAAATTTATCAAGGCTTGCTTAGCTATAATGACAAGCCAGTTGTAACACTGGCAGCCAAAGATATAACCGCTAAAGCATTGGAAGAATCGTGTGATATTTGCCAAGAAACTTTAGCGCAGTTCTGCCGTATACTGGGCAGCTTTGCTGGCAATTTAGCATTAACCCTAGGTAGTTTTTCTGGGGTTTATATTGCTGGTGGTATTGTCCCACGCTTTATTGAATATTTTGAACAAAGTGAATTTAGAAAGCGCTTTGAAGAAAAAGGCCGTTTATCTGGCTTTAATCAAAATATTCCAACTTTTGTGGTCACTGAATCACAACCAGGAATATTAGGCGCAGCAGCGTATCTTCTTCAAGACAACGCTTCAACTCAAGTCTTCAGCACAAGAAAAGAGGCATTATGACGGATTTAAAAAATTGGCAAATAACGCCAGCAGAATTATTTGCAATGGGACCTTTAGTGCCTGTTTTGGTGATAGACAATGTTGAAGATGCATTACCAATAGCAGAAGCGTTAATGGCGGCCAATATCAATGTATTGGAAGTCACTCTTAGAACGCCATCAGCTTTACAGGTGATTGAAACTATCGCAAAAAACCTTCCTGAAGCCGTAGTTGGTGCAGGTACTGTGACTAACCGTGATTTACTTCAGCGTTCACGCGATGCTGGTGCAAAATTTGCGATCAGTCCTGGCCTTACTAAAGACTTATTAAAAGCGGGCAATGAAGGCGATATCGCATTGATTCCAGGTATTTCTTCTATTTCAGAATTAATGGATGGTATTGATTTTGGCTATGACCACTTTAAGTTTTTCCCTGCAGAAGCTTCGGGCGGTGTTAAAGCAATTAAATCTATTGGCGGACCATTCCCTAATATTAAGTTTTGCCCAACTGGCGGTATCAACTTAGATAATGTCAATGACTACCTTGCTTTAGGTAATGTTGCTTGTTGTGGTGGCTCTTGGTTAGTGTCTGACGAAATTATTAAATCGAAGAACTGGCCACGAATTACTGAGCTGGCTAATCAAGCGCTAAGCCATGTTAAGCAAATAGCTTAGATTGCCAAGCTAATTTAATTCGCCATATAAAGCCTCACCTATAAAGTGGGGCTTTTTAAAATAAGTTAAAAAGCGGTTTGTGGTCAGCGGTTAAATGTTACTTTGTTCATTAATTAACTTGGTCGCGCAAATAACACACAAAGAAATAAAATAATAAGAAGTAAATCAGTTGTTAAGCATATTAATTTCGTCGTTTAATACTTGCGATCTATAGTGCGAACACATATGATTGAGCAAAATAATAAAAACTTGCTCAATATAATTGTAAGCAAAGTTATTTCAGTTTTACCCCATCTAAGGAATCTAGAAAATGCGTTTGGCTTTCATTGCTCTTTCTATTAGCAGTATTGTTTTAGGGGCTACTTCTCAGGCTAATGAATCAATTCAAGTATCACCTGTTACTGTAACGAGTTTACAACAACAATATGTTGAGAAAGAACAAGCTTATGCCCAAATATTTGAGCAAATAGAGCAATTAACTAAAAGCATTGAAACACAAGAATTGGCGTTGCAAGCACTTAGGGCGAAAGGTGATGACCTTGAAGCTGCAAGAGAGAAAGCTTTATTTGAAATGAATATGCAATATGAGGCTTTAGTTGATGACCCTGAAGAAGATATTGCTGCCGCCCAAAACGCTTATCGACAAGCTGTTATTGATCAGAAAAATAATAAAATAGCGATCAAAGAAAAAGTTAATGTTATTGCTGATTTAAAAGAGCAAAAAGTTCAGGCAGATGTCTTACTTATTTCAACTGCAAACCAAAAAGAAGCACTCGCTGAAGAGATTAAATTTTTACGCGTAGCACGTCTACGTGAAGAGTTTGAACAAGTCGACACTAAAACAGTTAGCCAAAATGTCGATTGTGATACTAACGAAACCTTTAAATCATGTGTTACGCGCGGAAACTTGTTAGGTAAGCAAAAAGCTTCCAAGCTATTTTTAAATGATTTATTTGCGTCGGTAACTGAATCAAAACTAGTTGAAAAAAATGCTGTGAACTCAGCAGCTCGTGTCAAGTTACTTAACCACAAAGTAATTTCAGGTAACTTTAGCGGGTCTGGCCAATACAGCACAGATTTAGTTGTAGAAATGCGTGGCTCTTTACCTTCAGAAGAAGCCTGTAAGTTACTTGAGCTACCTGCTAGATACTGCCAAGTAGACTTGTCAGAAGAAAATGCTATTAATGCCTTAGTTGGTCAGTTGACTGGCGCCAGTCAGGCTGACAATCAATCATTGTCTGATGATGATAGTGTGATGTACGAGCTAACTGTTCGCTCTAATCAGTATGACGATGAAGTGTTTATTGATGGCGTAAGTTATGGCTCTACTAAATTATCTGTAATGCTATCTTCTGGCACTCACGATATCTTAATAACTAAACCAGGTTATGAAGACTACCAAGAAAAGTTTAAATTAGATAAAAATAAAGTGATTAAAGCAGAGTTGAATCGCTCAGCTGGTAACTTAGCTTCTGGTGAAAAAATTCAAGACCTGTTAATGGGAGATAAATATGGCCCGACATTAGTAGGTGTGCCAGCTGGTAGTTTTCAAATGGGGGACACTAGTGGTCAGGGTTTGAACAATGAAAGACCAGCTAGAACTGAAAATATTCAAACAGGCTTTGCGGTAAGTGAAAGCCCTGTAACGGTTGGTGATTTTAAACTATTCATTCAAAAAACTGGCTATGTTACCAGTGCAGAAACTGGCGATGGCTGTGCAACTTTAGTTGATGGTAAGCCTGTTTATGATGTTGCGCTAAACTGGCGCAATCCGGGATTTAACCAAACCGATCAACACCCGTTAGTTTGTGTAAATAAAGCAGATATTGAAAAATACTTTGCATGGATCAGCGGCATAACCAGAAAGACATATCGTTTACCAACGGAAGTTGAATGGGAATACGTTGCTAGAGCCGGAAGTGACAATGACTTCTGGTGGGGAAATGATGTAGGTAATGATAATGCTAACTGTGCATATTGTGGCAGTAATTGGTCAAATGTCAGCACATCACCTGTTCAGTCATTTAAAGCCAATAAATTCGGCTTATATGATACGGTAGGTAATGTCTGGGAATTGACCAGTGGCGATGATGTTGTTGCACGCGGTGGTGCATGGAACTTTGCCCCGAAATTATCTAGAACAACGGTAAGACTGTCACTACCAGAAAGTTTCCGCTCAAACTACCTTGGTTTTAGGGTCGTTAGAGATAATTAGTTAAATCTAAGATAAATAATACAAACAAAAGCACAATCAAATAACGGTCCAATTTAGGGCCGTTTTTATTGCCCGCTCATCAAGCACCTACTTTAGTATGTGAATGTTATTTAGATAATAAAACTCTTTGATTAGTAATAAATTAGTTTATTTAGGCTATTACTAAACACATTTAATTTAACTTTGTTAAACCTTAACTAAGTTAAATGGGCTTACAAAATATTTTAATCGTTTGTTGTGTGATTAAAGTAAGGTGCTTTGGCAGAACTGATAGTGCCTTGAACCAAAAATGAAAGTTTCGATGGTTTGATTACTGAAGTTTTTGTACTTTGGCGCAGTAAAAAGGGGCCTAAATCAGCCCCTTGATGTTTATTCATTTATTGCAAAGCTATTTTGAAATGTATGAAACTAAATCTAATACTTTATTTGAGTAGCCAATTTCGTTGTCATACCAAGATACAACTTTGACAAAGGTATCGGTTAATGCAATACCAGCACCAGCATCAAATACTGAAGTACATTTTTCACCGATAAAATCATTTGAAACCACCTGATCTTCGGTATAGCCTAAAATACCTTCTAATTCGCCATGCGCAGCTGCTTTCATCGCTTGGCAAATTTCTTCATAACTTGCTGGCTTTTCCAAGTTAACTGTCAAATCGACAACAGAAACATTAGGAGTAGGAACGCGGAATGCCATACCGGTAAGTTTGCCATTTAATGCTGGAATAACTTTACCAACGGCTTTTGCTGCGCCAGTTGATGATGGGATAATGTTTTGACCTGCACCACGACCACCGCGCCAATCTTTAGCTGATGGTCCATCTACCGTTTTTTGGGTTGCAGTTGTTGCATGCACGGTAGTCATCAAGCCATCTTTAATGCCCCAAGTATCATTTAATACCTTGGCGATTGGCGCTAAGCAGTTGGTTGTACATGACGCATTAGAAACAATAGCTTGGCCTTGATATTCACTATGGTTAACGCCCATTACAAACATTGGGGTACTGTCTTTAGAAGGTGCTGACATTACAACTTTTTTAGCGCCTGCATCAATATGTTTACGTGCTGTTTCGTCGGTCAGGAAAAGACCCGTTGATTCAACGACAACTTCTGCGCCAATAGCATCCCACTTCAATTGTGCAGGATCTCGTTCAGCAGTAACTCGAACAGTATTGCCGTTAACGACTAGATTGCCACCAACAACTTCTACAGAACCGTTAAAACGGCCGTGTGTTGAGTCGTACTTTAACATGTAAGCCATATACTCAACATCGATTAGGTCATTAATACCTACAATTTCAACGTCGTTGCGTTCTTGCGCGGCTCTAAATACAAAACGGCCAATTCGGCCAAAGCCGTTAATACCTACTTTGATTGTCATGTCTGATTCCCATAAAAAACTAATGTAGTAAAATTACATCAATAACCAGAAATATCAAGCTGAATTTAGATTTTTATTAAATAAAGTGAAATATACTTTCGGATTGTTACTAAAATAATTAAAGGAAATGGCCACTTTATTTGCTGAAAAAGAGGCGCTTAGGCAAATGCCATGATAAAATAACAACATCACGGCGTTTTTACGCGCACAAATCATAAAATTAACCTTCGGAAAATTAATATGACACAAGAGAAAGTATTGTGTGACATTGGCTTTATTGGCTTAGGTGTAATGGGAAAAAACCTGGTGCTTAATCTTGCTGATAACGGATACAACATTGCAGCATTTGATTTAAACCATGAAAAAGTAACTGACACTATTGAGCAAGACAGATTAGAAAATAAAACAGATGCTCCTCGTGTTTATGGTTGTTTTTCTTATACTGAATTACTTTCTCAACTAAAAGCACCTCATTTAATTGTACTTTCAGTACCAGCTGGAGAACCTGTCGACCAAGTATGCGAAAGCCTAATTGGAGCGGGTATTCAGCCAGACGATATTGTGATTGATACTGGCAATAGTCTTTGGGTCGATACCGTAGAACGAGAAAAGCGCTATAAAAGCCAATTTATTTTATTTTCTTCTGCTGTCTCAGGTGGTGAAGTTGGCGCGCGTTTTGGTCCAGCATTAATGCCTAGTGGTTCGCCTTATGCGTGGACACGTATAAAGCCAATTTGGGAAGCAATTTCTGCAAAAGTAGATCCGGCCACTGGTAAGCCGATTGAGCGCACTCAACCAGGTGAAGTAATAGAATTTGGTGATCCTTGTGCAGCTTATATTGGACCAGCAGGCGCAGGTCATTATGTAAAAATGGTACACAATGGTATTGAATATGCCGATATGCAGATCATCTGTGAAGCTTATCAAGTACTGCGTGATGGCTTAGGTATGAGTTGTGATGAAATCGCAGATACTTTTGAAAAATGGAACTCAGGTCCGTTAGACAGCTACTTAATGGAAATTTCAGTGGAAGTATTGCGCCATCGTGTAGATGAGAATACGACATTAGTAGATGTGATCTTAGATAAGGCCGGCCAAAAAGGCACTGGCTTATGGACGGCAGTAAGTAGTTTAGAAGTAGGGTGCCCAGCACCAACTATTTCGCAAGCTGTTTATGCTCGCTCTATTTCTTCATTTAAAACCTCTCGGGTTAAAGCATCTGAATTGCTACAAGGCCCTGCGGTCAAAAAGTATACGGCAGAAGAAAAGCAAGCATTTATTACTAAACTTCATGATGCATTATATTGCTCTAAAATTTGCGCTTATGCTCAAGGTTTTCAACTAATGAAACTAGCAGCTAAAGAGCACAACTGGACTTTAGATTTTTCAAGCATTGCAAAAATTTGGCGGGCAGGCTGTATTATTCGTGCAGTATTTTTACAGTCTATTACTGAAGCATTTAATCGTAACGACGAGCTAGAAAACCTGTTGTTGGATGATTTTTTTGTTAAACAATTAAACTTGCATCAACAAAACTGGCGTGAAGCATTGGCTGAAATCACTATTATGGGTATACCTGTTGGCGCGCTTTCTTCTGCCATGTCGTATTACGATTCAATGCGCACCGCAGTATTACCTGCAAACCTACTGCAAGGGCAACGTGATTTCTTTGGTGCTCATACATTTGAGCGCGTAGATAGCCAATCTGGTAAAAAATACCATGTTGAATGGGCTGTTGATGGCAGGCCATTGATCAGCCTATAACTAGGCTTTAATCAGGTTTTGATCTGTCTTTAATGAGATAAAATGAGTAACTATAAATACAAAGACAAACTAAGTGAAGATGCTTATGCGGTATGCCGACTTGGTGCCACTGAGCATCCTTTTAGTGGTAAGTATAATGATCACTGGCAAGCGGGAATTTATACCTGTGTTTGCTGTGAACAGCCGTTATTTCATTCTGATACTAAATTTAATGCGGGTTGTGGTTGGCCAAGCTTTTATCAAAGCATGGCCGACGCTATTTTTTATAAAGAAGATTTGTCACATCATATGGTGCGCACAGAGATACAATGTAGTAACTGCCAGTCACATTTAGGTCATGTTTTTGACGACGGACCAGCACCTACCGGCCAACGTTATTGTGTAAACTCATTAAGTTTAAATTTTGCCCCTGATTAACCCGTTAGCCTGAATTTTAACTTAAGCATTAGCTTAGTCCTTGTTGATTAGACTAATGCTTAGGTGGGCTAAACCTTCCATCGATAATCTTATCTAGCGTCGCTTCGGCTACTTTATCTAAAAAACCAGCATCCAATTGATAAAATTGGCTAAACTGTTTCAGGCCATCTTCGCTAATATCCTTATCTTCTGGTGCATAACTGTTCAATATTTTTAGCCAAATATAAGCTTGTTTAAACTCTTTCTTGTCAGTAAAAATGGTGGTGATTGATTTGAAAATTTCGATATTTATTGGTTCTTCTGGCGCAACTAACTCGAGGGCATGAAACAGTAAATCTAAGGTTTTATCAGGATCTCGTTTAATGTAATAGGTGGCTAAATGAAATTGCGAGGTTTGTGTCTCTAATGCTCTACTTCCTTCAAGCTTTAAAAATTTTGCCAGTGCAGGCTCTGATAAGTAGCGTGACCAATGATAAAACAACAATTCTGGATGTTCAGAATTGCGGGTATCATCGCTAATTTCTTTGATTCGCTCTTTTGCTTTAACAAAATTATCTATACGGTTACGTTGTTTATATTTCAGTTTAATATGCTCAATTTTTGAGGCATGATCCATACAAGCTGCATATTTTTCATAAGCTAATAATAAATCGTATTTTTTTTCTTCTTTCCCTGTTTGTGCTAAATGGTAATTAGCTAAAATGGTATTAACACGCTCGCGTTTGCACCAACTATCTTCATTAAATTCGGAACACATATCAGGGTTATCTTTACATATTTTTGCTAAATCAGGGCCATTATCACAACCCGCTAACATAAAAGAGGCAAGAAAATATAAAGGGGCTCGGTTCATTAATTACTCAGTCTAATTTATAGATTATTTTTGTGTAAGTGCTGGCGAAAACTTTCACGCTGCATTACAATATGCGCCGCATCAAGCGGGTAGCTATTATTTATTATAGGTATTAAAGATTAATATTAGTGTAAAACTGATATTTTAGCTGATTTTAAAATAATAGTTTATCGTTCAATCTACTGAATTAAAAGGTTTTAAGTAATGACTTCTCATCTTGAGGAACAATACCAATCTAGCTGGCAAGAGCGTCAGACTTTCGCAGAAAATATGTTACCTATGATCAGCCAACTTTTCCGTAATAAAGGAATTGAAGTGGCGGTTTATGGTCGTCCATTAGTGAATGCTTCGGCAATTGATATTGTTAAAGCGCATAAGTCTGTAGCATTACACGAAGACAGCAAGCTGCGACTAAGAGAGAGTTTTCCATTTTTAGAAGCATTAACTAAAATGCCTTTATCACCAGCTCGCATCGATATTGGTAAGCTAGCATACAATTACTTATTTTTAGGTGGCGCAAATGGTCTTACTATTGAGCAATATTTAGAAAAAGAATTAGCTGACATTTTAGAAACCAATGCTCCAGCTTCAGAAGCTCAAGATGTTGTACTGTATGGCTTTGGTCGTATCGGTCGTTTATTAGCGCGCTTATTGATTGAAAAAACGGGCCCAGCTTCAAAACTGCGCTTACGCGCGATTGTTATCCGTCCTGGTAAAGATGGTGATTTAGCAAAGCGTGCTAGTTTATTACGTCGTGATTCAGTACATGGTGCGTTTAATGGCAGCATTACTATTGATGAAGAAAATAATGTAATTAAGGCAAATGGTGCGTTTATTCAAGTGATTTATGCAAAATCACCATCAGATATTGATTACACTCAATACGGAATTAACAACGCATTAGTGGTTGATAACACAGGTATTTGGTCAGATGAAGAAGGTTTAGGCCAACATCTTCAATCAAAAGGTGTTGCTAAAGTATTACTTACAGCACCAGCTAAAGGCGATATTAAAAATATCGTTTATGGCGTTAACCACGATATGATTTTAGCTGAAGATAAAATTATCTCAGCAGCAAGCTGTACGACTAATGCTATTACTCCAGTATTAAAAGCAGTAAATGATAAATTTGGTATTAAGAATGGTCATGTAGAAACAGTACATTCTTATACTAATGACCAAAACTTAATTGATAATTACCATAAATCTCCACGTCGTGGTCGTAGTGCACCACTGAATATGGTAATCACGTCAACTGGTGCTGCAAAAGCGGTTGCTAAAGCGTTACCAGAATTGAAAGGTTTACTTACTGGTAACGCGATTCGCGTACCAACACCCAATGTGTCAATGGCGATTATGAACTTAAACCTTAAAGCTGCAACAACGGCGGAAGGTTTAAATGATTACTTAAGAGAGATTTCACTGAAATCAGATCTACAAAACCAAGTTGATTACACTGCGTCTACTGAAATTGTGTCAACAGACTTAGTAGGTTCTCGTTACGCTGGTGTTGTTGATTCACAAGCAACAATTGTAGATGAAGATCGCGCTGTATTATATGTATGGTACGACAACGAGTTCGGTTATAGCTGTCAGGTAGTGCGTGTAATGCAGGAAATGGCAGGTATTTTTGTACCGACATTACCTAGAGCGTAAAAACCTCGAACATAATCAGTAAGAGCGTAGTTGCACTTAAATTGGTTACTGATAAAAGGAGCGTAAGCTCCTTTTTTTTATGCTATTTTTATTATAAATAGAGCGCCAAAATAATTGCTAAATAAATACTAAAGCAAACTCAATAGCTGCCGATAAACTGATAACCCTTATCGTTTAATGCAGTAACCAAGGTATATCACTATGACTATAACTATTCATGGAAACAGTTCAATGAACGTTGATTCAGGCTCGGCACTTGAAATTAAAGGTGCAAAAATGGCTAAAGATCAAATGGAAATTGAAGGTAAAATGGCGCTTGAGCTAATTGAATCAGCCGCAGCAAGCATTCCTAATGTGAATCCGCCAACATTATCATCAGGCAATAACGTTAATATCAAAGTTTAAGTTATTACGTAACCTAGGTACGTATAAGTAGTATCAAACCTGAGTTACCTAGTGTTATTTTAAAACTGATCAAATACAGCGTGCAGGCTTAGGTAAGCCTGCATATTTTGTTGCCTGTTTTGCTGGGCCGTCAGGGAATAAGCGATATAAATATCGACTGCTCGCTTTTTCTTCGCCAAACTCTGCTTTCATCGCTTTTGTTAGCGCACGAATGGCTGGTGAGGTGTTATAGGTTAAATAAAATTGACGCACGAAACGGATCACTTCCCAATGAGCATTAGTAAGCTCAATACCATCTTTTTCCGCAAGCTCAGGGGCAAGAGTTTCTGTCCACTGCGTGAAATCTTTTAAATAGCCGTGCTGATCTAAAGCAATATTTTCTAACATAAGTTTAAGTGATTCTGTGTAAGTCGTTACCAAGTGATTGTTTGAGCAGCTTCAATTGTTAATTGCACTAATTGCTCCATCGATATTTCTACAATAGCTCTATTATTTTCAACAGCACGAGCTTTAAAATGATGCTCGATCACATAAATGTTGTTATTACCTATTTTAGCCGATGCTTGTTCAATTAATGGATGCTTTAAGCCATAGCAACCGTCGTCAAGCAACACTATTTTGTCATTAACCTCAATTAATGAAACAACGGTATTAAGCAATGGCGAGGCAAAAGGGGATTGTCGAATTAGGTGTAAACTGCTCATATTAAAAAGTTAATACCGTTTTATAAGATTTTAACGTTGAATTTAACTCTGTTGATGTTAATGCCGTTAAGCCATCAATCGTTTTCAATTGACTTATTGTCAGACCTCGCTCTTCCAAAGAGCGCTGACAAACAAAAATATGGTCAATATCGTAAAAGGTTAGGGCATCTAGCGTTTTTAAGTAATCTTTAACCTTGACTAATTCACCTTGATGGTTGGCTACTAACTGCCAAACCCCATCGCCAATAAAAAACAACGCTATTTCTTGCTCATAAGAGCCATAAATTAACGCCATATCTAACGCTTCTTTACCATTTAATTGAGCAAAAGGCGCTGTAGTGTTAATGATTGCCATTGCATTGTTAGCGCTATTAACTGTACTCACCACTGCACCACCTTATCTGCTGAACTAGTTAATTCAACCATTTCGCCTAAGCCTGAAATAGTGAATTGTTGACTGATATTTGGTGAGCCATCTTCATCGCTCAGGCCACGCTTTTCTGCTGCCGTAATACATAAATATAACGGTATGTGGTGTTCAGCGTTTAAAGCAAGAAAGTGCTCAATAGCTTGAAATTCATCTGACGGAATTTTAACTAAGGTATTGGCATGTAAAACACCGTTCTGATAAAAAAAGATACCGTTGATCTGATGACCTTGCGCTAATACTGCTTTAGCAAATTCAATTGCGGTCGCGGTATTATTTTGGTGCGGTGCTGTTGTTATTACAAGTGAAAAGGTGACCACAAAATTCTCATCTGCTGGTTGAGCTAAATTAGGGCGTAAAAAAGCCCCGTAAAAACGAGGCTTAGTATAACCTAACTTTAACTAAGTTTTAATCGTCAGAGTTAAAGGCACCTAATAATTGTAAAAGGCTGATAAATAGGTTGTAAATATTTAGGTATAACGACACTGTTGCACGGATGTAGTTACGTTCACCACCGTGAATAATGCGGCTAGTATCAAATAAAATTAAGCCAGACATAATCATTACAATCGCAGCATTAAGTGCTAGCGATAATGCAGGAATGGCAAAGAAGATATTAGCTATACCTGCAACAATTACAACGATTAAGCCAACCATTAAAAAACCACCCATAAATGAGAAGTCTTTCTTACTAGTTAATGCATAACCTGATAACGCAAAGAAGATTAATGCGGTACCGCCAAGCGCTTGCATGATCAGCGAGCCACCGTTAGGTAGAGCCGCGTACATGTTAAGCATTGGGCCTAAAGACGCACCCATTAAGCCGGTAAAAGCAAAAATCCAGAAAATACCATTTGCTTTATCTGCTTGTTTGTTAACAACAAATAGTAAACCAAAAGCGACCAGCGTCATTACTAAAGCAGCAATGTGCGATAAATTCATGGCCATTGAAATACCCGCTGTTACCGCGCTGAACGCTAGTGTCATACCTAGCAACATGTAGGTATTACGTAATACCTTGTTAATTTCAATAGCACTACTTTGACTAGCAGCACCTAGATTCATATTTGTTTGCATAAACTTTCCTCTATGAACTTGTTTACTTTTATATAGATAAGGACTGTTACCTTAAGTTCAAGACCTAATCTACTTTATTTTGACATATTATGACACGGTGTTTTTTAAAATACTACGGTAAAACCTGTTCAAAACGATCAATAATTTGTTTTCTTTTGTAACAAGATAACGCGTGATCATTGACCATGCCACATGCCTGCATATGGGCGTAAATAATGGTAGAACCAACAAATTTAAAGCCCCGCTTTTTTAAATCTTTACTAAACGCATCTGACTCAGGTGAGGTTGCAGCGTAGTCTTTCAATGTTTCAGGTGTATTGACGATTGTTTGATGATTGACAAATTGCCATTGATAATTAGCAAAACTGCCAAATTCTTTTTGAATTTCAATAAAGCATTTTGCATTATTGATTGCCGCTTCAATTTTACCTTTATGGCGAATAATTCGCTCATCTTTTACCAAGCGTTCAACATCATTTTCGTTAAATGCAGCTACTTTGTTTACTTCAAAGTTGGCAAAGGCGGCGCGATAGCCTTGGCGGCGTTTTAAAATGGTGTACCAACTTAACCCAGCTTGAGCAGATTCTAAGATTAAATATTCAAATAACTTAGTATCATCGAAAACGGGAACACCCCATTCTTCATCGTGATAACGTACGTAGTCTTCTTTGGTTTCATCGAGCCAAGGACACCGACAGTGCTTATTCATGTTGAATTAATTTTGATTTAGATAGCGAGGTTTTAGCTACTATATCGTTTTTAAATAGTAATTAAAGCGCTATTACTGACCACAAATTTCTTCGTATAACACCCTAATAATTTTTAATGCAGCGGGATTCGCTACACGATAATAAATAGTTTGTGATTTGCGTGTCGTTGCTACCAAAGATTCTTTTCTTAACTTAGCTAAGTGTTGCGACAACGCAGATTGGCTAATATCAATTAATTCATTTAGCTCGCCAACCGAAAGTTCACCGTCGCCCAAGTGGCAAAGAATAAGTAGGCGATACTCATTACTCATTGACTTCAAAAGCTTTTCTGCTTGCTTTGCATTTTCAGTCATATTGGTTACGTCATTTATTTCCATGATTTTTCGCCTACACTTAATAAAAGATAATTTAATATTAGACAATTCTAATATAATAATCTATATTAGAAAAATATAATTTAGCACAAACTAATATAGGTGTCAGTTTGAACTATTCTGCCATTTTACATTTTGCCCTAACAAAACCTAAAGCGATTTATGGTGCGCTTTGGCTTTTAGTACTTGTCACTCTTGCAATGTTTCCTTTATTGCAAATTGATACCGATCCCGAAAATATGCTCAGTGATGATGCCCCGGCTAGAGTATTTCATACTCAAACTAAGGCTGATTACAACATGCATGATATGGTGGTGATCGGTGCGGTGAGCAAGGACAGCGTTTTTACGCCGGAAAAATTACAAGATATTAATCAAGTATCAAACTTCATCTTGTCACTTGATGGTGTAATTAAGCAAGACTTATTAGCATTAAATGTGGTTGATAATATCAAGCAAGAGCTTTCAGCTAATGGTGAAAATCAAGGTATTCGCTTTGAATACCTTATGAAACAAGCACCAACTACGCAACAAGCCAGTGATGAAGTAAAAACTGCAGTCAAACGCCTTCCAATGTTAGATAACACGCTAGTTTCTGGTGACGATAAAGCAATGGCGATATATGTGCCGATTGTTTCAAAAGATTTAAGTTATGGCATTGCCGAGCAAGTGCGTGAGTTTACTCAGTCTTTAAATTCTGAGCTTGAATTTCATATTACCGGTTTACCCGTTGCTGAAGACCAGTTCGGTGTTGAAATGTTTGTGCAAATGGGCGTAGCGGCACCACTAGCGGGCTTAGCGATTTTTGCTTTACTTTGGTATTTCTTTAGAAATTTTCCATTAATTATTGCGCCAATGATTGTGGCGATGTCGACGGTAATTATTACCATGGGCACATTAATAGGTATGGGTTTTACTGTACATATTATGTCATCAATGATCGCCATCTTCTTGATGCCTATTGCGGTAGTTGATTCGGTTCATATTTTATCCGAATTTTCCGAACATTATCGCCAAGGCGATGATGTTAAAGCGACGATAAAAAAGGTGATGTCGCATTTATATAAACCAATGCTATTTACCTCGATCACCTCTGCAGTTGGTTTTTATTCACTGATGTTAACGCCAATTCCTCCGGTAAAAGTATTTGGTGCTTTTATCGGTAGCGGCATTATATTAGCATTTGCCTTAACCATAATCTTTATCCCTGCGTATATTTCGCGTCTGTCGAATGAAACATTGTCGCACTTACACGAAGCGATTGTTCGTATTGAACAAAAAGGCGTATTAGCCGGTGCATTGGAAAAGTTAGGAAAGTTTGCTCGTAACAACGTTAAATTAATTTTACTCGCTTTCATTGCCTTATTTATTGTTAGTGTTGAGGGGATTCGCCGAATTGAGATTAATGATAACCCGGTAAACTGGTTTAAGGCAGATCATGAGATTCGCGTAGCAGATAAAGTTTTAAACGAACACTTTGCTGGTACCTATGATGTTTGGTTAGTACTTGATTCAATCAAAACCAATAATTCTGAACTGAATCATTCGTTCGTTAGCCTAATTCAGCCGTTAGTAGATGCCGACTTAATTAGCCCTGAATTAGAAAAAGCCATTGAACAGGCAAAATCAAACGAGCTTAGCTATAACAACGAACTGTTAGTACAACTCGATGATTTAAGTTTTAGCGCGCCAGATGCTCAACAAGACGCTATTAGCGAACTGGTTAGCTTGGTCGAGCAGCAAATTAATCAATCAAAATTATTTATGCAGCCTAAAATGCTGAACTGGATGTCACAACTACAAGACGATTTAGTTGAAACTGGATTAGTCGGTAAAGCTAATAGCTTATCTGATATTGTTAAAACGGTTAATCGAGAGTTGCGATCAGGCGAGCAGCAAGACTTCGTTATTCCTAGCTCTAGCGACGGTGTTGCTCAAACGCTATTGCAATATCAATCATCACATCGTCCGCAAGATTTATGGCACTTTGTTTCTAAAGATTACCGCTCAAGTTTAATTTGGTTGCAAATGACCAGTGGCGATAATCAACATACAACTGAAGTGGTTGCGTGGTTAGAGGATTACCTTATCTATCATCCTGCACCTGTGGCGGTAGAGGTTAATTGGGCTGGCAAATCTTACCTAAATATTGTTTGGCAAGATGCAATGGTTAGCGGCATGTTAAACAGCTTATTGTCTAGCTTTGTTATTGTTTTCATTATGATGGTGTTGTTATTTAGATCGATTAAATACGGTGTGCTAGCGATGCTGCCACTAACTTTCACCATTTCGATGATTTATGGCTTAATCGGCTGGGTCGGTAAGTCATATGATATGCCAATTGCAGTGCTATCAGCACTAACTCTAGGTTTGTCTATCGATTTTGCCATCCACTTTTTACAACGTGCACGCGAGTTAGAAAAAGAGCTTGGCAGCTTGCGCTTAGCATTAATTGAAATGTTCAAAGAGCCAAGCCGTGCTATTTCGCGCAACGCTATCGTAATTGCCATCGGCTTTACACCGTTATTGTTGTCGCCGTTGGTGCCTTACATTACGGTCGGCTTTTTCTTAGCGAGTATTATGGCGTTATCAGCATTTGTCACACTAGTGCTATTACCAGCATTGATGACGTTAATTGATAAGCCAGAACTTTCAACTGAGCAATCTTCCTAAACGCAATATTGCTAAAGCTATTTTGCAAAAGATTAGAGGAAAATTTGATGAACAAATTAGTTAAATTAACCAGCTTAACATTCGCCGCTTTTGGCATGTCAGGCGTTGTGTTCAATGCCAATGCAGCAGAATTAAGCGTTGATGACATTATTTCGAAAAGTAACTTAGCGTCATATTACGCGGGTGATGACGGCAGTGCGCAAGCACGCATGGTTATTGTTGATAGCCGTGGTCAAAAGCAAATGCGTCAATTTCATATCTTACGTAAAGATAAAGAGGATTTAGGCGATCAAGACATGATGGTGTTTTTCTCGCGCCCAACCGATGTTAAAGACACGGTGTTTCGCGTGGCGAAAAAAGTAAAATCTGACGATGATCGTTGGTTATATTTACCTGCACTAGATTTAGTTAAGCGTATTTCTGCTGGTGATAAACGTACGTCGTTTGTTGGCTCTCACTTTTATTATGAGGATGTTTCTGGGCGCAACCCAGCTGAAGATAACTTCACTCTAATTGACAACCAATCTAGCGATGCGTTTTATATGATTAAAGGTATGCCCAAAGCACCAGCAACAGTAGAGTTTAGCTACTACTTGGCAGAAATTGATAAGCAAACATTTTTACCAATGGCTGTAACTTATTACGATAACAAAGATAAGCCGATGCGCGAAATGAAGGTATTGTCAGTTGCTGATGTTCAGGGCATACCAACGGTAACGCATTCTAAAATTACCCAATTATCTGACAACAGTTATACCGAAATGCAATTTCGGAACGTGAAATACGATGTTGGCTTGCCGGATGACGTGTTTTCAGAGCGTAGTTTACGTAATCCGCCGAAAAGCTGGTTAAATTAATCTTGAGTGATTTTTGGCTAAAAACATGAAAAGAAACGTTAAAAAATCGGCATCGTTATCTGCATTGTTATCTCCGTTGGTAATGGCTTTGGCTAGCGCTACGCTGGCAACAACCCAATTTGCCTATGCCCAAGAAAGCGAATTTGATGACTGGGGTGATGATTGGGCTGAAACCGAAGTGTCACCGTGGAGTTTTTCAGGATTCGCTGAAGCGGCACGCGGACAATTTTTACAAAATAATGTCACGCAAAAACAGCAAAGTTTATCTGAATTTCGGGTAAGGGCAGATGTTGACTATAGCCATGAGCTATTTGAATTCTCGTTTGCAGGCGATCTTTATTACGATCACGTCCTTGAAAAGTCGATTTGGGATACGCGAGAGTTAAATATCGCGTTTAGTCCATGGCAAAACCTTGATGTAAAAGTTGGGCGTCAGGTTATGACCTGGGGCACGGGGGATTATATATTCCTAAACGATACGTTTCCCAAAGACTGGCAGTCGTTCTTTGCTGGTCGTGACGATGAATTCTTAAAAGTGCCGTCGGATGCATTGCGTTTAAGTTGGTATATCAACAATATCACCTTTGATTTTGGTTATACGCCAGGTTTTACCAGTGATCACTACTTAACCGGAGAGCGTTTTTCGTTTTATTCGCCATTTGCCGGCGATGTGATTGCGCCAGAGCATTTCCCAGTGGTCAACCAAGATAATGAAACTTATTCACTACGAATAAAAACCACTATTGACGGTAGAGAGCTTGCGGCATACGGCTATAAAGGCTATTGGACAAGCCCTATGGGGGCTACCGAACAAGGTTTGGCCTATTTTCCCAAGTTAAATACTTATGGCATGAGTCTACGCCAAACGTTGTTTTCAGGCTTATTTAATATGGAGTTTGCTAAATACAACAGCATTGAAGATGCCAGCGGTAATTTAGCGAATATTCCTAATGATCAAAGCCGCTTTTTAGTCGGTTATGAGCAGGAATTTATCAAAAACCTCACCGTAGGCGTTCAATATTATATTGAAAAGACTCATGACTATGATGGTTACAAACAAAATTTGCCTGAAACAGCCCCCAAAGTTGATGAATATCGGCAAATGGCGACATTGCGCCTAACGCATATGGCCATGCAGCAAAAGTTAGTGAGCTCATTGTTTTTATTTTGGTCGCCCACCGATCAAGACGGCTACGTAAAACCGTCGGTGAGTTTTCGATACAGTGACGCTTGGTCTTTTTCAGTTGGCGGAAACTTTTTCTTCGGCGATCAGGACAATAGTTTCTGGGGACAACATCAAAAAAATACCAATGCTTGGTTACGAGCAAGGTTTAGTTATTAGCCGCTACTTTTTACCAAGTTATTCAGTGTGAATGCAGTAGAAAAGTAGAAAGTGAGTAGTAAAGAGTACATCGATTTTTAGGAGAGTATGTTATGAGTGGTACAACAGTAGAAAGAGCGGTATTTCGCTTTGCAGGTGTGATGGTTTTGCTTTCATTAGCATTAACGTATTGGGTACATCCAAACTTCTTTTGGTTTACCGCGTTTATTGGCGCGAATATGTTTCAATTTTCATTTACTGGTTTTTGCCCAGCCGCAATTTTCTTTAAAAAGCTTGGCTTAAAAACTGAAGCAGAAGCGGTAAAAGCCTAAGGTTCAAACGTAGTTATGTTAAAGAAAACTCCTGAAATAGTGGCAGAAGCACGCATTAGTCTACAAACCCTAACGGCTATTGAAGCAAAGGAAAAATACCATGAAATTGGTGGTGTTGTGCTAGATGTTCGTGAACCAGCTGAATATCAAGCCAAAGCGGCAAAAGGTACGGTTAATGTGCCAAGAGGTATTTTAGAAAGCAAAATGCCAGAACTTTACAGCGACGAAAAAACACCAATTTTTATCCATTGTGCTAGCGGTGCGCGTGCAACATTTGCTGCAGAGCAATTGCAACGCATTGGTTATGAAAATGTTTGGGTTATTACCTGTGGCATAGACCAAGTTGTTAGTTCATTTGATTAATTAGTTAAATTAGTTAAATAAAATTTAGTTAATAGCAAGGACGCTTTTAACCAAGTGCATTAGATTACCAAACGTTTAACGGGACTTTATTGTGTGGCATTTCAACTTTCCTAGCCAAGCCTAGACTTAAGTCTACACATAAATATAAAGCCTAAAATCTAACAACTAACAACTAACAACTAACAACTAACAACTAACAACTAACAACTAACACTTATGCCTGATTATTTTCGGCAGTTAAATGCTATCCAGTTAATTCTTGCCCTAAGAGCAGTATCTATCGCTATTCAATTGGTGCTGATCTTATTCGTCAACCTAATTCTTGGTTATGTGTTACCTCTTACCACTTTGTTACTTATTGTATTTAAAGAGATTTTATTTAATTTTGGTTCTTGGGTTTATCACCAAAAAAAATCAGAAATTAAAGCGAAATACCTATTTATACAACTCATTGCAGATGTTCTTTTCCTTGGCATTTTACTGTATTTCAGTGGCGGCGCGACCAATGCGTTTGTCTCTTTATTACTAATACCCATAGCTATTGCTGCTGTGAGTTTGCCATTAGCTGGCATTCTTATATTGACGATGGCGGCAATATCAATTTACAGCGTATTGCTGTGGTCGCAGCCGATGCACATTATGCACGGAAATATGGAAGGGCACTTTATTGGCATGTGGGTAAACTTTTTGTTTTCTTCTGCTGTTGTCGCGTTTGTGGTCACGCATATGGCTAAAGCAAACCGTTTAAAACAACAGGTCATTAATAAATATCGTGAGCAACAACTTAAACAAGAGCGTATCGTTGCGCTAAGTGTCGCTTCAGCTCAAGTCACCCATGATATAGCTACGCCTATCGCGACATTAAGACTTTTGATTGATGAATTAGCAGAAAGTCTAAGTGATAGAGCTAATCCCGATACAAGTAGCATTGGTATAACTAATATTGATAGTGAACTGGCGCTGTTGACTGAATTTGACACTCAACTGACTAGATGCCAAGAAAAGCTCGCTGAATTTCGAACCAATACTGAGCAGATCAAGCACAATCAATTACTCGCTAAAAATTGTGATGCGCTATTTGAACAAATTGTTCGTCATTGCCAGTTATATTACCCTGAGATTAATTTTGAATTCAGTACAACAAAGGTTAACTGTTTAGTTGAAGCAGACAGTTCATTAATCCCAGCGATTTTAAACATAATTAATAATGCGGTAACAGCAAGTGAAAAAGCCAGCTGTAAACAGGTGAATCTAGTTAGCGAAAAAATTGCTGATGAATGGCATATTACCATTCGCGATTTTGGTGCAGGTTTCCAACCAGCGAGCTTTGCAGAGCTAGGTAACGATATGGTGATCAGTGAACAGGGCTTTGGGATGGCACTGATGTTAAGCAATGCCAGCTTAGAGCGAAACCATGGGCGAATAATGTTAAACAATATTAATGATGCATTAGCAACATCGCCGCAAAGCGCTAATGGGGCAGCAGTGACCATTTGTTTACCATGTTTGCCAGACGCTATGGCTAGTGGGAAGTGTTAAGCATGGTGAAAAAGAAATTACTGATCATTGAAGACGATCATAGCTTTAGTACCATCTTAATACGCCGATTGGAAAAACATCAGCTTATTTGTCAACTTGCAGAAAATACCAGTGAAGCTCTGCTTAAGTGTAAAAGTTTTCAGCCAGATGCAATTTTATTAGATATGTATTTAGATGGCGAAAGTGGCCTAACGCTTATCCCATTATTAAAGGCGAGTAGGCCAGCGGTAAAAATCATCTTGTTAACCGGGTACGCGAGTATTGCAACCGCAGTACAGGCGATGAAACTGGGGGCAGATGACTATTTGGCTAAACCGGTTGATACCCAAACCTTACTAATTACCTTAAATGGTGAAAAACAGACAGATATTGAGCTAAATCAAGAGCCTGTGCTTTCACCTGAGCAAGTTGAATGGGAACATATCAATCAGGTACTCAAAGTGAACGATGGCAATATTTCAGCCGCAGCACGGCAGCTATCAATGCATAGACGAACGTTGCAGCGTAAGCTAAAAAAACGCCCTAGCTTGGCCTTTGTAAATAAAGACCAAGACTAGGGCAAGGGTAAATGTTGCTTTTAGGCAACGTCTGCGGAAATGAAGCCGTTTTAAGTAGTTTGCTAATTCAAATTTAAGAAACTAGCCCCTAAAACCAAAACCAAAACTGAAGTTAAAATTGATAATTCATGCTAAGCCAGAAGTTTCGACCTTCCTGAGGCAAGCGAGACATTAGCGGGTAACCATTGCTTGTTACTCGGTTATAACCTGCTAAGTGGCTTACGTATTCTCTGTCGAGTAAATTATCTATACCTGCCTGAACAAGCAATTCAGCGTTAATATCGTAAGTCAATGACATGGCAAGCAAGCCATAGCCAGAAGTTTTTTGCTCTCGGTTAAGTTTGGCAATATCATGCTGTTTGGCGACAACGCGAGTAACGATATTGGCTTGCCATTTATCCGATAAATAGCTCAGCGTTAAACCAGCATTGGCTGGGGTAATACGATATAGGTTGTCATTAATATCATCACGCTTACCACGCACATAGCTTGCATAGCCATGTACTTGCCAGTACTGATTTAATTGATAAGTGAACTCGCCATCAACACCATATAATTGAGCTTCAACATTGGCAAAGTTTAATACCAAATCTGAGTTCATCATGCTGGCGATCATGCTAATTGTCATATCCGTATTTGGTACAGCTTGAATATAATCATCGATTTGTTGGAAGTAAGTGTCAGCACTGAATGCTAAGGATTTACCTTGATAAGCAAGGCCTAGGTTTATTTGCTTGGCGGTTTCTGCTTTTAACTCAGCATTACCAACGTATGTGTTGCCGTCAGCAAGTCCGCCGGTAGCTTCCATTGGCAACCATAAATAGCGCTCTTGATAAGACGGTGCTCGTTGTTTTAACCCAAGTGTTACATCAAACTGTAAAGCTTGGTTTAACGAGTAACGCCAGTTTGCCATTAGATCAAAATTAGTGTCAGTTTGGTGACGATCTGAGTTGTTGAATTGATTCACTAATCGACCAATCATCGGGTTCATCATTGCCATATGATGATTTACTTCATCAGCATCAGCGCTGATATATTTAACCCTAGCGCCTAGCATTACTTGGTGCTGATCAAACTTGGGCTGCCATTGCACAAAGGCACTGTTTTTTTCGTCTTGGACATTATTAAAATTAACCACATTAAACATTGCGTTGTTTGGGTTGGTAATCGTAGCGTTATGCGTTGATTGATAACCATCAATGCCAGCTAGCCAAAGTTCATCGTTACTTTGCCAATGTAGTTTAAAATCAATATTTTCGGTGTCAGTGTTGTTTCGGCGATAGTTCGCAAGCACGTTTTGCTGGCGAAGGTTAAAGTTATCCATTTCATGATCAGAATTAAAATAGCCTAATTGCCAATTAAATTGACCGTTAGTTACTTGGTGCTGTCCTGCTAAATTGACTTTATTACCGTAAACATAGGTAATATTCATCGGCAATGCTGGCGTGCCAGAATCATGGCTGTCGGTATAATGATAACTTAATGAATAGTCATTTTGGCCAAGTTTCACGCGAGAGTTAAAACCTGCTTGCGTTTTATGATAAGCAGTAGGCTTAACGGTATTACCATCGCCAGATTGATAATCATCAGCGCTATTGCTATCAAAATAAATTAACCCTGCGATTTGTTCGCGAGCAATATTAACTTTAGCGGCAAGGTTTTTAGCATTATTAACCGTGCGGTAACCGGTTAATACTCGTCCAGCAGCTACTGTACCGTCATCGTTAAAGTTTGCTTGGCTTAGTTGGGTATTAACCGCGCCGCCAAGAGTTTCAATGCCCATAGCGACAGGAGCAATACCTCTAGAAACTTCTATGGCTTCGGTAATAATGCTTGGGCTATAACTTAGTGGAGTATCCATAGCATTAGGGCCAGCGCCAATAAATGTTTGGCCGCCAACGGTTGTCGCTATGCGATCACCATATAAACCGCGATATTGCACAATACCAGTTAGGGCGCCATTACGATTAATTGCCGCGCCGGGAATGGTTTGTAGCATAGTAGCTATATCTGGCTGAGTAAATTTATCCCGTTCGACTGACATTATGTTAGCTGTTTGGTTAGTTGCACGAACTTCAATATGTTCAATGGTATCTAAGTTAATATTGTTGTTACTTAATGCTGCAAAAGGCACTAACAATAACGAAAAAGTAATAGTGTTAGTTCTGGTGTTGGTGTTGGTTAATGCTTTACAAATTTTAGATAATTCAAACTTCATAAAATCGACAGTTAATTTTTATAATTTTTGTTAAGTAACTGGATTGTTATGAGTTTTTTAAATGCTGGCAAAACAAAACAAAGCAACTGCGACAATTTGTCACGGTAATTGTTGGTAAATTAAACAAACTAATGTTTTTGGACTTTACTTTGTAAGCTCGGCTTAGATTAATGTTTCATTGTAAAGGATATAAATTTTCGAGAGTTGGCTATTAGTTATACACGGTTGAGTGAATATTCACCGTTTAAACGGCAAAACGCTATTTTTCCTAAATAAGTGCTTTACAAAAAAGTCATCAATCATTAATATTCGCACCGTTCCCACAGATGCGGTAACAATTGGTGAGATGGCTGAGTGGTCGAAAGCACCGGTCTTGAAAACCGGCATGGGTTTGTAGCCCATCTAGGGTTCAAATCCCTATCTCACCGCCATATTAAGATAAAGCCCTGTATTAACAGGGCTTTTTCGTTTCTGGCATACCAGAACCTCAACTCTGCCACATTGCTTAGTCACTTATTAAGGCTAAGCTTATGAGTAAGTATCCTAACTATCTGTACCAGTATCCCGCTTCCAAGAATTATTTTTTTCGATTACGAACCTCCCAACTTAAAAAATCGGCTATCATCCTCTTCGTTCGCATTTCGTTGCTAGTTTAGGCACGGCGAATAAGGAAGAAGCGCAAATACTTGCGTTAGTTGTAAAATATGGAATGGAGATGCATAGGATGTGCAACACAGCAAATCAGTTACAAACTGAGCAACTTGAAACTCAATCATCAGGGATGAAACTTCGCGAAGTTTTTAGCTCAATGTTATTATCGGGCAAGAAGTTTTTGTCTTCACTTGGGGGCGTCGCAAACCTTGATAACACATTATCGGCAGCAAATGATGCTCAAGTTCAAGAAACCCCAGAAAATTATCGCCTTGATGCATTAATTGAACGCTTTTTAATGCAAAAGCAACGTGAGGTGAAAGCAGCAACAATTACTCATTATGAGATTTCGTTCAAATTTCTTATGGCTACACTTGGAGAAAGCTTTGATATTCGAAAACTTAAACGCTCGACAGCGGTTGATGTTTTTGAGGAGCTACAATTGCTACCGGCCAATCATACGAAGAATTGCAGCCAAATTAAACCGTTGGCCGTTAAAACGGTAAATCGTTACATGGTTAACTTTTCAACTTTCTGTGATTGGGTGGTGAATAAGGAGAAAGGCTTAGTTACCAACCCATTTAAGGGGCTTCGTCTAAAATCGAGCAAAAACACTCGTGCTCATCGACGACCATACACTAATGAAGAGTTAAGCCGTATTTGGCATTACCAAGTTACTGACGCGCGAGAAGCACCTGGCATACGTGAAGATATTCGTTGGATTCCCAAGATTGCAATGTACACTGGGATGCGCCTTAGTGAAATTGCTTCGCTTTATGTACACAACGTGACCAAGTTTCAAGGAATTTGGGTTATTACCCTTGGGGAAACCTCAATTCATAATGTGAAAAATTGGACGTCATTACGAATTGTTCCAATCCATTCCCGTTTGATCGAAGCTGGTTTCATTGACTTTGTGAATGAAAGAAAGGCCGATGATCAAAAGTACTTATTTTCACAGGTTTACGCAAAGAAGCAGAAAAGTAGCCAAGATGGTTTTGGAGTGCCAGTTAGTCGTTGGTTTAACCGAACCTTATTGCGGAAAGTGGGTGTTGATAAAGAAGAGCTTTATCATGAAAAATTAATGGTTGATTTTCATTGCTTTCGAACAACAGTTGCATCGTTTTACAAAAGAGCAGGAGAGCAGGCATACATCGTCAGGCAATTGCTAGGCCATTTAGGTGATACAGATGTTACATTTGGTATTTATGGCTCACAGGTGACGACTGATATTCAGGTTCTTAAAGATGTAATTGAAAAGCTAGACTATTAGCCAAGAACACCTTAACTTAAAAGGCGCTGTTTTCAGCGCTTTTTTATGTACACTATCTAGTCCACAGCAAATGTTGATGTGTAGTAAAAATGTGTACTCACTACACAATTATTACGCAAGCTAAATTGTCCGTTCGTAAACGCTTCTAGCGTATATGAGGGCGGTTTTGACGAGATAACGCTTCGTTGAGTCGAGAGTTGGTTTCAACAAGTTCGGCGATAATGTTTCTTAATGCCATAAGCTCTGACTCATGTGACTCATCCAAAGATTTTGCCAATTTTGATACAACATATTGCCAATGATTGAAGGAAAGTGGGTTTGAGGTTGGGGGAGTTAAGCCTGTTTGTTTACATAATTGATTAGATTGTTTAAGCGCAGCATAGTACTGCTTCACGGTGGTATGTTTAGCAGTAGACCCTTTAACTCCTCTTTTTAAACCTACAGAAGATACGGCGGTAGCATAACTTGTTTGTAGTGCTTGTAATTTATCTCTGCCACCGGTTATCCCTCTAGCATTCAATTTGTGAATGACATCTCCAGCTTTATTTGTACGTTTTTCGAGCGGTATGATAATCGCGTGAAAGTGCGGAGATTGTTCATCAAAATGTTCGAAAGTTCTGATGTGGTTCGTGCCAAATCTCTCTGCTAACCACTGCTGTGTAAGCTTTCTCCAGCGCCTATACAGTGCATTAGCATCACTTTTTAAACTACCGTCTTCATTTTTTATAAACTCAGGCGAAAATGATAGTACGAGTTCAATAGCTAATACGCCATTTCTACGTATTTTTACATTGTTTGTTGTTAATATTTGCTTAACGACCTCACAAAGATCACCGTCAGCTCCATAAGTGCGATTTAGGTGTGTATATTTTGCATTTGCATTAGGTGTAGGCCGAGTACGTAAACAATGCGATTGCATGGCTGCTAGCTCACCAAATGACTTAATTTTACCTGCACGTAAAATAGCAAAAGGCAATTTGTTCATCATAATTTCCTGTGACTTTGAGCTAGTTGGATATTCGCCCGTTCTATCAAAGATTGCGTATCCTCAGAAGTAGTCCGTTCCTTTATCTCTGGCACTTTTCTGTGTTTCTTCCTTACTTCAAGCGACACATGTACTCGATATACATCATCAGAATCTGATTTACCTACCTGTATCCAACCATCTGCTTTGATGCGTCCATACATAAGCATAGCTGCTTTGCTTTCATCAATTGCTATTGCAGGGAAGCAGTTTGAATTAACAGCCTTTTTTGAATCATGGTCAAATTTGACGTGAACGGGGGCAAGGGTGGTGAGGTAACAACTCAATTTGTCCTTAAAGAGTAGGCGAACTTTTTCACTACGATTTAAATTTAAATCGTTTACACAGTAACTTTCTTGTTCTGCAATCGTAATATTAAAAATGACAACTTCCATGCCACCTCCCTATAAATAACATTAATGCTTTCTTTGATTGATATTAACAGAATTTATGTTTCTCGACCTGTTGTCGGTTAAATATTATTCGGAATTGAATAGGTGCTATTTAAACCTGTATAAAACATGACCAAACAGTTCGAAAGTATGAAAATAAATTTAACAGAAAAACAAGATGTTATAAAAAAAGCACAACAAACGCTTTGTTTTATTGTTGTACATAATTGTTTTTTGAAAAACATCATTAAATCAATGTGTTAAAATGCTTTTGTTGGCAATGAAGCCACTAATGAAAGACAAGGAGAGTAGGATGTCTACAACTATTGAATCAAAAACCATTACAACTCGTATTGACCGTGAAACTGGCGAATTTATCGAGTCTGTTGAAAAGGAGGCGCGAGTTATTCGAAAGAAAGTTAAGATTCAATATGCGATGTTTTTTGGGCATATTTCAGCGCTAAAAGGCTTAACAGCCAACCAACTACTTGTATTGTTGGCATTATCCTGTGAAATTGAGTTTGATACGGGGGAAATTGATATTTCCACCGCTCGACGTAAAAGCTTGGCAAAGGACTTGGGTTTATCCTTAGCTACCTTGCGTAATATCATCAGCCAATTGGTCAAATACGGCCATATTCGTAAACTAGATTCTGGAATGTTCCAATTATCCCCCCTCCTTTTTTATAGAGGGAAGCTAAAGCAGTTGGAATCACAACGTGAGCAGTTTAATAAACAAGCCGCTTGATGAATCTCTGGGGCGGTAATGCTGACGCATCCGCCCCTAAACATATATATAAGAACGTAAATATTACTAACTTGATAAATAAGTAAAAAATGGAAAATAGCATCATTGAGCGGATTACGATAAGTAATGACGCTAGTGATACAATTATATATAACGAATGAACATACTTTTTATTTATTTCAGTTTACTAACTAGCTAGTTATTTTGGATTTCATCTGACAGGCAGTTATTAGCTGTGATTTACGGACATTGAATATTTACTTTTGGATACTGTTTTATATCCAGGACCAACGAAGTTCTCCCATATTCAGGAAAATGAGCAATTTGCGCACTTTTGTCCTTTTCAAAAAATTAGCAACGTATATTTTTAATAATGCTGGCAACAAGTTATCAACTTTGTTAAAACAAACCAATTCAGAAAAGTGCGCGATTGCAAATCAGAAATATGCGCAATTTGCGCACTATTAAATTGTTATATGCTAAGGAGAAAGCGTTGAAAAATCTTATAATATCCTCATCATTCTTTATTTCTTGTCTTGCTCACGCAAATCAACCTGTCGAGGTTATTCCACCCCAACACAAAGTATTAGGTTCCGAAAATGGTAGGTTTGTTTTCGGTCAAGTTAGTAGTTTCAGATCTGATCAATATTTATTAGACACTCACACAGGTCGTATGTGGCAAATCGTTGAAAACAAAGATAAGCAATCAGTATTGCAACCTGTTCCAATAAAACAGTTATTGGTTGAAGAGGCTTATATCCCTGAACCAGTCGAGCGAGATGAGGCTTATCGAGATATGTTACGTAACGGTACAATAGAAAAAATGAAACAAGAAAACGCTAAAAAACAGAGTAATTAGCATATAACAAGCCACTCAAGGCTCTCGCTTCGCTCGTTGGGACAGTAACACGTAGGCTCTGTCGCTTCGCTCCTAATTTTAGCCTACGTATTACTGCCCCTTAGTGGGGTGTTATATTGCCAAGTTATAGTGTGGTGAAAAACTTGAAGAAAAGTAAAAAACTTGACGTTCGTGTTTCGAAAATCCTATTTATTGAATTAGCCCTTATGTCGTTATTGACTAGTTTCTTCGTATTATCTCACAAAGAAAATAATGAGGTGATCGCTAGCATTGCGAGTGCGATTTTCTTTATTGTGGGAATGCTTTTATTCTATCCGTGCTTTATCAAAGATGAACGCAAAGTAATAAGTTGGGCTGAGAAAACTGGAAATCACGAGGTGATGTTTGTTTTTATTGCAATTGCGTACGGTATATCTAGTTTGTTCAAGCGTAGTGGTTAAGGCAATATAACAAGTCATTTAAGCAGGAAAATTTACAGTTGGCTGTTTTCACTGCGTTCAACATTTTAGCCAACTATAAATTTCCTCTTAATGAGGCTACATGGACTCCCCTTTGTCAAGCAATAGCGTTCTCTGACAACAAGAAGATCTGACAGCAGCTCTACATTCGGCGTTTACTAGCTTGCTGCCGTAACAGCTTGTGCTATCGCCCTGATGATTTGCGCTTGAGCAATGCCTCATTCGTTAGACAGAGTTGTTATCTCTTCCCGACTAAACAGGCTTTTATGCTCTCGGTCTGACCGTGTTATCGTCAATTGCTAAAGCTAAGACTCGGTGGGGTTAACCGTTTGGTTTAACCTTTTTCTATTTTACATAATCAACCTGATATTCTTTTTCACTGTGTAGTAATGCCCATATCAATCGTGCATTTTTAGCTGCTAAGGCTACCGTGGCGCGTTTAAAACCTCGTCGTTCGATGAGCTCTTTCACCCACAAACTCGTTCTGTCTGTTTTGTGTTTGCAATTGGCGATAACCGCTCTAGCACCATGAATCAGTGACGTGCGAATATGCTTTTCACCCCGCTTACTGATTCGCCCTAGTTTCACTTGGCCACCTGTCGAATATTGCTTAGGGACTAAACCAATCCACGCACTAAATGCACGAGAGGTTTCGAAATCTTTGGCTTCGCTGACGGTAGCAACTACAGCCGTTGCTGTGATTTCACCAACACCAGGTATACTCATTAAACGTTTAGCTGCCGTCATTTGATTCGCTAATTGATAAAGCTTTCTATCATGCTTAAGGATGTCTTGATTTAAACATTTAATGCTTTGCCACAAGTCATGTAGTAATTCTCTAGCGAGAAACGGTAGACCGTTTTCTCCATCTTCTAAAATACCCGTAATAGCATGTTGTGCAGGGTAGCGACCTTTAGGCATAACAATACCAAACTCAGCTAGTAATCCGCGAAGTCTGTTAATTAGTGCCGTTCTATCTTTAATCGCGCCTTGGCGAATACGGTGCAAACAAAGCACTGCTTGTTGCTCTTCGCTTTTGATACTGACGAAGCGTGTTTTAGGACGGGTAACCGCTTCGCAAATTGCCTCAGCATCATTGGCATCGTTCTTCTCATTTTGGCGATAAGGAATAACAAATTTAGACGCCATGATACGAACATCATGGCCAAGCTTAGTAAACTCTCTTGCCCAATAGTGAGCCCCTGAGCACGCTTCCATACCGATGATACAAGGTTCGAGCTTGGCGATTTCAGCTAACAGCTTGTTTCGCTTAATAGTTTTACGAAGTTTACACTTGTCATGTTTATCAACACCGTGGATACTAAACACAGATTTGGCTAAATCGATGCCAATTGCTTTAATTAGTGACATATGGACTCTCCTCAATTGAAGCTCTTTATCAACTTCACTATGGCACATTCGCTTGCGATAGATGCCGAGTGGGGAGTCCATATCATTCGTTATGTTTCCAAAGGTTGAATATCACGATATGGAGTTTCTTATCAAAAAAAGACATTGGCTCTTACTGTCAAAGTTTATATTACCGCTTCCAATAGCGGCTTACATTTATTTCATGTTTATAAACCCTTTCTTTTATGGTGGCTGGAATGCGGCATTAAAAGTTTGGAATTCTTGGCAATCTCTTAATGTTGGTTTTCTTGCATTCGCTTCTAGCTTAATTGCTTTTTCTATTGCCCGTTATAATGCAGAAAAACAAAGAGAAAGAGAGTTTGTTGCGGCTAAAGCATTCTTGCCTGAAGCCTTAAGTGAACTGACATCCTACTTTAAAAAAAGTGCAATTTTGTATACTGAAGCTTATAAAAGAGCAAGTGATAATAGTGATCGGTGTAGAACACAACTTAATAGTGCTCTACCAGTTTTGCCTAGAGATTATAAAAGTGTCTTTCGCCAATGTATCCATTCGGCTCCGCCCAATGTAGGCGAACACTTAGCGGATATTTTATCTCAATTACAAGTACATGATGCAAGGTTAAACAGTGTGTTCGAGGAATTTAACCCTGAAAGTCATATGGTACAAATACCAGCAAATATTATGAGTAAAATATTTTGTCTAGGTAAGTTACAAGCTCTAGTTAATAAAACTTTTCCATTTTCTCGGGGAACTGAGGATATTGACTTTTCACCATTAACCCTTGACGAATTTGTGACTGCTTATAGAAACTTAGATATTCAACCAGAAAAAATTGAAGATCTATTTGAATTTACAGGCAGAGCTTGTAAACGTATGGCAAACGAAACTTAACAAGCCATTGCAGTGCGGGACTTTTAACATTTGGCTTTCCTCACTACGTTCGTTATTTTAGCCAACAATTAAAATCTCCTGAATGGGGCGTTACCATCGTCCGCTATTGGCACATATGCGACGTTCGACTGTGAGCGAGGAACGGACCTTTGAAAATATAAAAAATATGTGATTCAAACTTCAAAAGCGTACTTGTTTGCAGTAATTTTGTAACTTAGGTATCTTTAAATCCTATATGCTCAAGCTAAAAGCTTTATAGAAATCTAGTAATAAAAATTCATGCAAGATAACTTCTCTTATTCCACAGAAAAAGGTGCTTTAGTCGATAAAAGTGGTGATAAATTCCTACCTTTAATTGAAAACAATATAAGCATTGAAGATGCGCTCATTATTGCGAATAAAGCCTACTCTATGGGCAAATTAGAATTACAAAATGAAATAAATGCACTTAAACAGGAAATTTCTGGTAAAGCCAATTCTGAAGCATTATTGAGTGCCGCATACCAAATATCTGAGCTAACATTTAACTCGATACTAACAGAAAGTGTTTTCTTTGAAAGAATTCATCAAATTGTTTGCAGCGTTATCAAGACAAACAACTTTTTCATCGCACAATATTGCGATGAGAGTGATTTATTGTCATTTCCTTATTTCAAAGATGAAAATAAGGCAGAAGAAAGCCGTTATATACCTAAGAAGTTAAGTAATGGTTATACCGAACTTGTTATTAGAAGTGGTCGTAGTGTACTACTAACTAAGGAACAACAATTAGAATTATATGAGCAAGGCATTACTGTTAAACCCAGTGACATGGACAAGTCTTGGTTGGGTGTTCCATTAATTCATAAGGACAAAGTTAAAGGTGCAATAGTGCTACAAAGTTATAATCCTGACTATCTTTTTACTGAGCATGATAGTGAGCTATTAACTTTTGTGGCTCAGCATATATCTACTGCTATTATGCGAAGAGATGAATACATAAATGAGCAAGCATACAAAGATGCTCTTGAATATTCTGCTAACCATGATGTGCTAACTGGCCTGCCAAACAGAGCATTTTTTAATGATTTTTTAAAACGAGTGAATACTGACTTTTTACAAGATACCAATCAAAGATTTAGTTTAATGTTTATTGATCTAGATGGTTTTAAATCTGTAAATGATACATTAGGACATCAATACGGAGATATGCTACTAAAAGAAGTATCTTCTATATTAAAATCTCTTATTAGAAACAATGATATTGCAGCCCGTTATGCTGGAGATGAGTTTGTTTTATTAGTTCGCAATGTAGGTGAAAAAAAATGCGCCATAGACATTGCTAATAGGATAAATAAAGAATTATCCGAACCGATAATTTTAGATGGGAATTCAATTAAAATTGGAGCAAGCATCGGCATTGTAAATTCTGCTATCGAATACAAAGATATAAAAGACCTAATAATTGCCGCAGATAAAGCTATGTATGAGTCAAAGCGCAGCGGCAAAGGTAAATTTACTTTCGCAAACTAAGTACTTCATTCTGCAATATCTAACACTTAGTAGAGATTGAGACAAATAAATAACAATTGTTACTTTCAATAACTTCCGTTTTTGGCACTGATTGGCTATTCACTGTTAGATTTTTTCACCTCTAGAAATCAAATTTGGCAGTTCAAGTTAAAACTTATTCTCTTAAAGCTACACTTTAAATGTCTATAAGAACTTGTCAGGTCATAGTCCCAACACCTTCTAACTATATGTTAGCTTTATTGTCACCTTTATCTGTCACAACAAATTTGTTACGATATTGAGCAATTGTTAACCGACTGAGTTAATTGGCTTTATTCTGAGGTGAGTAGGAATCCCTATCTCACCGCCATATTCAAAAAGAAAGCCCTAGCAGAAATGTTAGGGCTTTTTTCGTTTAATGCCTTCAGTTTTAATTTGCAAAAACTGTTGGCCGCTACGTAAGCGTGTTAAATATTATCTAGCAGTTATGTGTACCTTCTACACTTCCATTAAACGAGTTAAATTCTATATTCCAATCCGAATACATTAATAACTTATCAGTATGTAAATAAGGTTACTAAAGTTTGTAATAAATATGTAAAATGCGTGCGGCTATTTCTTAGCTGTAACCTTTTCTTATTGTTTGACTAAAAGAATAACCATCATGCTGAAAAAACTTCTGCTGTTAACTTCTTTACTAACATTTCCTGCGATGTCTTGGGCGGCTGAGCCTGGTTCAATAAATTTAACATCATCTATGTTTGGCATTATTGCCATAGTGCTATTCACTTTCGCTTATGTTTTGGTGATTGGTGAAGACTTTATACATTTACGAAAATCAAAACCTGTTCTTGTTGCAGCCGGTATTATTTGGTTGATGATAGGCTGGGTTTATACCCAAAACGGCATTCCGCTTGAGGCAGAAGAAGCGTTTAACCATAATTTATTAGAGTACGCCCAGCTACTACTGTTCTTGCTTGTTGCGATGGCCTATATCAACGCCATGGAAGAGCGCGGGGTGTTTGATGCATTGCGTATTTGGATGGTATCGAAGGGCTTAAGTTTAAGGTCGTTATTTTGGTTAACCGGTTTGTTGGCTTTTGCCATTTCGGCGTTTGCCAACAACTTAACCACCGCAATGTTGATGTGTGCCATTGTGTTAAAGGTTGCAGCAAACGATAAAAAGTTCATTAACATTGCTTGTATTAATATTGTTATTGCATCAAATGCTGGGGGCGTTTTTAGCCCGTTTGGCGATATTACCACGCTAATGATCTGGCAAGCAGGCTTGGTTATATTCGAGCAATTTTTTGTGTTATTTGTACCATCGTTTGTTAACTTTTTTGTGCCAGCGCTAATCATGAGTTTTTTTATATCCAATTCAAAATCTCAGCCGGTATTAGATGAGTACTTTCAACTAAAACGCGGTGCTAAACGCATTATCTTTTTATTTGTTGTTACGATAGCAACGGCCGTGGCTTGTCACAGTTTTGTTAATATGCCGCCAGTGCTTGGCATGATGTTAGGCTTAGGTTATCTAAAATTTTTAGGTTTTTATTTACGAATAAGTTTACCGCGATCACTAGATAAAAAGCGTACTAAGGCTCAAATTGCCAAAGATGAAAAAGCGCTAAAACGGCTAGGTAATATTGTGCCGTTCGATATTTTTGACAAAATTGCCCGTGCAGAATGGGACACTTTATTGTTTTTCTACGGCGTGGTGATGTGTGTAGGCGGCCTAGGTTTTATGGGATATTTAACTTTGGTCTCAGAGCTTTTATATAATAACTGGAGCCCAACTTACGCCAATATCGCCGTTGGTGTGCTTTCGGCTATTGTTGATAATATTCCGGTGGTTTTTGCGGTACTTAGCATGCACCCTAATATGGATTTACAACAATGGTTATTAGTAACCATGACTGCTGGCGTTGGTGGTAGCTTGTTGTCTATTGGTTCAGCAGCTGGTGTAGCGTTAATGGGCCAAACCAAAGGTATTTATTCCTTTGTAGGCCATTTAAAATGGAGCTGGGTGATTGTACTCGGTTATGCCGCTAGTATTGGTGTACATTTCTTAATTAATGGCTAAGTTTTAAACGTTTATTGCAGCCAGCAATTGGTTAAAGGAGAGGACATTGGTTAGAGATAAAGTAACCGATTAACTTATTTAAACATCCTTCAGTTATTAAGGTAAGGCATTAGTCACTTGTAATTTATTTTAAAACTAATGCCCTATCTTTTCTATTTATACCCGCTAATCCGCTTGTCTCTCAAAAAAGCTAAGTTAATAACGCTTAGCGATAACATTATTTAATAATTTCTAAGAGCCCCTATTCAAAGCATTTTAATAAAGATTTTATCTAATATAGCTTATGGTGTTTACACATCGAATAATTCGACTACTATATAAAATGTAGTCACCTTTGTATTTGTGTGGCTATTTAACATAATGAATATATAGTAAAAATTTAAATGCTTACTCATGAAATTAATTACATATCTAACTATTATTTATGTTTTTATGAGAATATAAAACATGAAACGTGAAAAATTTAGTAGACATATAATCACTAACTAATAATAAAGCTCAAAGGGAGAACTATGTTTGAACGTAAGCTCATCACTAGTGCTATTTTAACGGCGTTAGGAGGGAGCATGACGCTTCCTGCTTTTGCTGAAAATGCAAATGAAATTGAAACTATCGAAGTAACCGCAACGAAACGCGCTCAAAGTATTCAAGAAGTGCCCATAGCAGTATCAGCATTAAGTGGTAGTGCTATGGACAATTTAGGCATTGATAATTTCCAAGACTATGTTGAATTCCTACCTAACGTTGTCTTTCAAGGGACAGGCCCAGGTCAAAACGAAGTTTATATTCGCGGTGCTGCTACCACACAAACGGGTATTGCGGTTTCTTCTGTGCAAGCGCTTCAGCCTTCAGTAGCAATATATTTAGATGAACAGCCAGTATCCATGCAAGGACGTAACCTTGATGTTTATGCAACAGATATTGAGCGAGTGGAAGTATTACCCGGGCCGCAAGGTACGCTTTTTGGCGCTAGCTCACAAGCAGGTACCGTTCGTATTATTTCTAAAAAACCAAATCATTATGATGTTGAAGCAGGCTTTGATCTTAATACAGGTTTTACCAATGGCGGTGATTTAAGCAACGCGGTTGAGGGCTATTTTAACCTTCCGTTAACTGACGATTTGGCATTTCGAGTAGCGGCATATACAGACCATCAAGGCGGCTGGATTGACAATGTTGAAAATAAAGCGGGCGAAGGCGGCTACATAGGTAGCCCAATTCATTTAGATCGAATAGCACCAGGCTGGGGAAAATTAGCCGATCCTGCGAATACACCTAGTGTTACACCAAGTAATGCAACTATTGTCGAGGAAGACTTTAATAGTGCCACATACGCTGGTGCACGTTTTGGTTTGTCGTATTTAATTAATGATGAATGGCAATTTATTATTCAACATACAGCCCAAACGTTAGAGACGGAAGGTGTGTTTGCTTATGATCCATCGTATGACGACGAAGAAAGTACCAGCCGCTTTGTACCGGAAAAGAATGAAGACACTTTTGGCTTAACCACATGGACATTAGAAGGGCGCTTAGCCCAACTTGATATTGTATACGCTGGTGGTTATTTAGACCGTGAAATAGACGCAACAGTTGACTACACCGGATACACCAATGGTGGCGTATTCGCTACTTATTACACCTGTAGTTATGCGGCTGCTCCTGAAGAACAGCAATGTTATGATCCTACCGGTTATTATAAGGAAAATACCGACGTTAACCGTTTCACTCAGGAAATTCGCTTTAACACACCAGTAGAAAATCAATGGCGAGTTACCGCAGGTATCTACTATGATGAGCAAGAGTTAGGCACCGTTGGCGCGTTTCAATTAGGGTCTTCAGGTAAATTTCCCGATGGGGTTTGGGGGCCTGATGGCGTAATTGTTACTGGCGAAGGAACGAATAATGGTGGCAAGCCATTTGCCAAAGAAACCAGCTTTGTTAATGACATTACCCATGAAATTAATCAAATTGCTGTTTTTGGTCAGTTTGAATACGATTTAACCGATACTATAACTGCTAGCATTGGGGCGCGCTGGTATGAAATTGAAGATATTTTCACCGGCGCAACAACCTCACAAAATGACGGTGGCGTTACCAAACGTATTCGCGCATTAGGCGGCACAGATCAGGATATTTTAGATTATTTTGGTGCTGAAGAAGGCCAAGCAATATTAGACGCAATCGCTAATGGGCAGCTTGAAAATAACCTATTGGACTCAGATGGTAAACTAACCGTTGATGACACTATTTTTAAGTATTCTTTAAATTGGCAAGCAACTGATAGCGTGATGTTTTTCGCTAATTACTCTGAAGGTTTCCGTCCACCAGTTACCGCTCGTACAGGTGGTCAGCTAGCAAGCAACCAAACACCAGGCTCTGCGTTTGAAGGCTATCGAATACCTGTTTATTCGTTAACCGATGAACTTGAAAACTATGAAGTAGGTATGAAAGGGGATTTCTTTGATAGAACACTTCGTTTCAATGCGACTGCCTACAGCTCTGAAATAAACGATTTGCAAACCTCGCGTTTTGATCCGACTAATATCGCTTTTTTCTATTTCACTGACAATGTTGGTACAGCTGAAATTAAAGGGCTAGATGCTGATTTTGTCTGGCAAGCAACCAGTAATTTAATGATAAGTGGTGCTTTTAGCATTTTAAATACCGAAATTACTAAGCTTAATAGCACAATGCAGAACTTGTCAGCACCTGTTGGTAGCAAGCTGCCTTATTCTGCTGATTTTTCTGGTAATATTAGGGCAAGGTACTACTACGAACTACCAAACGGCTGGGAAGGGTATGTTAATGGCTCTATTTCATACACTGGCGAGCGTCTATCTGGGATGTTTGCCAACGCCTATGTTTCTGAAGATACCCATAAACTAGTTTATGGTACGGGAACAGGGTTGAAGATTGAGCAGGAAATACCTGCAGGTCAATACCAAGGGGTAACCTATAGCGATAGTGAAGGTAATGCTTTTGCTGGTGGCCGTTATGTTGCCGACGCCTATACCATCACTAACTTAGCCTTTGGCTTTACTGATGGCGAATGGAAAGCGGAGCTATATGTTGACAACGCTTTTGATGAAAGGGCTGAGCTTTATATTGATGAGCAGCAGTTTACGCCAAAAGTTGTTACTAATAGACCTAGAACTATTGGTGTTAGGTTCTCTTACGACTTATAGTATTCGGCGGTGTTGTTAAATTAAAGCAAGTTTTCTACAGGTATTACTGTAAAACTTGCTTTTTTATTTCACTTTTCAGTTAAATAACTTCGTACAAATTATTATTTACTTAACCTTAAAATGACCCAAACAATAAAAAATATAAAGTCACATCTACAAAATGGCCAATTTAGCCAAGCGCAGAAATTAATTTCACAGCAGTTACAGCACCCTGAGTTAACAAGTGACGAGCAGCAGGAGTTAACCTATTTAAATGCGGTGGTTTTACGGTATTTAAATAAGCTCAATGAAGCGTTTAACGTACTAAACGAGTTAATAAACATACAGCCCAACAATGGTAGAGCATATCAAGAGTTAGGTTATTGTGAGCTTGCAGTAGACAACATTGAAAATGCCTTGCTCGCTTTTCATAAAGCGGTAGAAATGAACCCCGCATTAGTTGCTGCTTGGCAAAAAATAGTTGAATTGTTTAAAGCGCAAAACCATCCAAATTATCCGCAAGCAGCGCAACAATTAACTGTTTTAAATGCGCTACCTCGAACTGTATTAGGCGCAATGGACCTAATGTATGAAGGAAAGCTTTTTAAAGCTGAACAGGTGTGCCGTAACTTTCTTGCAAAGAATAAGCACCAAGTAGATGCTATGTGCTTATTGGCAGAGATTGGTGTAAAGCTAAAAGTATTTGATGATGCTGAATTTTTATTAGAAAGCTGTGTAAATTTACATCCAGAAAATGAACAAGCCAAGGCGCTTTATATTAATTTGTTGAATCGGCTCGGAAAATTTGAACAAGCAGCTTCGCAGGCCGAAGCGTTTTTACAGAAGTTTTCTCCAGAAAACGCTACTCAAGTTACAGTGCAGGCTACATTAGCCAATTGCTACATTAACTTAGATCAGCTAGAGCTCGGTAAAGCAATATATTTAGATATTATAAAAAACTCACCTGAGCGAGCCGGAATTTATGTGCAACTTGGTCATGCCCATAAAACATCCGGAGACTATCAACAAGCTGTAGAAGCTTATAAGCAAGCTTACCAAATAAAACAGGATCATGGTGATGCTTACTGGAGTTTAGCCAATATCAAAACTTATCAGTTTTCAGATAGCGAACTTAAACAAATGGCGGCCTTGTTAGATAGACAAGGAATAAGCATTGAAGATCAAATACACATTTGTTTTTCACTAGGTAAAGCCTATGAAGACCGAAAAGTATTTGAATCGTCGTTTACCTTTTATGCTAAAGGCAATCAATTAAAAAAACAGAGCAGTGGCTATGATGCGACTAAATCAACGATGTTGATTGAACAGCAAATCAACTTTACCAGCAGGGCGTTATTTAACGAAAAAGCTAATCAGGGTAATTCTGCGAGTGATCCTATCTTTATCCTAGGATTACCAAGAGCTGGTTCTACGTTGATAGAACAAATTTTGGCTTCTCACAGCATGGTTGATGGCACCATGGAACTTCACAATATATTAGGCATTGCCCTTAAACTTAGGGGGAGAATTGCCAGTGGTGAGTCAGAATACCCAAAAAACCTATGGCAACTTTCTAGTGAACAATTAAAACAATTAGGTGATATGTATTTACGCGATACCAAGCCTTATCGCAAAAACGCACCGTTTTTTATTGATAAAATGCCAAATAACTTTATTCATATCGGTTTAATTAAACTTATTTTACCCAATGCTAAAATTATTGACGCTAGAAGAGCGCCAATGGCTTGTTGCTTTAGCGGTTTTAAACAGCTCTTTGGAGAGGGACAAGACTTTAGTTATGACTTAGCTGATATTGGCCAATATTATAAAGATTACCAACGATTAATGTCTCATTGGGATGAAGTCTTACCAAACCAAATTTTACGTGTTCAGCACGAAGAATTGGTAAATAATTTTGAAACCGAAGTACGCCGTATTCTTGAATACTGCCAATTACCTTTTGAACAAGCGTGTATTGAGTTTTATAAAACGAAGCGTAATATTCATACGCCTAGTGCACAGCAGGTTAGACAACCTATATCGAAACAAGGCTTAGCGCATTGGAAAAATTATAAGCCGTATCTAAATGAACTAGAGCAAGTGTTAAAAGACTGATTATTTCACACTTGCTCTAATCAAATGACAAAATGCGCTAGATCTACTATTCCCTGAGTAAATGTAGAAAATGCATATGTTTCTGGTATTGGTCAATAATATCGTTAATTACCGCAGTTTCTGACCAGCCCATAATGTCATAATCCTGGCCGCCTTCAAGTAAATGAACCTCGGCTCGATAATAGGTTTCTGGTTCTAGTTCAGCTGCATTTGCTGGTGTTTGACTATCTAGATTAAAGTCAGGTTGAATATGTTGTTTTTTATGTACCCCATAAATAAAGTCATATTCATCACCATGAAAGACATTTAGTTCAATGCCGGAAGCAGGTGTGGCTATTTCAACCTTAATGCCGTTATCTTCGAATTCACGTTGTACCTTTTTAAATGCTTTAGAAACAGTAGATTGAATATAGCTATCGACATTTTGCTTATCTGGTGTTGATAAAATATTACTGAGTTTTTCGCGCCAGTCTTTAGGGTCTTCATAACTATTACTGTTAAAGGCATTAACCAGTAAACTATCTTGCTTCGCGGCTTCTACGCGTAATGCTTTCATTAAGCCAAAACAAGCGACTAGTAAAACCATACTAAATGGCAAAGCACTAGCAATTGTCATGGTTTGTAAGGCTTCTAGCCCGCCAACTAGCGTTAAAGCACCCGCAACAACGCCAACGGTTGCCGCCCAAAATAATCGTTGCCAAAGTGGAGTATCGTCACGACCATTGGAACATAACATGTCGATAACCATAGCGCCTGAGTCACATGAGGTAACGAAAAATATCACGATCATAATGACCGACAAACCCGTCAGTAACGTTGACCAAGGCAGTGTTTCTAAAAACACAAACAAGCCAACCGATGAGTTTTCGTTAATCATCTCTGCAAGGCGAACATAGCCCTGATCGACAAGTTGATAGATAGCGGCATTACCAAAAATAGTCATCCAAAGAAGGGTAAAGGCAGTGGGAACAATTAATACACCTAAAACAAACTCTCTAATAGTGCGACCTTTGGAAATTCGCGCAATAAACAAGCCGACAAAAGGAGCCCAAGCAAGCCACCATGCCCAGTAGAATATTGTCCAACCACCAATCCAGCTTTTCTTTTCATAGGCGAACAAATTAAAGGTGTTTGACACTATTTCTGATAAGTAACCACCAATATTTTGCACATACGCTTGCAGGAGAAACACAGTTGGCCCTAAAACGAAAATAAGTGCTAAAAGGGCAATGGCCAATGCCATATTGATTTCAGATAAAATTTTAATGCCTTTATCTAAGCCAGTTGCAACCGAAAGCGAGGCAATAAAGGTAATCGATAGAATAACCAACAATTGATTGGTATTTGAAATATCTATTGAGAATAAATAGTTCAGGCCAGCGTTGACTTGCGAAGCACCTATGCCTAGCGAGGTTGCGACACCAAAAACTGTACCGACTACAGCAAAGACATCGACTAAATGTCCCGGCCAGCCATAAATCTTGTCACCAATAATAGGGTGCAGGGCTGAGCGTAAGGTTAATGGCAAGCCTTGTCGGTAACTAAAATACCCTAGAATTAACGCGACAATTGCGTAAATCGCCCAAGCATGAAATCCCCAATGAAAGAAGGTAATTTTCATTGCTTCTTTGATTGCCTCTAGTGATTCTTTCTCTGCCGTAGGTGGTGATAAATAATGCATGATGGGCTCAGCGACACCAAAAAACATTAAGCCAATGCCCATTCCGGCGGCAAACAGCATTGAAATCCAAGTGGATAACTTATAGTCAGGTGTTGAATGATCTGGCCCTAACTTTATTTCGCCAAAGCGTGAAAGGCTTAAATAGACGACAAAGCCAACAATAATCGCCACGGTTAGTACATAAAACCAACCGCCATTTTGGGTAATATTTGTTTGAAGTGCTTTAAATGTCGTATCGGCAAGTTGAGGCCAAAGCAGTGTGGTTAACAAGATCACGGCAATAGTGAGTGTTGATGGTAGGAATACCGCTTTATTAAATTTTTTGTGCGTCATCTCCATAATATACTTACACTTCTAATTATTGATTGCTTAATAAGTATTGTACGTTTATTTTCTACATCAATAAATAAATCAATGAATTGAAATGCAATAGATGTTTTTAGTTATAAATATTAATTACACATCTAATGTTTTTTAGCTTTTGTTAGTTGTTAATAAAGTTATTAACTGAAGGTAATTTTCTGCCATTGGGTAATCACCCTTTGTCCAGCCTAACCTTACCAAGACAACATTGGCTGATGGAATGATCATGACAGATTGCTGTCTATTGCCCATCATGGCATAGGCGTCTTGGGGACAGCTGAGCTAAGTCAATTTTTATTAACTATTTTGACTTGATATAGCGTTTGCTTTACACAATGGTTGCTAGTCAAAGTGTAAAGCGGAAAAGTAAATTGAAAGAGTAAACTTTATTAAAAATAGATAACAAGCTTAACTAAAAAATTAGGTTAGCCAATAGTGCTAAACAATACGCTAGCAGCCCGTAGAAAACATATAAGCCGATAGCTATTTTATTGCTGCCAGTTTCACCTTTTAATGTTGCAACCGTTGCCACACACTGTAAAGCCACAACATAAAATACCATTAAGCCAATGCCTGTGCTAAGTGCTAGGCCGTCGTTTAAAATATTTTCAGTTAAACTGGCAATATTTTCTTCACCATTTTCAATGCCATAAAGCGTACCTAAAGCACCAACAAATACTTCACGCGCTAAGAATGACATTAATATAGCAACGCCATAGCGCCAATCTAAACCTAACGGTTCAAATATCGGTTCAATAAAGTGGCCGATAGTGCCAAGCCATGAATTTTCAAGATCGGCATTTAAAGGGAAATACCCAAGCACCCAAAGTACTACTGATACAATAAAGATAATAGGTGCAGCGCGTTTTATAAATTGCCAGCCACTATTTACTACGCGATAAGTTAACGGCTTCCAGTGAGGTAAACGGTAACTTGGCAACTCTAAAATAAATGGCATTTCAGAGGTTTCTAATGATGTTAACTTTGAGCGTGACAGTAGGGCACTTACCACTAGCGCCATAACAATGCCGAATAAATATAAAGCAAAAAATGCCACGCCTTGCGCGTTAAATAAACCAAGTACTTGGTAATTACTTGGAATAAATACTGCAATAAGTAAACCGTACACTGGCAAGCGAGCCGAACACGACATTAATGGAATGGTCATCATAGTAATCAAACGTTTACGTGGTGATTCTATGGTTCTTGCCGCCATTATTGCTGGGATAGCACAAGCATGTGCAGAAAGATATGGAATAAAGCTACGGCCAGATAAGCCAAAATAACTTAGTGGCTTATGACAAATTAGCGCAGCTCTGGCTAAATAACCACTGTCTTCAAGTAAACCTATAATCAGCGTTAGCATCATTATTTGCGGAACGAAAACTAGGAATGAGCCTAACCCGCCAAACAATGCACCATTAAGAAAGTCGGTGACAATGCCAGAACCGGTGAATTGCGTAACTACAGTTGCAAACTCGCCTATCAAGTATTCGACACCATCCATTAAAGGTGCAGCCCAAGTAAAAATACTTTGGAATAGCAAAAACATAATTGATAGAAATGCTAATGTACCGAAAATGCTATTAAGCATAAAACCATCAACTTTATTTTGGCTTTTAAGTACGATGTCTTTATTGATAGCGTACTTTTTAGCCAACAATCTGCTGTAATTGATCGGGTCTTGGTTGTGGGGGGGGTGAGTCGGCAAATCAGTGCTTGTTTCAGCTTCCAATAGCTTAATTAATCCTTGCTTAAACTCTGTAATACCATCTAAAGCTCGTGCTGATACGGCAAAAACAGGTGCATCTAAATCTGCGGCTAGCTCTTTGGTGTTAACATAGTGACCAAAGCGACTAAGTTCATCGATAAAGTTTAAGGCAAACACTACCTGTTTATTGGCTTTTAATGCCAATTGTTGTACCTGTAATGCAAACACTAAAGAACGCTCTAATCGTGTTGCATCTAGCACACAAACAATCAGCGACGTTTCTTCGTCTTGCAAATTCTTTTTTAGTTGGTCAACCGCTACTTGTTCATCATTAGTTAATGGATTCAATGAATAAGTGCCTGGAAAGTCGACTAATTGGTACTTGTCCATAGTACCTGATTTGATTTCAACGGTTACACCAGGGTAGTTGGCAACTTTTTGTCTCAAACCAGTTAATTGATTGAATAGTAGGCTTTTTCCGCAATTAGGCTTGCCGACTAATAATACTTTTTTCATTTTATGAATTACTACTTGTTAGATAGGTAAATTTTTTCTGCGACTTGTTGTTCAAGTGAATAAACACAATCACCTATTTGAATAACTACTGGCCCTGAAAATGGGCTGTGACGAAGGCAAGTAACCGTTTGTTCTGGGATAAAACCCATTTCGACTAATCTAATCGAAATGCTATTATCTATTTGGTTACATAGATGAGAAATAAGGGCTTTTTCACCTTTGATAAGTTCCCATAATGTCATTATATTTTGATCCTCAATCTAGGAAGTGCAGGTAGTATACGATTCTCTAACTTATTTTTAAATGATAATTATTATTATTTGTCACTAAGATTATTGCTAGTACTGAATGGTTAAAAATTGTCGGTTAAAGCTAATTGAAAAAAGCAACGTAAATAAAACTAAAATATAGGTAAATGATTTTGACATTAATTGAAGGGCTATTATTAATAACAACAGTACATTTGCTTGCCGCAGCATCTCCAGGCCCTGATTTTGTTTTAGTATCACAGCAAACCCTGAGCAGTGGAAAAAAGGCTGGAATTTTAACCAGTATAGGCATTGCTTTGGGGCTGTCTGTACACATTTTCTATTCATCATTAGGGCTAGCAGCAGTTATTGCCAGCTCTGAAGTCTTGTTGTTAATAATTAAATTTTTAGGTGGAGCTTATCTCATTTATTTAGGTTATCAATCAGTTAAATCGTCATCGGTTCAAACAAATAGCCTTGTCACTTCAAGTGTTAAATCGAAGCAAATGTCAGTAGTTGCGCTAATAACTAAAGGTTTCTTGTGTAATGCATTAAACCCAAAAGCACCCATTTATTTTGTTGCATTATTTACTATGATCTTATCGCCTACCATGCCGTTATGGGAGTTGGTGATATATGGTGTGTGGATGATGATTCTTCAGTTTGCTTGGTTTGCGATCGTAGTGTTACTCCTCAGTAGACCTATTATAAACAGTGGCTATCAACGAGCAGGGCATTTAATTAACAAACTACTAGGTGCGGTATTTATTGTTGTTGGTATTAACGTGTTAACCAGTAACATACATTAGATTTATGAGGTTAATGCATTGAATTGGTTAAGAATGCTATTAATTTTAATGACGTCACCCGCTTGGATAGCTCAAGGTTGGTGGCTGAGAAAGTCTGCACTAAGGCTACCTGAAACAATGAGTGGCATACCTTTGACTTCCCAAGCCACGCAACAACTTGACAGTAAAGCTCGAGAAATTTCGCTACTTATTACGGGAGATTCAGTTGCCGCAGGAGTTGGTGTTAACGAGGTAAATTCGTCGTTATCTGGTCAGTTACATCATTGCATAACTGAACAATATGGCTGTCGGGTGTCTACTTCAACTGTTGCAAAGTCCGGTTTAAACATAACTGGTCTTTATCAACTACTCCTAGCGAATACAGGTGAGCGCTATAGCCACATTGTTATTTCAATAGGTGTTAACGATGCAAAAGGGTTTATCTCTACGAGAAAGTGGCGCCAACAGCTTACGCAGTTAATAAATCTAGTAAATTCACATTACTCAAAAAGTAAAGTTTGTTTATTGGCGATACCTGACTTTGCAGGTTTTACGTTATTAAAGCCACCACTTTCTTGGGTACTGAGCTATCGAAGCATGCGCTTAAATAAAGTAAGTATGCAATTAGCAAGAACTACCGATAGTTTTGAATTGTTATCGACAAATATGAAGCTCGATCATCAATTATTTGCAAGCGATGGTTTCCATCCGAACCTTGAGGGTAATAAATCGATTGCCGAGTCTATTTATTTGAGTCAATTTTTTAATGACTAATGTAAAACTATTGGTGAATTGAAATCAGGTTATTTGAAAAATACCACGCTTTTTCCTTGTCTAAATTTAAATTTTGCCTAACCTTTATTCATATAGCTTATACTGGTTATCAACTTGATTAAGTTAGTGTATTTGCTCCTTTTCGTTTAGGTTAAGGGGTAGGTTAATACCAAAATGTTTTTAGGCTTAATTCATAGAAGGGGAAGCCATATGTCGAAAGTACAAATTCCACAAGACGGGCAAAAAATTACAATAATTAATGGCCAATTAACTGTACCAAACAATCCAATTATTCCCTATATCGAAGGTGATGGTATAGGAGTCGATGTAACACCGCCTATGAAAAAAGTTGTCGATGCCGCGGTCGAAATAGCTTATGGCGGCGGTAAAAAAATTCATTGGATGGAAGTCTATGCAGGTGAGAAGGCGACTGAAATATACGACTCAGAAACTTGGCTGCCTGAAGAAACACTTGAAATGTTTAAAGAATACAAAGTTGGCATTAAAGGCCCGCTAACGACACCTGTAGGTGGTGGTATTCGTTCATTAAACGTAGCGTTACGCCAAGTACTCGATTTGTACGTATGTCAGCGACCAGTGCAATGGTTTACCGGTGTTCCAAGCCCAGTAAAACACCCAGAAGCCGTTGATATGGTGATTTTTAGAGAAAACTCTGAAGATATCTATGCAGGTATTGAATATAAAGCGGGTACTGATGAGGCAACAAAGTTAATTAATTTCTTAACTAATGATATGGGCGTAAGTTCAATACGTTTCACTGAAAATTGTGGTATTGGTATTAAGCCGGTCTCAAAACAAGGTACAGAGCGTTTAGTACGTAAAGCCATTCAATATGCAATCGACAACGACAGAGATTCAGTCACTTTGGTGCATAAAGGCAATATTATGAAATACACTGAAGGAGCGTTTAAAGAATGGGGTTACCAGTTAGCTCATGATGAGTTTGGTGCAGATTTGCTGGACGGTGGTCCTTGGTTATCTTTAACCAACCCTAAAACAGGTAAAGAAATTATCATTAAAGATGTTATTGCTGATGCTATGTTACAACAAGTGTTGTTAAGACCAGAAGAATACAGTGTTATTGCGACACTAAATTTAAATGGTGACTATTTGTCGGATGCACTGGCTGCTCAAGTTGGCGGTATTGGTATTGCCCCTGGTGCGAACATTAGTGATGAAATCGCTATTTTTGAAGCAACTCATGGTACTGCGCCCAAATATGCTGGCTTAAATAAAGTTAATCCTGGCTCAGTAATTTTATCTGCTGAAATGATGTTAAGGCATATGGGCTGGACTGAAGCGGCAGATCTAATGCTTAAAGGTATGTCAGGTGCCATTGCCGCTAAAACGGTTACGTATGACTTTGAACGCTTGATGGATGGCGCTACGTTAGTGTCATGTTCAGAGTTTGGTGATGAGATTATTAAACACTTAAACTAATTATCAAGTTTGTTTGAGCCATAAAAAACACAGCAACTGCTGTGTTTTTATTGCGTCACAAACCAGTGTCTGTACATTAATTGTCTAAATCATGTTCGATAGGTACAATACTTGCTGCGTGATGACCTTTGGGGCCTTCATTTAGTTCGTAATTGACGTCTTGACCAGCTTTCAATGTCCGATATCCGTCCATTTGAATCGTAGAGTAGTGCGCAAATATATCTTCTCCACCGTCATCAGGGCGAATAAAGCCAAACCCCTTTGCATTATTAAACCATTTAACTGTACCGTGAGCCATACATCTACTTCCTTCTATATCATGCGGTATAATTTAGGTATGCTTCCTATAAAAAAGTGCGTAAACACGCTGTGACCAAAAAATGACCACAATCTAAATCGTAGATTATGTAGAATAATTGTCAAGATGTTTACAATTTTTTTTACAATTTTTTAATCTTTTATTTTGAAAAAAGATTCAGCAAAAATAAACTGTAGAGACTAATATAAATTTATGAGTAATTGGAAAGAGCTAACAGAATCTCAACATGAACTAGGAGAACTGTTAGAAGAACGAGTTGATGAGCCACCGCGATATCATGTGGTATTGTTAAACGACGATTACACACCGATGGATTTTGTAATTGAAGTTTTACGTAGGTTTTTTAATATGGACTCAGAGAAAGCCACTGAAATAATGCTGACGATCCATTATAAAGGTAAAGCTCGTTGTGGCACATATTCTGCAGAAATTGCAGAGACAAAAGTAGATCAGGTAATAAGATTCGCTTCAGAACATCAACACCCACTGCAATGTTCGATGGAAAAAGCGTAGTCATGCATGGTTGTAATAAGCAGGAGTAACCTATGCTTAATAAAGATTTAGAAATTTCGTTAAACTTGGCTTTCCGTCAGGCCAAAGATTCTCGTCACGAATTTATGACGGTTGAGCATTTATTGCTTGCATTACTTGACAATCCTTCTGCGCTTGATGCCTTAAAAGCGTGTGGTGCAGATATGCCTAAGCTTAGAAAAAGTTTAATTGATTTTATTGGTGAAACAACGCCTGTTATTCCCGAAGGTGAGGAAGATCGCGAAACTCAACCAACGCTGGGCTTTCAACGAGTATTGCAGCGAGCAGTATTTCATGTCCAGTCTTCAGGCAAAAATGAAGTTAATGGCTCGAATGTACTTGTTGCAATTTTCAGTGAACAAGAATCTCAAGCTGCTTATATTCTTAAAAAATCTGATATTACCCGTTTAGATATTGTTAACTTTATTTCTCATGGCATCTCAAAAATTGATCAGGGCGGAGAAAATGCGCCTCATGAAGAAATTGAGCAGCAACAAAGCGAAGAGCCGAGAGTTGTAGAAAGCTTCGCAGTTAACCTTAATGAGGAAGCGGTAAAAGGCAATATTGATCCGCTTATTGGTCGTGATGATGAATTAGAACGCACACTACAAGTATTAAGCCGTCGCCGAAAAAATAACCCGTTATTTGTCGGTGAAGCCGGGGTTGGTAAAACCGCAATTGCAGAGGGTCTTGCGGCTTTAATCGTTGAAGGGAAAGTGCCTGAATTTTTAGCAGATGGCGTGATTTACTCACTGGATATGGGCGCCTTGCTTGCGGGAACTAAATATCGTGGTGATTTTGAGAAACGCTTTAAGTCTTTGCTAAAAGAGTTAGAACGCGAAGAAAATGCCATCTTATTTATTGATGAAATTCATACTATTATCGGTGCTGGCGCTGCTTCTGGTGGTATGATGGACGCTTCTAACTTAATTAAACCACTATTGTCTTCAGGTAAGTTACGTTGCTTAGGCTCTACTACCTATCAGGAATACCAAAGTATTTTCGAGAAAGATAGGGCGTTAGCTAGACGTTTTCAGAAAATAGATATTGCTGAGCCTAGTGTTGATGATACAACAAAAATTCTACAGGGCTTAAAAGATAAATACGAAAGCCATCACGGTATTCGCTACACCAATAAAGCGCTAAAAGCTGCCGCAATGTTGGCAGATAAATATATCAATGAACGATTCTTGCCGGACAAAGCCATCGATATTATTGATGAAGCAGGTGCAAAACAGCAGTTACTTAGCCCGTCTAAGCGTAAAAAAGTGATTAACAATAGTGATATAGAATCTATTGTTGCAAAAATGGCTAGGATCCCAGAAAAATCGGTTTCTAGTACAGAGAAAGATAGTCTCAAAAATCTCGATCGTAATTTAAAAATGGTGGTATTTGGTCAAGATAAAGCCATTGATGAATTAACTGCCGTTATTCGGTTATCGCGTGCAGGCTTAAGTAATGAAACTAAACCAATTGGCTCATTTTTATTTGCAGGCCCAACAGGTGTTGGTAAAACTGAAGTTACGCAGCAACTCGCAAAAATAATGGGTGTAGAGTTACTTCGTTATGACATGTCCGAGTACATGGAAAAGCATGCAGTTAGTCGCTTGATTGGTGCGCCTCCTGGTTATGTTGGTTACGAACAAGGTGGTTTGCTAACTGACGCCGTAATTAAACATCCGCACGCCGTTGTCTTGCTTGATGAAATAGAGAAAGCACATTCCGATGTTTATAATATTTTATTGCAGGTTATGGATCATGGCACGCTAACAGATAATAACGGCCGGAAAGCTGACTTTAGAAACGTAATTTTAGTGCTGACCACCAATGCTGGCGTTGCTGAAACTACACGCACATCAATCGGCTTTAAGCAACAAGACCATAGTTTCGATGCAATGGCTGAAATAAATCGAGTATTTTCACCTGAATTTAGAAACCGCTTAGATAATATTGTTTGGTTCAACCATTTAGACAATGAAGTGATTAATCAAGTCATTGATAAATTTATTGTTGAGTTACAAGCATTACTTGATGAGAAGGGGGTTTCATTAGAGTTAACTTCTAGCGCTAAAGCTTGGCTTGCAGAAAAAGGTTACGACAAAACAATGGGCGCACGCCCAATGTCGAGATTGATCCAAGAGCAGCTGAAAAAGCCATTGGCTAATGAGCTATTATTTGGTGACCTAGTTAACGGTGGTGTAGCTAAAGTAACCGTTAAGCAAGATGCGCTAGTGATCAAGACAGAAAGTAAAAAGGAGTTGGTTGAACACTAATTCAATTAGTTTGCTGGTTGATTGAAGGATTAATTGGTCGGCATTAATAAAAAAGCCCTGAAAACTCAGGGCTTTTTTATTAGATATTTAGGCTTTATCTTGCACGGAAAATAATGCGACCTTTAGATAAATCATAAGGTGTAAGTTCTACAGTTACTTTATCACCGGTTAAAATACGAATATAGTTTTTGCGCATTTTACCAGAGATGTGTGCGGTAACCACGTGACCATTTTCTAATTCAACGCGGAACATAGTGTTAGGTAAGGTATCTAAAACCGTACCTTGCATTTCAATATTTTCTTCTTTCGCCATTGGGCGTTAAACCTCTAAATTGTGCATGAAATTAAAGCTGCGCAGATCATGCCCAATTGTGATGATAAAGTAAAGCTCCGGAGCTATTTATTTACTATCTGCCATTGATTGTTGATTAATCTGTGGTGCGGGAAAAACTTCGCTTTGTAATTCATTTTTTGGCATTCATCAATTTGATAACCCAAATAGACAAACGGCTTTTTCATGGTCTTCGCTAATGCAATTTGTTGTAAAATAGAATAAATCCCTAATGCCTGCTTTCGATATGCTGGATGATAGAAAGTGTATATGGCTGAAATTGCATTAGGTAATACGTCGGTTACCGCGACACTTATCAGTTTGTTTTCATCGTAAATTTCTAGGAAAAGTTGTTTAGCAATATCGGTAAAAATAAAGTTATTGTATTGTTCCTCACTGGCTGGATACATGGCTCCATCACTATGAAGAGTATTGATATAGGTCTCAAAGAGTGAGTAATACTCAGGTTTAGCGTGCTCAGTCACGCAGGTGCTAAATTGTTGATTCTTCTTAAGTAAGCGCTTTTGACTTTTAGTGGGCTTAAATAAATCTGTGCATACTCTAATTGACTGACATTGATTGCATGTTCGGCAATGTGGCCGATAAACTTGGTCACCACTACGACGAAAACCTTGATGCATTAAATAATCGTAATCATCAGTTTGCTTGGTTAGATCATCAATGACAATTATCAGCCGCTCATTTTTATCAGGCAAATAATTGCAAGGAAATTCTTTGCTAATACCTAGTTTAAATTGCTCCAATATTGTTCCCTTAGACAAAAGCTTTTACTTTAAAAATATATATTCAGTTAAATAGCGTTGATGGAAATGACTCTTTGTTGCCAAAAGTTATCCGCTAATTTAATCGTTTGCATTAACTGTTTATGTTTGACGAAAGCTGTTCGGCTAACTTCAATGCAACCCATATCAGCTAAAAAAGGGTTGATTAATTGACAGTCAATAAAACGAATGTTTTGTGTTGCTAATAGTTTGCTTAAGGCGACTAATGCTAGTTTAGAGGCGTTAGGTTGTGAATAAAACATCGACTCTCCACTAAAAAAGCCATTAATGGCAATGCCATATAAGCCACCCACTAACTCCTTATCCATCCACACTTCAATAGAGTGCGCAAAGCCTAATTTATGTAGATTGCGATAGGCTGTGATCATTTCTGGCAATATCCAAGTTTCTTCAAGCCGAAACGGCGCATCTGCACAAAGTGAAATAACTTGATCAAATGCCTTATTAATAGAAATTTCAAATTGCGCGCGGTTAATCACTTTTCGTAATGTTCGATTAACTTTTATCGCATCTATTGGAATAATGGCTCTTGGATCAGGTGACCACCACATAATAGGGTCGCCATCACTAAACCAAGGAAATATGCCATTGGCATATGCGGTTAGTAAACGTTCAGGGGATAAATCGCCACCTATGGCAAGTAGACCATTAGGATCGGACAATGCGTGACTTAACGGGGGAAAAGCCAAACTATCGGGTTCTAAATAGGCAATAGTTTGGCTCATATTAACGAATAACTATAAGGCGGTAATTACTTCGCGTCTAAATAACGCTCTGCATCTAATGCTGCCATACAACCGGCACCAGCAGAAGTAATTGCCTGACGGTAGATATGATCAGCTACGTCACCAGCAGCAAATACACCTTCAACACTGGTTTGTGTGGCATTACCGTTAGTACCACTTTGAATGGTTAAATAGCCATCTTTCATGTCTAATTGGCCTTTGAAAATATCAGTGTTTGGTTTGTGACCAATAGCAATAAAACAGCCTTGTACTTCAATTTCTTCAGTGCTATCCGATTTTGTATCTTTTAAACGTACACCAGTTACGCCCATGTTGTCGCCAAGCACTTCGTCTAATGTACAATCTAAATGCAATACGATATTGCCGTTTTCCACTTTATCCATTAAACGTTGGGTTAGTATTTTTTCAGAGCGGAACGTGTCACGACGGTGAATTAAGTGTACTTCACTGGCAATGTTCGCTAGGTAAAGCGCTTCTTCAACGGCGGTGTTACCACCACCAACAACCGCTACTTTTTGGTTACGGTAGAAAAAGCCGTCACAAGTAGCGCAAGCTGATACACCTTTACCCATAAACGCTTCTTCTGATGGTAAACCAAGGTATTGGGCAGAAGCACCAGTACAAATAATTAAGGCGTCACAGGTATATTCGCTGCTACCTTTCAATTTGAATGGGCGAGTATTTAAATCAACTTCTTCGATATGATCGAAAATAATTTCAGTATCGAATTTCTCAGCATGCTTTTGCATACGAACCATTAAATCTGGGCCGGTTAAATCATCGGCATCGCCTGGCCAGTTTTCAACTTCGGTTGTTGTTGTTAGCTGACCACCTTGTTGCATACCGGTGATCATTACCGGATTTAAGTTGGCGCGCGCCGCATATACTGCTGCAGTGTAACCTGCTGGGCCTGAACCTAAGATAAGAAGAGGGCAATGTCTTGCGTCGCTCATGATAACTCCAAAAATTTATTAGTAATTAAGCTTATTGATTGGGATTCTAAGGAAATAATTCAACAGGGTAAAATAACTTTTCGTGAATAAAAAAAACGCACCTTATAGAAAGTGCGCTTTTTATTTTACACTTGCTCAAATTTGTTGAGCAAAAATCAACCAGTATTAGGCGTTTAGTAACGCAACACCAGGATCGGTATATTCGAAACCTAAGTTTTCTGCTACTTCTTTGCAAGTTACTTGACCAGCAATAACGTTTAAGCCGTTTAATAAGTGCTTATCGTCTAATAATGCTTGCTGATAACCTTTGTTTGCTAATTGAATGATATAAGGCAGAGTTGCATTGTTTAATGCAAACGTTGATGTGCGTGGTACTGCACCTGGCATATTAGCTACACAGTAATGCACAACTTCATCTACGATAAATGTTGGCTCTGCGTGAGTGGTTGGCTTTGAAGTTTCAATACAACCACCTTGGTCAATTGCAACGTCAACAATTGCTGAACCTGGCTTCATGTTTTTGATGTGCTCTTTAGTCACTAATTTTGGCGCAGCTGCACCTGGAATTAGTACGCCACCAATCACAAGGTCAGCTTCTAACACATGCTTTTCTAGAGCATCTGCTGTTGAATAAACTGCTTTAATCTTATTGCCAAATTGTGCATCTAAACGACGTAATACATTGATGTTACGGTCAAGTACTACAACATTGGCGCCCATACCAACTGCCATTTGTGCAGCGTTGTTACCAACCATACCACCACCGATAACAACAACTTTAGCAGGTTCTACACCTGGTACACCACCAAGTAGCATACCGCGGCCAGCATTAGATTTTTCTAATGCTTGTGCACCTGCTTGAATTGACATACGGCCAGCGACTTCAGACATCGGCGCAAGTAAAGGTAGGCCGCCATTGTTGTCAGTAACTGTTTCGTAAGCGATACAAATTGCCTTACTTTTAATTAAGTCTTCTGTTTGAGGTAAATCAGGTGCTAAATGTAGGTAAGTAAATAGAATTTGGCCTTCACGTAACATTGCACGCTCAACTGCTTGCGGCTCTTTTACTTTTACAATCATTTCTGCTTTAGAAAATACATCAGCAGCACTTGGTAAAATCGAAGCACCTGCTTCTATATAATCTTGATCAGTAAAACCAATGCCAATACCAGCGTCTGTTTCAACAACAACGTTGTGGCCGTGGTTAACTAGTTCGCGTACACTGGCTGGCACCATGCCAACACGGTATTCATGGTTTTTGATTTCCTTTGGTACACCAATGATCATCTTTGTTTACTCTCTGGTTTGAAATTGTCGACTAGTATAATGATAAATATCTAGAATATCCTCTCGAAGTTTGATATTTTTCAAAACAAATCACTATAAATCGTAAAATAAATAGATAAAAATAAATGTCGAATCAGGTAGAGAAAAAATTAGATAGAATCGACCGTAATATTTTAGTTGAACTTCAACGAAATGGCAGAATATCAAACGTCGAATTGTCAAAAAGGGTAGGTTTAAGTCCGACACCTTGTTTAGAGCGTGTTAAACGCTTAGAAAGTGATGGCTATATTACCGGTTATCAAGCGATATTAGACCCGTCTAAGTTAGATTGTGCGTTACTGGTTATTGTCGAAATAACATTAACCAAAACCAGTCCAGACGTATTTGATGACTTTTCCAAAGCCGTGCAAAAATTAGATGTTATTCAAGAGTGTCATCTAGTGTCGGGGGATTTTGATTTCTTATTAAAAACTCGGGTAAAAGATATGAAAGCTTATCGCAAGTTATTAGGCGATACTTTGTTAACCTTGCCAGCGGTAAGTGAAAGTAGAACTTATGTGGTGATGGAAGAGGTGAAATCAGAAAATGTCTTGCCCATTGCTAGATAAACTTGCACGTTTAAACGTTTTATCCTCAGGTAAATTTTGATATTTTATCCTTTATTACAACAATAATTTCCAAATGGTACGTATTTGTCTTCTTCTCGTGAAAAATTAAATGGCGCTCAGCGCCTGTTAGAGGCAGGGTTGTTACTCTGCAGTGTTATTGCCATGTACCTTATGTTGGCATTATTTTCGTTTGATCCTGCAGATCCTGGTTGGTCACAAACTGGCTACCAAACGCCAGTAAGAAATATGGGCGGCTCTATTGGTGCTTATATTTCGGATTTCCTACTTAACTTTTTTGGCGTAGTTGCTTACAGCTTACCTTTTGTGATTGCTATTATCGGCTGGTTGCTATTTCAACGTTTTCATAAATTGATGCAGCTTGATTACCTAACCTTAGGTTTAAAGCTTATCGGTTTCTTTATGTTTTATATTGGTGTGACGTCACTAGCCAGTATGAATTTTGACGATATCTTTTACTTCTCAGCAGGTGGAATACTGGGCGATGTGCTTAGCGGCGCATTTTTGCCTTACTTATCGTTTGTTGGCTCAACACTGCTATTTTTATTACTGACCTGTACAGGGTTTGTGTTCTTAACCGGTATTTCTTGGTTGGCTATTGTAGATAACATCGGTAAGTATACGATTTTGGCAGCGCTATATTTGGCAAGTTTACCAAGGAAAATTCAGGAAAAATTCACTGCTGCACCGGCAGAGTCGCCATTGCAAGAATCTTCATTAATGGTGACGCCGGACAATATCGACGAAACTAAAGCGCCTTTGCTTAATAAAACTGATAAAGATGATATTCCGTTTGATAGGGCACCTGAGCCTGTAAAAACCGCATTTGAACAAGTGCAAACCGAGCAGGGTGATGAAGTTTCAGAGCCGATAGAGCCAGTTATTTCAGCTAAAAGCTCGGATGAAATAGACGAGCGAGTAGAGCCGTTTATTGAAATAGATGATTTAATGTCGGGTCCGCTAGCCATCAATGTTCAGGAAAATGTCAGCAGTGAAGAGATTTCTGCCGCATTTGAACCAGTTGAAAAAATAAATGTTAAAGATGACAGTGAAAACGACGCGCCATCAACGTTACACGATAAAATTCATCGTCAGCTTGATGAGCAAAAGGCGCAAGCTGATGCCAATGCGCCAGATTACACATCGATGCCATCATTTGATTTATTAGATATTCGCGAAGGTAACCAGCACCCAATTGATCCAGAAAAACTAAATCAAGTTGCGCGTTTAGTAGAAGCGAAATTAGAAGAGTTTGGCATTAAAGCTGATGTGGTTGATGTCTTCCCAGGTCCTGTTATTACCCGTTTTGAACTAGATTTAGCACCTGGTGTTAAGGTCAGTAAAATAACCAACTTATCTAAAGATATCGCCCGCTCGCTTTCTGCGAAAAGTGTGCGTGTTGTAGAAGTGATTGAAGGCAAATCGGTTATAGGTATCGAATTACCGAATAAGCACCGTGAAACGGTATTTTTCTCTAGTGTCATTTCTAGTGAAGGCTTTGAGCGCTCAAAATCAAACTTAGCAATGGCCATCGGAAGTGATATTTCAGGTAAGCCGGTGATTGCCGATTTAGCAAAAATGCCACATTTATTGGTTGCTGGTACAACTGGTGCCGGTAAGTCAGTTGCGGTTAATACCATGATTGTTAGTATCTTGTATAAATCGTCACCTGAAGATGTCCGCATGATTTTAATCGACCCTAAACAAGTTGAAATGGCGGTGTATGAAGGCATTCCGCATTTATTATCGGAAGTCGTTACCGACATGAAAGAAGCGGCAAATGCATTGCGTTGGTGTGTTGGCGAAATGGAACGTCGCTATCAGCTAATGTCTAAGCTAGGGGTGCGTAACCTCAAAGGCTATAACGACAAAGTACTTAAAGCCATTGATGCCGGTGAGCCGATAATAGACCCGTTATGGCAACCAACCGACGCCTTTAGCCAAACACCACCAACGCTTGAAAAACTGCCATCAATTGTCATTGTTGTTGACGAGTTTGCCGATATGATGATGATTGTTGGTAAAAAGGTTGAAGAATTAATCGCTCGTATCGCACAAAAAGCACGTGCAGCAGGTATTCATTTAATTCTAGCCACGCAGCGCCCATCAGCGGATGTTATTACCGGTCTTATAAAAGCGAATATTCCAACCCGTATGGCACTTCGCGTAGGTTCTCGCATTGACTCACGTATTATTTTAGATCAACAAGGTGCCGAGCAATTGCTTGGCATGGGTGATATGTTTTATTTGGCGCCTGGTGAAGCGGTACCTATGCGCGTACATGGCGCGTTTGTTAGTGATGATGAAGTACATGCGGTGGTTAATGACTGGAAATCGCGCGGTGAACCAAATTACATTGATGAAATCAAATCAGGTGACACTGAACAAGAAATTTTATTACCAGGAGAGCAATCAGAAGCGGCAGAAAATGCTGAATTAGATCCGCTGTACGATGAAGCGTTAACCTTTGTCACTGAAACACGTCGGGTTTCTATTTCAAGCGTTCAACGCAAGTTTAGAATAGGCTATAACCGCGCAGCTCGTATTGTTGAAGATATGGAAATGCAAGGAGCGGTTACACCGCCAGGTCATAATGGTGCTCGCGAAGTGTTAGCGCCGCCTCCTGTTAAAGAATAATGAGTATAAGTATATTTATGAAAAAGCAATTCTCTAAGACATTAATTGCAAGCGCTCTATTTTTATCAATAACTATTGTATCGCCAATGGCCAATGCCGATGTTGTTAATGCGCTGATGATAAATGAATTCGCATTAGCAACAGCAGATACGTCGGTCGAAGGAACGTCATTGAATGATCAACAGGCAAAGGCTGCGTTATTAGCTCAGCTTGCGACCATCGAAAACTTATCGGCAAATTTTGTCCAAACCATTTTTGATGACCAAGGTGACTTATTACAGGAAGGGCAAGGGTATTTTACGTTAGCTAAACCTAATAAACTCCATTGGCAAACAGAGCAGCCAGATGAGTCTACTATAGTGTCAGATGGTCAAACGCTTTGGCTTTTTGACCCATTTATTGAACAAGTTACCGCATATTCTCTGGCCAAAAGCATCCAAAACACGCCGATTTTATTGCTGACCAGCAATGATCCCTCATTGTGGCAACATTACAATGTTCAATTGCTCGCTGAACATCAGTTTTTAGTAATTTCAAAAGACCAAGATGCTCAAGTTAAGCAGTTAACCCTGTCTTTTGCTGAGCATATGCTATCTAGCTTTACTATTGTTGATGCGACTGGACAACAAAGCCATTTTCAGTTGGCAGCGGTTAAAAAGAACCAAACCATAGATAATAAGCTATTTCACTTTGAGATCCCTGAAGGGGCGATATTAGATGACCAACAATAATGGCTCATTGGATTTAGATTTAACTTTTGAGTCGTCGCCAGAATTTATGCCGTTGGCGGCACGGATGCGTCCTAAGAATTTAGCGGAATATATAGGTCAAAGTCATATTTTAACGGCAGGTATGCCGCTGCGTAGTGCGATAGAAAATAAGCAATGTCAGTCAGTCATTTTTTGGGGGCCGCCCGGCACAGGTAAAACTACATTAGCTGAAATAATCGCCACTCATTCAGGCGCAGAAATAGCCCGAATTTCCGCGGTAACCGATGGCATAAAAGATATTCGCGCAGCGATTGAAAAAGCAAAAGACCGCCTTATACACCAGCAAAAACGTACCGTACTATTTGTCGATGAAGTTCATCGTTTTAATAAAAGCCAGCAAGATGCGTTTTTACCGCATATTGAAGACGGCACTATTATCTTTATTGGTGCGACTACCGAAAATCCTGCATTTGAACTTAATCGTGCCTTGTTGTCACGAGCCCAAGTTTATGTACTTAATAAACTTAGTAAAGATGAATTATTGCAGGTGTTTAATAATGCCGTTGCCGCATTAAATGGCGACCAAACACCTGATGGTCAAAACTCAAACGTTATTCAGTTTGAGCAAGAAGCGATTAGCAGTTTAATTACCACTGCAAATGGTGATGCTAGACGGTTATTAAACCTTATCGAACATTGTGTTGAGCACCACCTTGCCAATAAAACTGCCAATCAAGACGCTAGTACTAGTATTGATGAAAAACTCGTTCTAGAAGTAGCAGGCAGTAAAATTGCACTTTATGACAAAGGTGGCGATGCGTTTTACGATTTAATCAGCGCTTTTCACAAATCGGTTCGTGGCTCAGATCCGGACGCCGCGCTGTATTGGTATGCTCGAATTATTACGGCTGGAGGCGACCCGTTATATGTCGCTAGGCGCTTATTAGCCATTGCCAGTGAAGATGTCGGTAATGCCGACCCCAGAGCGTTATCAATAGCGGTTAGTGCGTGGGATACTTTTGTCAGGGTTGGGCCAGCGGAAGGTGAAAGGGCGATTGCTCAAGCGTGTGTTTATTTAGCATTAGCGCCAAAAAGTAATGCAGTTTATCAAGCCTTTAATCAAGCAAAAGCCTTGGCAAAACAAACCAGTGAACTTGATGTACCACTGCACCTTAAAAATTCTACCAGCGAATTAACCAAACAGTTAGGTCATGGTCAATCTTATCGCTATGCTCATGATGAAGAAAATGCCTTTGCAGCTGGTGAAAATTATTTCCCGCCGGAGCTTGCTCAAACTAGGTTGTATCACCCCTCAGAACGTGGCCTTGAACAACAGTTAAAAGCAAAACGAGAGTTTTTAGATAATCTTAACTTACAAAGCAAGGAGCAACGTTATTAATACCATTGGTACTTATTTGTTAGTTGCTGTAGGTGGTGCCTTCGGCGCAAGTTTACGCTTTTTTATTTCACAAATAATTTTAAATTGGCTGGGAAAGGGATTCCCTTTTGCCGTATTGATGGTTAATATTTCCGGCTCATTTATAATGGGCTATTTATACGGACTTATTGAACAAGGTATAATTGAAGTGTCGGTTTCACGAACCCTACTTGGAATCGGCTTTTTAGGTGCATTTACAACCTTTTCAACCTTTTCATTAGATACCGTGTTGTTAATTCAACATGGCGAGTATGTAAAAGCAATCGCGAATATTTTGCTAAATGTAGTGCTATGTATTAGCGCTGCCGCGGCTGGAATATTCATAGTGACAAATCAATAACAAGTGACCAACATGCTTGATGCAAAACTTTTAAGAACTGAAACAGAACAAGTCGCCGCAGCATTAGCTAAACGTGGATTTAAGCTAGATGTAGCGCAATTACAAGCGTTAGAAGAACAACGCAAAGCTATCCAAGTAACCACTCAAGAATTGCAAAATCAACGTAATACCCGTTCAAAATCGATTGGTCAGGCAAAAGCGCGCGGTGAAGATATTCAACCATTACTTGCGGAAGTCAGCCAGTTAGGTGATGATTTAGATGCGGCGAAAGAGCAAGAAAAACAAGTATTAAAAGCCATTGATGATATTGCGTCAACCATCCCAAATTTAGTACATGAATCGGTACCTGAAGGCGAAAGCGAAGATGACAATGTTGAAATTCGCAAATGGGGCGAGCCTAAAACTTATGATTTTGAAGTGAAAGATCATGTTGATTTGGCCGCAGTTTTAGATAAAGGTTTGGATTTTGAAAGCGGCGCTAAACTTGCCGGTACGCGTTTTGTTGTGATGCGTGGCCAAATTGCCAAAATGCACCGTGCACTAGCCCAATTTATGTTAGATGTTCACAGTGAAGAACATGGCTATGAGGAAATGTATGTTCCTTATTTAGTTAATCATGATTCATTATACGGTACCGGTCAGTTACCTAAATTTGGTGAAGATTTATTCCATACTGATTTATCAAATAAAACCTTTTCACTGATTCCAACCGCAGAAGTACCACTAACTAATTTAGTGCGTGATGAAATAGTTGATGAAAAAGATTTACCAATCAAAATGACTGCGCATACCCCATGTTTTCGTAGTGAAGCAGGTTCATCAGGTCGTGACATCCGTGGTCTTATTCGCCAACATCAGTTTGATAAAGTTGAAATGGTGCAGCTTGTTAAGCCAGAAGACTCATTTGCGGCATTAGACGAGTTAACCGGTCATGCTGAAAATATTCTTAAAAAGCTTGAACTACCATTTAGAACGGTAGTGCTTTGTACGGGTGATATTGGTTTTAGCGCCACTAAAACATTTGATATCGAAGTCTGGTTGCCAGCACAAAATACTTACCGTGAAATTTCTTCATGTTCTAACATGGGCGATTTCCAAGCGCGTCGCATGCAAGCCCGTTACCGTAATAGTGAAACCAATAAGCCAGAGTTATTACATACGTTAAATGGTTCAGGTTTAGCTGTAGGGCGCACTTTAGTTGCCATTTTAGAAAACTATCAGCAAGCTGATGGCACCATTGAAATTCCTAAAGTGTTACAGCCGTATATGAACGGTCAAACGCACATTGGCAAATAAAAAACGCTAGCAAATAATAGTTGCGTTAAGTTTATCTAAAAAGATCCGGCTATGGGCCGGATTTTTTATTTAATTTAAATGACTTGTAATCAACCACTCCTTGATCAGGTCTAGATAAATAACAGCAAAAGTTGAAGGCAGTTACCTTGTTGAAAAGTTTTACCATTCAAGCATTAGTATTTCTAACCATCTTTCAATTAATGTCTTGGCTCAGAGCAAGCAGTATGCTTGATGATCAATCTCAGGTAACTGAAGTGACTGTTTTACCATCGCTAGCAAGCGAAATTATTAAAGTGCAAGCTAACGGCAAACCGTTAATCGTTTATTTTTTTGCACCTTGGTGTCAAATTTGTCATATGAGTATTGGTAATTTACAAAATACTTATGACAGTAATAAGGATAATATTGATGTGATTGCTATTGCCCTTGATTATGCCGAACGAAATGAAGTCGATAATTTTGTCGCCCGCCACCAATTAACTTTCCCCGTTTTACTCGGCACCGAGCAAGTAAAGCAGCGTTTTCAAATAACTGGTTACCCTAGTTATTACGTGTTAGACGAAGAAAATACTATTCAAGGCAAGTCATTAGGCTACTCAACGGAATTAGGACTTTACTTAAGATCGCTTTAGCACTTCTTATCGCTCCAGTGTTTGTGTAAACTAGCACGCGGATGAATCATTAAAAGAACAACGCATATGCAAATATCTTCAAACTTTGATAGCGGCAATATTCAAGTTATCGAAGCAAACGATCCAGCCAATATAAAATTGGCAATAAACAAAGACAATGGCTCAGATTTTTACCAGTGGTTCCATTTCAAATTACACAATACTGAGCGTGTTGAACATAATATTCAAATCACTAATGCTGGCCAGTCGGCTTATGTAGAAGGTTGGCAGGATTATCAAGCGGTCGCTTCTTACGACAGAGAGCATTGGTTCCGTGTACCGACTGAATTTGACGGTCAAAACCTCAACATTACCTTAATGCCAGAGTTTGACTCCGTCTATTTTGCCTATTTCCAACCTTATAGCTACGAGCGCCATCAGGATTTATTACATCAAGCACAACTAGATATTGATTGTCAGTTGCAAGTATTAGGTCAAACCTTAGACGGCCGCGATATGTCTTTACTTAAAGTAGGGGAAGAAGGCAAAGGTAAAAAAATTATCTGGTTAACAGCTAGACAACACCCCGGTGAAACCATGGCTGAATGGTTTATGGAAGGGTTTATTGATCGCTTACTTGATGAAGATGACGGTGTTGCCCGTGCGTTACTTAATAAAGCGGTCTTTTATTTAGTGCCAAATATGAATCCAGACGGCAGTGTTCGTGGTCATTTACGCACAAATGCTATTGGCGTAAACCTAAACCGTGAATGGCAAACACCGTCAATGGAACGATCGCCAGAAGTCTATTTAGTTACTGAAAAAATGAAAGAAACTGGCGTGGATATGCATTTAGATATTCACGGCGACGAAGCTTTGCCGTATAACTTTGTTGCAGGTTGTGAAGGCTGTCCATCATACGATGATCGCCATCAAATGCTTGAGAATAAGTTTAAGCAAATATTGTTAGCCATTACCCCTGAATTTCAAGATGATGAAGGTTACGATAAAGACGAGCCTGGTCAAGCTAACTTAACTGTTGGCAGTAACTGGGTGGGTGAAACCTTTAAATGTCTAGCTTATACCGTAGAAATGCCGTTTAAGGATAATGCCTTATTACCAGATTACAGCGTAGGTTGGTCAGGAGAGCGCAGCAGTATTTTCGGCCGCGATATGTTAACCGCGATTTATCACATTGTTGATGAATTAAGATAAATAAAAATAACAATAAAAATTGGAGTATTGAGTGTTTGCTGAATTAGTTCAAACTTTAAATGATATTATCTGGAGCCCAGCATTAATTTATTTATGTTTAGGCGCAGGTCTATTTTTCACTGTTGTCACACGTTTTGTGCAGGTAAGACATTTCCGTGAAATGTATCGCTTATTGCTTTCAGGCAAAAGCTCTGAACATGGTATTTCTTCGTTTCAGGCATTAGCAGTTTCACTGTCAGGCCGTGTTGGTACGGGTAATATTGCCGGTGTTGCTGCCGCGATTGGTTTCGGTGGTCCAGGTGCAGTATTTTGGATGTGGATAGTAGCGTTTTTTGGCGCTGCAACTGCCTATATTGAATCAACTAATGCGCAAATTTATAAAGAAGAAGAGTTTGGCGTTTATCGCGGTGGCCCTGCGTATTACATTGAAAAAGCAATGGGACAAAAATGGTACGCGTGGTTCTTTGCGCTATCAACTATTCTTGCCTGTGGTCTATTGTTACCGGTTGTGCAATCTAACGGTATCGGTGACTCGTTAGTCAATGTATTTGGCGCAGGTGGTACCGTAAACTCGTTCTTAGGTGAATTGGCGTTAACTAAAGTTTATGCCGCGGTGTTTATCGTTATTTTACTAGGCTTTATCATCTTTGGTGGTGTTAAACGTATTGCTAACTTTACCCAAGTAGTAGTGCCGTTTATGGCACTTGCCTACATTATTACTGCCTGTTCAATTATTGCGTTAAATATTGATATGTTACCGGGTATCTTTGGTTTAATTATCTCGGATGCCTTTACGCCAATGGCGGGTGTTGGTGCAGCAATTGGTTGGGGGGTAAAACGTGGTGTCTACTCTAATGAAGCCGGCCAAGGTACAGGGCCTCATGCCGCCGCCGCCGCAGAAGTTGAGCATCCTGCACAGCAAGGTTTAGTACAAGCATTCTCGGTATACATTGATACGTTATTTGTTTGTTCAGCAACCGCCTTTATGATTTTGATCACACAGCAATATAACGTCATCCCCGAGGGAAGTACCGCAGCTATTGTCCAAAACTTACCGTTAGAAACCGTGATCAGCGGCCCGGCATTTACCCAGTTAGCGGTAAATAGCGTACTACCTGGTGTAGGCAAGCCATTTATTGCTTTAGCATTATTCTTCTTTGCTTTTACTACGGTACTTGCGTATTACTTTATTGCGGAAAATAATGTTTCTTACATCAACCGCACAGTAAAAATGCCAGCGCTACGCTACTTACTTAAGTTTGTGATTATGGGTGCAGTATTTTACGGTACAGTTGCAGAGCCAAGTGCGGCGTGGAACTTAGGTGATGTCGGTGTAGGGCTTATGGCTTGGTTAAATATTATTGGTATATTGATCATTTTCTTTATGGCAAAACCTGCACTTAAGGCGCTTAAAGATTATGAAGCACAGCAAAAAGCTGGTGTTGAAAAATATACCTTTGACCCCAAAAAATTAGGCATTGAACATGCTGAATTATGGGAAAAGAAATTGAAATAAAATTTCTTTCAAATAAAGCTTTAAAAAACGCCCTTAAGGGCGTTTTTTTCGTTAAAATAACGTTGGTTTTAACGTTAGGAGTAATTATGGCTGTTATTCACTGTCCCGCATGTAGCAAAAAAATATCTGATAAAAGTCCTGCCTGTAATTATTGTGGCTTAGCATTAAATGAATTAGACAAAGACAAATTAGCAACAATTGAAAAAGAAAATAAAATTAGAAAGCAACAAAGTTTAATGAATCATTCGTTTATTGCGATGTTGTTATTTTGTGGTGGCTTCTTATTTTTGTTTTGGCAAAATGCTCAACCTGGCAGTTGGCAATACATTACCGCGATGACCGCCACATTTATTGGCTTTATTTTGTATTTAGTTACCCGCGTTCGCATTATTTTACTTAAAAGAAAATTGAAATAACATGGATATTCTACAAGTCGTTGAAAACCTTACTGAAGAAATGTATTTACGTTTTTTATCTGCCGTTGAAACGGGCAAATGGCCTGAAGGCACGCCCGTTGATCAAGCGCAACGTGATACAGCAATGCAAATTGTTATGGCTTATCAATCAAAACGATTAAAATCGACAGAGATGTTAACCATTGGCGAAAATGGTGAAATTGTTAATAAAACCAAGCGTGAGTTAAAAGCTGCGTTTAATGTTTCTGAAAATAACGTTAATGAAGCTACAGCGGTCGAAAAAGCTTCGTCACAAGATATAGCCAGGTTTTCTGATTTATGATCCTTTCTAAGTTATTTACTGCCAAAGCGAGTTGGCAGCATAAAGATGCCAGTGTTCGTGTTAATGCCATAGAGAATGAGCTGGACTACACGCAAGACCAAGACCGACAAATTATTGTTCAGCTCGCTAAAACTGATAGCAGTGATTTGGTGCGCAGGGCAGCACTAATTAAATTAAATGATATTGATCTTTGGCGAACTATTGGATTGAATGATAAAAGCTCAAGTGTTCGTCGCTTTGCTGAGCAAAAACAACTTGATTTAATCTGTGATAATAATAGTGCTACGCCGATCTCTGCACGTATTGATCAAGCCATGACATTAACAAAGTCGCAAGCCGAAAAAGTATTAAATCAATCAAGTGAAACAGCGTTAATTATTGCCTTATTAAATAAAATCAATAAACCTCATCTTAATATTGCAACGGCAACAGCCAAGCAAGATGAAGCATTATGGCAATATGTGATAGAGCAGCTTGTCATCGAGCAAACAAGTGATATAAATGCGCTGGAAAAACTAAGCAAGAAAATTACGAACAAAAATGCCGCGCAGTTTTTACAAACCCAAATAGAACAACTACAACTAGCTGTAGAAAAACCCGAAATAATTGCCAAAGAAACACAGTTAACACTATCTAAATTATTAGCACTTAAAGACAACAGTGACTATCAGCAAGTAGTCACTAAACGTAGCGAATTAAATGAGCAATGGCTGGCACTTGAAGCGGAATTTTCTTGCTTAGCAGAAGATAAAGCGAGCGAATTTACCCAAAAGTATCAAACGATTAATCAGACACTAGATAAGGTGTTTGCGGCCAAAGAAGAGCAATATCAGCAGACATTAATTGCTGAAAAAGCCAAGAAAGAACAAGCTCAACAACAGCTTAAATTTAGCCAGTTTATCGAGCAAACCAATCAGGCCATTACCGAAGCTATTTTTGAAAACCAAACCATTGACGAAGCAGCATTTACTCAGTCTATTGCAAAATTTAACGCTGATGTTGAACAATCATTACTATCGCCTGAGCAGAAAAAACAGTTTGCGCATGATGCTAAAGCATTAGCTCAGCAAGCCGCACAAATTGAAGATATTGCTAACTCGGTAAGTAATGCGACTCACTTAATATCAAAAATGTCACAGCAAGTGCCACCACAAGCTCAGGCTGATTTAATTCAAAAGCAAGCAGACTTTAAACAGTGGCTAGCTGATTGGCAGAAAAATTATGACTTGGCTCAAGGGATTTTACCTGAGTCGATCAAAAGTGCTTTCCAAGTGATTAAATCAAATTGGCTTGAAGCGCTTGCGCCACTTGAAAAAGAGCAGCAACACCTATTTTATCAAAGCCAGCGTAAAGTCTCTGATCTCAAGCGCTTACTCAGCAGTGGTAAATATAATGCGGCTTTTGGTGTGTTTAAAAAGTTAACGGCTAATTATCAACTATTAACTTCTGAGTATCAGCACAGGTTACAACGTGATTATGAAGCCTTAGCATTAAAAATGGATGAACTTAGTGACTGGGAGCACTACATAGCAACGCCAAGAAAACAGCAATTGTTAGATGAAATTAAAGCGTTAGCCGAACGTCCAAAGGATAATCCAAGCGAACAGGCTGCCAAAGTTAAATGGTATCGTAAAACGTGGAATTCATTAGGTCATGCTGACGAAGAAGTTGATCAGCAATTAAATGAAGCATTTAACCAAGCTTGCGAACAAGCATTTGAGCCATGCCGCTTGTTTTACCAAGAACAAGATGCATTACGGGCGCAGCATCTTAAAGCAAGACAACAAATTATCGAGCAGGTAAAAGCGTTAAATGAAGAGCTAACTGCTGTATCTGGTGAAAACCATGTTGATTTGAAATCAGTAGAAGGGCGCTTTAATAAACTTATGCAACAGTGGCGTAATGCGGGGGAAGTTGATCGCGCGGTATACCAAAAGGTTAACGCGGAATTTCAGGCGTTACTTAAGCCGATTAAGCATCAGCTACAAAGCTACCATGAAAAAAATATTAATGAGAAACAAGCATTAATAAAGCAAGCCGAGCAGTTATTAACTAAAGATGATGTTTTTGATGCGGTTAATGATATCAAATCATTACAACAGCAATGGAAGCACATTGGCTATGCCGGTGTTAAGAAAGAAAATGGCCTTTGGCGTCAATTTAGAGCGATAAACGATCAAGTGTTTGCTCGTCGTGCTGAGGTAAAAAATGCTAGAGCACAGGAAAGTGAAGAAAAGATCAATCAAATCAATCAAAATATTGCTGAGTTAACCGCTAGCTTAAATGGCAGCGATAGCAAAAAAGCAATTAATGCAGTGATAGACAGCGCTAAACAAAGAAGAACAGCGCTGTCTGAAGATAAGTATTTGAATAAATCGGCATTAGCCAAGTTTGAACAATTTATTGCTGAAGCCAATGGTAAGCTTGTTGCCATTAAAGCCAAAGAAAAGCAGGTAAGTTGGCAAAACTTATTTTCTGTGATTGAACAGTTAGCCAGCAATGCTTTGTCTATAGAAGAGATTGAGCAATTGCCTGCTACCGTGTCATTAAAAGAGAGTATGAAAGCTAAACTGCTTGCTGCAATTAACAATCAACCGGCAACAAATAATGCTAATTTGCGACATCAATTAACCATAGAATTAGAAATTATTGCTGGTGTTGATTCTCCGGCGCCAGATCAATCGCAACGTATGGCGTTGCAAGTGGAAATGATGCAAGCAAAAATTAACCAAGGTCAATTAATGTCTAAACAAGACAAACTTTGGCAATGGATTTCGGCTGGGTCAATCACGGAAAATGATCGTAGTTTTATCGATCGTATCAAGCCTATTTTTATTAGCTAATATTTTTACTAGTTTTAATTAAGGCAGTTCTCTATTAACGGCCAATTTACTTTCTTGCGTACAACTTCACGCAATCCAAAAGTGAATTGGTCGTTAAATTATTCAAAATTGATCACTAACGGCTAAGTTTTTGATCAAGTTTTTTGATTTAGAGCTTTGATTAAGATTTTTTGCAATGAGTAATAAAATTTAACCTTAGCTCAAACCATCAGTAGTATTCAGCCGCCAAATCGTCTTTAATAGAATTTCGACGATAAGCAGTAACACATAAAATCTTTATATTTAAATGCTGTGGTAAATTTATTGCCATTTAAATGTTTAGGGCGTGTTGATCTTTCAAGTTTATTTTTGCAGCAGTTTGTTGGAAGTTTATACACGGCAGCACTTTTGATGTGTGGTTATTCCCCATGATAAATAGCTAACACAGTAGAAATGACAACAAACGCTGCCTGAAAGGTTCGGTTAAAAGCGTTTTACTCATTGTTGTGAGGAGGTTTGCTTAGATGACTAGGCGTCACACCTTACGCCGCGATTAAAACGCTTTTATCTCGAACAAAAATTAAACAGCAAAGATCAACACGCCCTAGTTATTTGGAGGTTTGATGAATTACAATCGCATACGCCCATATACTGTCATCACATTGATTAGTGTTTTTTTATTTATTGTAATCAGTGGCTTGTTTATGTATTTGGCACCACATGGGCCAGGATCAAGTAATTGGACATTTTTAGGTTTTTCAAAACACCAAGTTAAAAATATTCATATAGCTTTAGGTTTAGTCGCTTTAACCTTAATTGTAATTCATGGCTTTTTAAATTTAGGTGCAGTAAAAAGTTACTTAAAACCAACTACGCCACATTGGCAACACCCGTTGGCAATTGCTGTTTTAGTGTTAGCACTGACGATCGTTGCCGCTGTAACCTAGGGTTAATTAACTAGCGTATAAACATAAGTGAACTAGGGTAAATCAATGATAGATTTTAAAAATAAAAGCGTTTTCAAATTAAAACAAAATCACGAATATGCAGATAAAGTAAGTGAATTGCTGCTTGGAGATGAGCAAATAGTAGATGCTTATAGCTCCATGCGTGACGGCGTTGTTTTTACTGACAAGCGTATTATTGCTGTTAATGTTCAAGGACTTACTGGTAGTAAAAAAGATTTCACTTCATTGCCTTATAAAAATATTGTCGCCTACTCAGTGGAAACTTCCGGGACGTTTGATCTTGATGCCGAATTAGAAATTTATTTTTCCGCTTTAGGGCAAGTGCGTTTTGAGTTTTCTGGTAAAACTGCGATTGTCGAAATCTCTAAAGTAATTTCTCACCACGTTTTATAGCGTGCACTTTTTATAGTTTGTTAGAGCGGTAAATTAATAATGACAAACAATATTTTTCATTATGCTTTTAAAGTAAAAGATCTTGAGAGCACCAGAAAATTTTATATCGATATTATGGGTTGTGCCGAAGGGCGCTCTACAGATACCTGGGTTGATTTTGATTTTTATGGCCATCAACTTTCAGCCCATATAGGTCAATGTGATAAGCCGCTAGATTACTGCGGAAAAGTTGATGGCGTTTCCGTGCCGATACCCCATTTCGGCTGTATCTTATCACCGGTTCAGTTTAACGAATTAGCCGCTAGATTTTCCAAAGCGGGGGGTAATCAAGCGACTTTTCAAGCTAATATCTCAAAAAATACCCAAGAAAAAGCCCCAAAAAATGCCAAAGTTAATACACAAGAACAGGTAGAATTTTTGATAAAGCCGACAATACGCTATCAGGGAAAGGCTGGCGAGCAACAAATTATGTTTGTGCTCGACTTTAGTGGCAATGCACTTGAGTTTAAATGCTTTGCAAATAACGCAGAGGTTTTTGCCAGTTAGTTTTTTAAATGGTTAACTCACCGCGCAAGTTTAGTTGCATTAATTTAGTGATTTCTTGATAAGACAGATTTTGACTGAGAAGAAAATGTAATTTGGTCAGCGTTGCCTCTAAGGTCATATCGCCACCACTTATTAAGCCACATTTACTTAAGCTTGAACCGGTTGCATAACCACCCATATTCACTTTACCTTTAACGCATTGACTTAAATTCACCACAACAATGCCTTTTTCCGTAGCATGTTTTAACAGTGATAAAAGCTGTTCGTTTTGCGGTGCATTTCCCACACCATAGCTTCTAAGGATCAATGCTTTAACTGGTTGTTGTAGTACATTATTAATCAGTTCATGGCTGATACCAGGATATAAATGTACAACACCAATAGGTTGCGGGGTAATTGGCTTTAACGCAATTTCACCATTAGCTGCTTGATTTAATTGTCCCGCTTTAATTTTGATGTTAATCCCAGCTTCCAACAATGGTTCCATATTGGGCGAGTCAAAAGCATTAAAACCGTCGGCATAGGCTTTGATACTGCGATTACCTCGAAATAAATTATTATTAAAATATAAACCTACTTCATTGATTGGGTAATTTGCCGCAATAAACAGCGAATTTAATAAATTGACCTGACCATCAGATCGCAGTTGGCTAAAAGGAATTTGTGAACCGGTAACGATAATTGGCTTGTTTAAGTTTTCAAACATAAATGACAGCGCTGATGCGGTGTAGGCCATAGTATCTGTACCATGTAAAACCACAAAACCATCAAATTCATCATAGTGCTTGAAAATATCTTCCGCTATACGCTGCCAGTCATCTGGCGTCATGTCGGAAGAGTCAATCAGCGGATCATATTCATTAATAACAAATTCTGGCATTTCATCGCGATGAAAATCTGGCGTGCGATTAATCGCGTCGGTTAAATGGCCTTTCGCCGGAATATAACCGTTTTCACTTTTCATCATACCTATAGTACCGCCGGTATAAGCGACATATATTTTCTTTTTCATCAATTTTACTTGCCAGAAATAAATAGCCCCGAAGAATCGGGGCATTAAGTATTAATTTACGTCACAAGTCAAACAAAACGAGTAAATTCCCTGTGGATCATTAAATTGATCAAGCTTTTTCACTTCGCTAAAAATTTGTTGAAACAGCGCAGTTGCAGGGCCAGTTGTTTGTCCTGATTTTAATGAATGATTGTTCGGCAGCCATTGTGCACTGGTATCTAATAAATTTTGCCAGAATAAATCTTGAGCGCTCGGCTTTTTCTCAATCAATATTTGCTCGTAATCGCTTAGTTCTGCCAGTTCTGCAGCTATAGTTACCGCATCTTCTAAAGTACCAAGTTCGTCAACCAGACCAATTTCATGGGCTTTTATACCTGACCAAACACGACCTTGCGCTATTTTATCAACTTGTTCGTTTGTCATTGAACGGTTTTGAGCAACCAAGCTAATAAAATCTTGGTAACCACGATTAATACTCATTTGAAATAGCTCTGCCATACCACTCGAAAGTGGGCGAGTTAGACTAAGACCAGAAATATCAGTGGTGCCAACGCCATCGGTGAATACGCCAACTTTTTCTAGCGTATTTTCCAGCGTCATAAACATGCCAAAAATACCAATAGAGCCCGTGATGGTAGTTGGTGCCGCTACAATTTTATCGGCAGCTGCGGAAATCCAATAGCCACCTGATGCTGCAACACTGCCCATAGAAGCAACTACAGGTTTGCCTGATTTTTTCAGTAAGTCGACTTCACGGCGAATGACGTCAGATGCATAAGCACTACCACCAGGACTATCAACACGTAATACCACAGCTTTTACATTATTATCGTATCTCGCTTGCTTTAATAGCTTTGCCGTACTTTCACCGCCAATAGTACCTGGTGGTTGATGACCATCTAAAATAGCACCTTTTGCAACAATTACCGCCACTTGATTTCGATGAGTTGACGGCAAAGTAAAAGTTAAATCATTGGCTTTTAAATAAGATTTAAAACCAATTTGTTTAAATGAATCGCCTTGTTCATTTTTGCCGACCATACTAATAAGTTGATCGGTCATCTCTTGAGTAGTTTTTAACTGATCTACCCAGCGATTTTGTAGCGCATATTCGGCGTAACTACCGTTAGCTGACTCAAATTTAGCCAGTAAGGCCGTTATATCTTCATCGAAATTGTCGATACTAAAGCCACGTTGTGTTGAAACATCTTGCTTATATTGATGCCATAAATCACTAAGCCATAGCTTATTAGCGGCTTTCGCTTCATCTGACATATCATCACGTATATAAGGTTCAACCGCTGACTTATAAGTGCCAACACGAAACACATGTTGCGATACCGACAGCTTTTCTAATGCTGATTTAAAATAAAGCTGATAACGACCAAAGCCATCAAGTAATAGAAAACCTTTTGGATCTAGCCAAATTTCGTCTGCATAGCTCGCCAAATAATATTGGCCTTGAGAGTAAGCTGCGCCAATTGCAATTAATGGTTTACCCGATGCTTTAAACTTAGTTAATGCTGCGCCAATATCTTGTAGCTTACTTAAACTGGCACTTTGCACTTGGTCTAGTTTCAACACCATAGCGGCAATACGCGGATCGCTAGCGGCTTCATCGATAACCGTTATCACATTAGCCAGCAATACTTCAGGGCGTTCTTCCTTGCGGCTAAATGCTTCATTGAGTAGGGCATCGAATGGATCAACTTCAACTTTTTGCTCAACAATATCACCCGCTATATCAAGTACTAAGGCACTTTTATTAGGCACAATAATTTGGTGATCATCTGCGCTAAATACGCCGAAAAATGCCAGTATAATTGCGATAAAGATCAAATTAAGGATAACTTTTCTGCTGGTGTCGATAATTGACCAGACACCAGAAAAGAAACGTCTAATAAAACCTGGGTTATCACTCATAAATTACTTCCATACATCTAATTCTTAACATAAGTCTGCTAAGGTTTAATGCTACTGAAATATTGACCAATACAGTAGTAAAAATTGTAATAATTCATCTCATTAGGCTAAGTTTTAGCTATGAATTAGCTAAGTGGTGAAATCAAAGCCAATTTCACCCGTTCTTTTTATATAAGTTTCTTTCACCTTTTATTAGAACACAGTAACTAATGAACTTACCTAAACTTGTTGTATTACGGCAGCGCTTTATTAATGGATTAAATTACCTAAATGGCATACCTACGTTGCTTTTAAGGCTTTACTTAGCACCAGTTTTTATTATTGCGGGCTTTTCTAAATTAAATTTAGCCAATCCAGATATTAGTGGTTTAGCGCGTTTTTTAGCAGATGAAAATATTGTGAATTGGTTTGGTAACCCCGATTGGGGCTTAGGTTTACCGTTTCCAGAATTATTGGCTAATTTAGCGGCTTGGACGGAGTTTTTAGGTGGTGGCTTGTTGCTCATTGGTTTGTTTACTCGGCTGATTTCTATTCCGCTAATGTTTACTATGATTATCGCCGCCACTAGCGTACATCTAAATAATGGTTGGTTTGCTATAACGCCGACTAATCCTGATACTAGCCCAGCTAAAGTTGTTGCGTGGTTTGGCGTTGATGGCGCTAAACAAAGTCTTGAACATTCGGAAGAAACCAGTATTCGTTTAAATCGAATGAAAAATATTTTAGAAGAAAATGGTAATACTGAATGGCTTTTTGAGCGCGGTAATATTGTTGTGCTAAATAATGGCATTGAATTCGCTGCTACCTATTTTATTATGCTATTGGCGCTGTTTTTCTTGGGAGCAGGTCGCTATACAAGTTTAGATTATTTAATTTATCGGCGATATTTTGAGAAATAGTTAATTAGTCGATAATTAATTTGTGGATAGCTAAGCTTAAATGCAGTCTAAAAGTAAATGCCCGCAGTAATTGCGGGTTTTTATTCACAAAACTTAAAGTACAATAGGTGAAAAATTAAATAAGTAGTGTTTTATGACCACAGCATCATCTTCAGTTATCGAGTTTTTACAGCAGCGCCAGTCAAATCCTAATCTAACGGTGCCCGCACCAAATCAACAAGAACTAGAGACAATTTTGCAGGCCGCAATGTCGGTGCCAGATCACGGAGGATTGACCCCTTGGCAAATGATCGTTGTTGATCAGCAAGCTAGCACTAAATTAGCGAATTTATATGTTGAAGCAGCAAAAGTGTCACATGCCAATGAAACCGCTATTGCTAAAGCTGAACGAATGCCGAGCCGGGCACCACTTATGGTTATTGTTGCTACAAATTATCAATCTCATCCAAAAGTGCCAAAACAAGAGCAGTTAGTCACAGCTGGCTGTGCAGCACATACCATGCAAATGGCAGCAGTAGCATTGGGATATAGTGCCATGTGGCGAACTGGTGATATGGCGTATGCTGATAATGTAAAAGCAGGGCTTGGTATTGAAAGCGAGAACGATATTGTCGGTTATTTATATATTGGTTCTGAAGCAAAAACTTTACAGAAAAAGCAAAGAAAGTCGTTTAAAGAGGTAACGCGTTACCTGTAGTTATAATGTAACTTATTGATAGGTATAAAAAAGCCCTCAACGAGGGCTTTTTAGATTAATAGCATATATTTAGCTAGAACGCTGCATTATTAGGCGTTCTTGGGAATGGAATAACATCCCTTACGTTTTGAATACCGGTTGCGTAAGCAATTAAGCGCTCAAAACCTAAACCAAAGCCGGCATGAGGTACTGTACCGTAACGACGTAGGTCTCGGTACCAGCTGTAGTCGGCAGGGTCTAAGTCCATTTCTTTTAAGCGGGTATCTAACACATCTAAACGTTCTTCACGTTGAGCCCCACCAATAATCTCACCAATGCCAGGGGCTAGAATATCCATTGCCGCCACTGTTTTACCGTCGTCATTTAAGCGCATGTAAAACGCTTTAATGTCTTTAGGGTAGTTTTGTAATACCACTGGCCCGCCAATATGTTCTTCGGCTAAGTAACGCTCGTGTTCAGAGTTCAAGTCGATACCCCAAGATACTGGGTTTTCAAATTGCTTACCGCAGTTTAGTAAGATTTCAATAGCATCGGTGTAATCCATACGGGTAAATTCGCTGTTGATTACACTGTTTAAACGATCGATAACTGTTTTATCAACACGTTGTTGGAAAAATGCCATATCATCGGCACGTTCTTCAAGTAATGCTTTAAGTACGTACTTTAACATTTCTTCGGCTAAATCAGCGGCATCAGATAAATCGGCAAATGCAATTTCTGGCTCTACCATCCAAAATTCAGCTAAATGACGTGAAGTATTTGAGTTTTCTGCACGGAAAGTAGGGCCGAAGGTATAAACTTTTGATAAAGCACTACAGTATGTTTCAACATTTAGTTGACCCGAAACCGTTAAATAAGCTTCTTTACCAAAGAAATCTTGGCTGTAGTCAACTTCGCCTTTATCGGTACGTGGTAAGTTTTCTAAATCTAACGTACTTACACGGAACATTTCACCAGCACCTTCACAGTCACTAGCAGTAATTAGTGGTGTGGCAATCCAGAAATAACCTTTTTCATGGAAAAAGCGATGAATAGCGTGTGCTAGTGTGTTTCGAACACGAGTAACTGCACCACCTAAGTTAGTACGTGCGCGAAGGTGTGCTTGTTCACGTAAAAACTCAATACTGTGACGTTTGGCTGCCATTGGGTAAGTATCAGGATCTTCAACATAGCCTAATACTTCTACAGCGGTAGCTTGAATTTCACATGTTTGTCCCTGACCTTGGGATTCTACCAAGATACCTGTTACTTTCACTGAGCAACCGGTTGTTAGCTTTAAAACTTCTTCCTGATAATTATTTAGGTCATTAGGTACAACAGCTTGGATGGCATCAAAACATGAACCATCGTGAATAGCTAAAAATGAGATACCGGCTTTAGAATCACGGCGGGTTCTGATCCAGCCATGTACGGTGATCTCTTCATTTACAGGGTATTTACCTGCAAGTACATCAGTAATCGATATAACTGACATTGAATGACCTCGTTTTCGTTTAAATAATACATAATTTTAAGGCGTATTATGTTAACGTGCCTATTGTGTTTAACAAGTAAAACTTAACTTATTAGCGCAATTAATTGATAATTTCGGTGTAAAGCGAATAATTGGTAATCTTAATGGCTAAATGGCAGGGGTTTGAGCGTAGAAAAGGTCCAGATATTTGGGTGGCTATTTTCCAATGGTTATCGTTAATTGGCTGGACATTGTTTGTCGCAGCATTACTCATTTCATATTTTGCCGCGCCAGAGCAAACTTACGGTATTACCCGTTATCATCAAGTAGTAGTTAGAGATTATTGGATAGCACCACTAACCAATTATTTATATGGGTTACTTTGGCTTACCGCGTTATTAAGTTTTGTCTCTATTATGGTCAGCCATTATCGTACTCGGCGTTCGACAGATAACAAATATTACAACTTGATATTGCTATTGGTTATCTGTCTGGCTTGGGTGATTTATATTGGCCGTAATGTCTATTGGTAATAGCATTATACATTGATGATATAGCCATTTTAGAAAGCTAGCTCTGAATACTAATTCAGAGTACTTATTCAAAATAATAATTCAAAATACTAATTCAAAAAGCATTGCTCATTATCTAGCGCCGAGGCAATTGCCTCAACTAATTGTTCGAGTTGCTCAGGCTTAATAATAAATGGCGGCATAATATAAATTAATTTGCCAAACGGACGGATCCAAACCCCCATCTTAACAAACAGTGCTTGAATCTTATTCATTTCCACCGCGTGTTTGACTTCAACCACACCAATAGCGCCTAAAATTCGAATATCGTTAACCCTGTGATGAGTTTTAAGTGGCAGTAACAAGGTTTGTAATGATTGCTCAATTATTGCGACTTGTGCCTGCCAATGATCTTCCATTAACAGTGCTAAGCTTTCATTCGCTACCGCACAGGCAAGTGGATTACCCATAAAAGTAGGGCCGTGCATAAAACAACCCGCTTCACCCTTGCTAATTGTTTCAGCAACATCTGTAGTCGTTAATGTCGCTGCCAAGGTTAAATACCCACCGGTTAATGCTTTACCCAAACAAATAATATCAGGGCTAATATTCGCCCATTCGCTGGCAAATAGTTTACCGGTGCGACCAAAACCTGTAGCGATTTCATCAACTATCATTAATACATTGTATTTATCACACAATTCACGACACTGTTTTAAATATTCAGGATGATAGATACGCATGCCGCCAGCGCCTTGAACAATGGGTTCAATTATAAATGCGGCAATTTCATTATGATGTTGGGCAAATAAGGTTTGTAAAGGCGCAATATCTTTAGCATTCCAAACTTGACCAAATCGTGTTTGTGGCGCGGGGGCAAATAAATGTTGGTTAATTGACTGCTTAAATATTTGGTGCATGCCGTTAACGGGATCGCATACTGACATCGCAGCAAAGGTATCGCCATGGTAACCATTCATTACCGTTAGCAAACGATTTTTTTCAGGTCTTTGCTTACTATGCCAATACTGTAAAGCCATTTTTATCGCTACTTCAACGGCTACTGAGCCACTGTCAGCGAGAAACACTTTGTCTAAACCTTTTGGTGTAAGTGCGACCAGTTTTTTACATAAATCAATTGCAGGCTGATGAGTTAAACCGCCAAACATCACATGTGACATTTGAGCGACTTGTGATTTTATTGCCTGATTTAACCGAGGGTGATTATAGCCATGGATCACCGCCCACCAAGATGACATGCCATCGATTACTTGCTTGTTACCAGCTAAATTCAGCATTACACCGTCAGCAGATTCTACTTGGTAGCTGGTTAAGGGGTTGGTCATCGAAGTATAAGGATGCCAAATATGATTGCGATCAAAAGCAATATCATCACTTTGATCATCTGCAATATTGACTGTATAAATATCGTCCATATGTTAACTTGTTGTTCTGGTCTGCGTTGACATCTTTATGATGGCGGCTAGACTACCGATAATTTTTCTCAGTTGCAATAATGGCAACGACTTCTCTTATTTACGGCATTAAAGGCAAGCTATGACCACAGCACTAGGACAAATCAAACATAATTGGACAATAGAAGAAGTAAACGCGTTATTTAATATGCCGTTTAATGATTTGATGTTTGAAGCACAAACTGTGCACCGTCAACACTTCAACCCAAATGAAGTACAAGTCAGTACCTTATTATCGATAAAAACCGGAGCTTGCCCAGAAGATTGTAAGTATTGTTCGCAAAGTGCGCGTTATAAAACCGATATTGAAAAAGAGCGGTTAATGGAAGTTGAAAAAGTGCTGGAAGCAGCAAAAAAAGCTAAAGCACAAGGTTCAACTCGTTTTTGTATGGGCGCAGCTTGGCGTAACCCAAAAGAACGTGATATGCCTTATGTCACTGAAATGGTTAAAGGGGTAAAGGCACTTGGTTTAGAAACTTGTATGACCTTAGGAATGCTATCGAAAGATCAAGCCCAGTCATTACAAGAAGCCGGTTTAGATTACTATAACCATAACTTAGATACGTCGCCTGAACACTACAATCAAATAATTACCACTCGTAGCTATCAAGATCGTTTAGATACATTAGATAATGTCAGATCCGCCGGCATGAAAGTGTGTAGTGGCGGTATTGTTGGCTTAGGCGAACAAGCAAAAGATCGTGCGTCTTTACTCGCACAATTAGCCAATTTACAGCCGCAGCCGGAAAGTGTACCTATTAACATGTTGGTAAAAATTGATGGTACGCCGTTAGCCGATGTTGCTGATTTAGATGAATTTGACTTTATTCGTTGTATTGCAGTTGCCAGAATTATGATGCCGAAAAGCCATGTTCGTTTATCGGCAGGGCGCGAAGCAATGAATGAACAAATGCAAGCTATGTGTTTTCTAGCGGGTGCCAATTCAATTTTCTACGGGTGTAAGCTATTAACTACAGCCAACCCGGAAACCAATGCTGATATACAGTTATTTAAAAAGCTCGGCATAAATACTGAAACCATTGATGCTGAAAATGATGGCCAGACTGAGCGTAACTTACAAACGGCACTCAGTGAAAAAGAAAATGAAGACCTATTCTATAACGCCGGCTAACAAATGAGCTTTAGCTTTATTAAGCAGCGAATTGCACAACAAAAATCAGCATTTCGCTACCGCCAGCATAGCTTAATTGATGGTTGTACAAGTAATAGCATTGTCGTTAACGGGCAGACCTATTGTAATTTTTCTTCCAATGATTACTTAGGGCTGAATAATCACCCTAAAATACAACAAGCTCTGGCTTTCGGCGCTGAAAAATATGGGGTTAGTGCCAGTGCTTCAAGTTTGGTTACGGGCTATAACTATGCACATCAAGCACTTGCTGATGATATTTGCCAGTGGCTCAATCGAGATAAGGCCCTACTATTTACCAGTGGCTTTAGTGCTAACCAAGCGTTTATGTCGGCCATTGGTCAACAAGACTCAATATTTTTACTCGATAAATTGTCACATGCGTCTATGATTGATGGAGCACTTGCTTGTGATGCTACGTTAAAACGATTTTTGCACAACGATTACCAGCAGCTATCACAACAATGTCAGCGCTATAGCGATAAAGATAAAGTGATTGCCACTGAAGCAGTATTTAGCATGGATGGAGATCAGGCTAATATTGCAGCAATAGCCAAAATCGCACAGCAATTCAATGCGTTAAGCTATATTGATGAAGCCCACAGCATAGGTGTTAAAGGAGAAACAGGGCAAGGCTGTGCAAGCAACGAAATTGATGTGGTTATGGCTACCTTTGGTAAAGCCATAGCAACTAGTGGCGCTTTTATCGCATGTGATCATCAAGTTTACGATTATTTAGTTAATTTTGCTCGGCACTATATTTATTCTACGGCCATGTCACCAGCTATAGCTTGGGCGACCAAAGCCAGTATTGCGCTGATTCAACAAGAAAATTGGCGCCGAGAAAAGATAAGTTATCTGTCAGAGCTATTTAGCAGTCAACTTGATTCTAGTATTAATTTATTGCCAACGACATCATCAATACATGCCATTGATGTTAATGATGAACAAAAAGCGTTGGCGCTAAGTGAAACATTAAAAACGAAAGGGTTATGGGTAACAGCGATAAGGCCACCAACGGTAGCTAAAGGTACTTCAAGGTTACGCGTTACCATGTGCTCACACCATAATGATAATGAAATTAATCACTTAGCAAAATGTTTAAATGAGGTTTTGGTGTAGATGCCAACAATAGAAAATCGAATTAAAATTGCGAAATCTTTTGATTCGGCAATTCATTCTTATGACATTTCTGCAAGGTTGCAACGCTTTACCGGCAAACATTTAATGCTGTGGTTGCCAAAATCGCCTGAACTTACGGTAATAGATTTAGGGTGTGGTACTGGTTTTTTTACCGAGTTACTTGCCAGTCAATATCAGCAAGTTATTGGTGTAGATATATCCAGTAAGATGTTGTCGTTTTGTAAAACTAACCGAACAGGTGTAACCACATTAGTCGCTGGCGATGCTTATCATCTGCCATTTGCAGACAATAGTATTGATGTTATTTATTCCAACTTAGTTATCCAGTGGTGTCATCCCTTAGATCAAGCGTTAACCGAGATTATGCGCGTGTTAAAGCCCGGCGGTTTGTTTGTTTTTACTACCTTATTGGATGAAACATTATTTGAATTAAAGTCATCGTGGGCACAGGTTGATAACGACAAACATGTTATAGACTTTAAAACCGCTGACCAAGTATTGGCCACATTTGAACAGGTAAATGCCAAATTACTTAAACACAATGTACAGGACGTAGTTTTAGAATATGAGAATGTTCTCCATTTAGCACGCGAGCTTAAAGGTTTAGGGGCTAATCATGTGCCTTTAAAAACGCAACGTGGCTTAAGTGGTAAAACTAAATGGCAATCAATGTGTCGTGCTTATGACGATTTTGTTGAGCCTTCAGGAATTCTACCAGCGACTTATCGCGTTTTTTCAGGAATAGCAGTTAAAGTTAATGACTAAGCGTTATTTTATTACCGCAACCGATACCGATGCGGGCAAAACGTTAGTGGCAACAGCCATTATTTACAAACTTGCCGCCAATCAAAAGGTGGCGGCATATAAACCTGTTTCTGCTGGTTGCGACCGTGTGAACAACGAACTAGTTAATGAAGATGCAGCTCAACTTTTGTCAGTATCAAATGCTGGACAAACACTAGTTCAAGTAAATCCAATTGCTTTTGAACAACCGATTGCACCACATATTGCTGCCGAAATTAACCATCAAGCAATTAACCTAGCGCAGCTAACTGAAAGTTATCAGCAAAATTTAGCTTTATTACCTGAAGTTATATTAACTGAAGGAGCCGGAGGCTGGCGCTTGCCGTTAGGCAAAGGTTTGTTTTTATCGGATTTTGCTAAAGAAACGCAACAGCAGGTTATTCTAGTAGTAAATATGAAACTGGGCTGTTTAAACCATGCTTTGTTAACCTATGAAGCGATAATCGCTGATGGTTTAACTTGTGTGGGCTGGGTTGCCAATTGTTTTGAAGAAATGGCTTTTCGGCAAGAAAATATTGAGCAGCTTAAAACGTTATTACCTGTAACGTGTTTAGGTGTTGTGCCAAAGGTTAATTGTTATCAACAAGCAGCAGAGTATCTTGATATTTCTAGTCTCTGAAAAATGAATTTGTAGATGATGAATTTTTAAGTTCTTAATTTTTAAATGTCCAAAACGTTGCTAACCTTATTCAGCATTTCACAAACTATTTTTCCTCACCAAATTTATTCAAAAAATAACGGTGCTAGTATTTAGCACCGTTTATTTACGCTATAGCATAAAACTAATGTTTAAAGTTATTGCTTAAAGTTATCGCTTTAATTCTGCAATACATGCTGTCGCAATAAATCCGGATCTCGATTTATATTGCTCAGATTTATTTACCCGATCATCAATTTGCTTAATGAGTAACTCTGGCAATGTCACATTAATTTTATGACTTTTGCCAAGGTAGGGCGTTATATCAATGGGTAAAATTGCCCAAGTAGTATCGCTTTCTGATGTCGCAATAAAGTGATCGATTTTAGTGGCATGAGGAATACTCTCGCCATATTCCGCCAAAATCATCAAATGGCTCACTACCGCTTCTTTGATCTTTTCAAAGCCAATTTCTACTGATTCACTTGTTATTGAACAACCGGGTAAATCAGGAACATCGACCTGATATCCGCCAGTGCTTCTACATAAAAACCTTACTGGATAAAACATAATTTAAAACGCCTTGTTTTTATTTAAATGCATAGTAACCCTTGTAACCCTGGCTGTAAATATAAAAATAACTCCGGTAACTCTACATCGATATCCTTTTGTAACCCCAATAACCCCGATGCTTTAATTAAAATAACTCTAGCAACCCTTAAATTTAACGAAGTAAATATTCACTTTTATTAAAGAGTCTTAAATTAAATAGGCTAAGACTATTCGAATGAAATTTATAAGTTTGATAAATGTGGAGTTATTAGAGGTGTTTAGCTTTAACAAAGAGACGATGAACTTCGTTAAGACAATTAACTTTATTAGAGAATTTTTATGAATTTGAACAAGAAAATATTTTTAGTATCAGCTTAGAAACGTAATTTTTTTGATTTTCTAAAAATATTTTTTACTCATTTACCTATTGTTTCACGGTTATTAATTCGCTTTCTATTAACGTTTTATCAACGTTTTTCAAATAATTAACTATATTAAAGTGGTGCTTTATAAAAATAGCGATAAGGGGTAGGCATTTGGAATTTTACAAAAAGTATATACCGAAGGCATGTTTGGTGATTTGTTTTATTCCCTGGCAAAGTTATGCCGAGGTTTCGCTAACATTAACGGCGGCATCAGACTATCTATTTAATGGTGTTTCCCAAACAGATGATAAACCAGCCATACAAGGGAGTATCGACTGGGCTGGCGAGTCAGGTTGGTATATTGGTAGTTGGGCGTCAAATGTTGATTTTGGTGACGACACTGATGCAGAAATCGATTTTTATACGGGCTACTCTCAAGAGCTCAATGATGCCTGGTGGTATAACGTAGGGCTTGCCTACTATACCTATGTTGGTGGTGATAACAGTAGTGACATTAATTATACCGAGCTAAGTTTTACCTTAGGATTTCATGGTACTGAGTTTACCACTTGGTACAGTGATGATTACGCTGGTACTGAGGCTCGACACTATATAATGGCATTAGCCCATCATTTTGAAATATCTGAAAATCACACGTTAACACTTCAAATCGATCGTTCTTCAAGTTTAGATAAAGCGTTATTTAGCTGGGATGATAATGATGAAAGCTATATTCACATTAAAGCCATGTCTGCGTTTAGTTGGCGTGAATTAGCATTTACCGTATCTGTAGAAAAAACCGATTTAGACTATGACGACGACGTTAAATTATTAGGAACTGTTAGTTACAGTTTTAACTTATAAGTTGTTCGCAGTTTTAGTTATATCGCTCGCTGATTATTGAAAGGAATTGTTCCTATGATGTTTGAAGATAAAAGTTTGTCGTTAAAGTTATTATTGGTTGTTGGCGCATTATTTATATTAATGTCGGCAGGGTATTTAGCAGTTAGCTTATATTCCTTGAACAAAACCGAAAATGTGATTGTTTCTCAAGTAAGTACCGAAGTTTCTAAACAAATAGAAGATACCGTGCGCTCAAAAACCGATGCAATTTCCGAAAAAATTGCCAATCTTTTTAATCAATCATTCTCGGTACCTTTTAACCTTGCTAAACAAATTACCGACAATATTGAAGGGACTATTCCTGGTTCGCTTAATCGTGACCAAGTCGAAGCGATAGTCAAAAATACCTTGAGTCATAGTAATACCTCGTCAATTTATGCCCAATTTGAAGATAATGCCTTTGATGGGAGAGATAAGGACTTTACTCAAGGCTATACCCACTCTGTAGTGGGTCACGGTAGTTTTGAAGTGTATTTTGTCCGTGAAGACAATGGCAATATTTCACAAGAAATAGTCGACGATCCCAAAGAAAAACATGATCAAACACTCGATGAATATGGCTTTCGAGCGGCTGAATGGTATTTATGTGCCAAAGACGCACTAAAAGCTTGTGCGTCTAATCCTTACAATTATGAAATAAGACCCGGCTATAACGAGTTAATGACCAGTTTAGTAGTGCCTGTTATTGCTAATGGTAGCTTTAGAGGTGTTGTTGGCTCTGATTTAAATTTACCGATTTTGCAAAAAATGGCTACACAGTTAAAAGCATCGTTATACGACGGTAACTCTAACGTTTATATTGTAAGTCAAAGTGGTTTTTTAGCTGCAGCAACAGAGCATGAAAAAAGTTTAGCAAAACCATTTAAACAGGTGTTTCCTGACAGTAAAGCGTTACTTGCCTTATCTGGGCAAGATAAATCGCTGACCATCGATAACTATTTATATGTGGTTAGGCCAATTAACATTGAAAAAGCTGGGGTTAACTGGCAATTGGTTGTCGGCATTAATGTTAATACCGCGATGAAACCTGTACACCAAGTTGCCGATATGATCTCTGATCAGGTTAGTAGCATTTTAACGAATACAGTAGTGGTTGCAGTTATTATGATTGGGATCGCGTTATTACTAATCAAGTGGTTTACCGCCAGCATTATTAGCCCTGTGCAAATGGTGGCCGATCGCATGGCAGAGTTGGCCGGACAAGGCGGTGATCTTACCCAAGCAATTACAGTTGAGTCTCATGCTGAATTAATCCATCTCAGTCATGGCTTTAACCAGTTTAGAGAAAAAGTTAGGGATTTGCTTGAGCAGGCAAAGCAATCTGGTCATCAAGTGATGACGATGAGCGAAGAGAGCAAATCAAATGCCCAGAAAACTCATCAACATATTGCTACTCAGCAAACGGAAGTCAATACCATAGTAACGGCCATTACTGAAATGTCAGCTACGGCGCAAGAGGTTGCTAATACTGCATCTTCGGCCGCAGACAATGCCAGTGCCGCAACACAATCGGTAAGAGATACTGAATCAGAAGTCTCTACTGCGTCAACACAAGCAGCAGAGCTGTCCGATGAAATTAGTTCAGCCTCAGAAGCGGTAAAAGCGGTTTCAGTTCGCAGTGATGACATTAAGAAAATACTTGATGTTATTAGTGTTATTGCCGAGCAAACCAATTTACTTGCACTAAATGCTGCAATAGAAGCGGCAAGAGCCGGCGATCATGGTCGTGGCTTTAGTGTGGTTGCCGATGAAGTTAGAGCATTGGCTTCTAAAACCGCAGATTCTGTCGATGAAATTTCACAAGTTATTTCTGCACTTCAAAATGAGGTTTCCACAACAGTACATATTATTGAAAAAGGCAGTGAAAAAGCCAATAGCGCAGCAACGTCTGCCAGTGACGCCTTTGAAAAAATGCGTGAAACTGTTCGCCAAATTGAAGAAATAAATCAACATATTATTCAAATTGCCGCAGCGGCAGAGCAACAAAATCAGGTATCTGAAGAGTTAAACAAAAATATGGTAGTAGTGGGCGATGCAACTAATGAAGTGGCGATTTTATCAGAAGCATCTGAAACAAGCGCAACCCATATTCATCAATCAGCTAGCCAACTTATTGAACTGCTAAATAAGCTTAAAACCAGTTAACTAGTTCGGTATTTATAGATGAAAACCTAAAATGGTTCATCTGAGCTTTTGCTTTTTATAACGTGTTCTTAATATGCTTGTAACTTACTGTATTATAAGTGATTAAACTTTGAAAAATTAACTTGCTAAATTTTAGATTTGGTGAAATATTTAGCACCATCACAAGGGTGATAAATGCCTGTTTATGGATAAACAGGTTGATAACTTTTTTACGTTGTTATTGGTAATAAACACAGCGTATTTTCGCGGAGTTTTTCGTGTATCAAACACTTATAGTGGTAGATAATACTGCTAGCGATTTAGGAGACTGCTTCTCGTCAGTCATTAGCTTTGAAACTTACTTAAATGAATATCCAAAGCATAACGAGTCTAAAACTCGTATTATCAACTTATGTAATACACAGCATTATTTAAGTCAGGGTTATTACTGTTCACTGCTTGCTGAAGCCAGAAAACATAATGTATTGCCCAGTGTTAAAACCATCAATGCACTACGTGACGAATCGTTCGATGCCAGTAGCTTCCTAACCAATGAAATTATTGCCGAGCTAGATTTAACAGCGATTGAGCAGCACACGCATTATTTGTTTTTTGGTAAATTTTGCAATGATCGCTGGCCAGTTTTAGCCAATCGCATATTTGGTAAATACCCGTCACCTATAGTTAAAGTTACGTTTAAAACATCGGAAACTAATATTGAACTACAGGTTGAACATGGCTCGATTAGTGATTTATCAACCGAGCAAAAAGCCCAGTTTATTGAACAGCTTACATACTTTACTCAATCTGTATGGAAGAAGCAGTCACGGCCAAAAAGTTTTCGTTGGGATATGGCTATTTTAGTTAATCCAGATGAAGCTTCGCCACCATCAAATAAAGACGCTATTTCACGCTTTGTTAAAGCGGCTGCTAAATTTGGTATCTGCGCAGAGCCTGTAACCATTGAGCAGTTAACCAAGCAAAATGTTGGTTACTACGATGCGTTATTTATTCGCGAAACCACGGCGATAGATCATTACACTTATCGCATAGCGTGTAAGGCTGAAGCCGAGGGTGTTGTTGTCATTGATGATCCAACATCTATATTGCGTTGTTGTAATAAGGTTTTCCTGCATGACGCTTTTAGTTATCAAAAAATTGCCAGTTTAAAGACATCTGTTATTAACAGTTGTGACAGCGCCGCTATTGCCAAATTGGAAATCGACTTTGAATATCCTATGGTGTTAAAAATGCCGGAAGGATCTTTTTCACGCGGCGTGTTTAAAGTGACTAACCGCGCAGAGTTAACTCAGCGAATTCAGGAATTATTGGATGAATCTGCATTAGTGTTAGTGCAAGAGTACCTCTATACCGATTTTGATTGGCGTATTGGTGTGCTTAACGGTCGAGCAATTTACGCCTGTCGTTATCATATGGCACGAAACCATTGGCAAATTTATAATCATAACGCCAGGCGCTTCAATTCTGGTGGTTTTGAAACATTACCAACCTTTGAAGTACCCAAAGCGGTGTTAGACTCAGCGTTAAAAGCATCTGCCATAATCGGTAAAGGTCTTTATGGGGTTGACATAAAAGAAGCGAATAACAAAGCCTATGTTATTGAAGTCAATGATAACCCAAGCATCGACTATAAAGTAGAAGACGCCTATCTTGGTAATGAGCTTTATATGCAAATAATGGATGAGTTTTATCGTCGGCTTGAGCGAAGAGGGCGCCAGTAATGTCAGCTAGCACAGCGATTGCTATTCGCAGTGCAACGCTTGCTGATTTATCTTCATTGGTTGCCATTGAACAGCAAGCGTTTGACAACGATAGATTAAGTCGTCGTAGTTTAAAGCACTGGATAAACAATGATAAAGCCTGTTTGTTGGTAGCAGAATATCAAGGAGAATTGGTCGGATACGGCTTAGTTTGGTATTTAAAAGGTACGCGATTATCACGACTTTATTCGTTAGCCGTTACTAAAAGTATGCGTGGTCATTCAATAGGACGATTATTGCTTGAAGCATTAGAAGGGCAAGCGGCTGATAAAGGTCGATTATTTATGCGACTTGAGGTGGCAAAAAGTAATGTCGCTGCCATTGCACTATACCAAAAGCTTGGCTTTAACATATTTGGCGAATATAGCGATTACTACGAAGATCATACAGATGCACTTCGAATGCAAAAAACTATTGCCAAATTGCCTAAGCAAAAGCAGCGCAATACTTTGTGGTACCAACAAACCACTGAATTTACTTGTGGCCCAGCAGCGTTAATGATGGCAATGGCAACCATAGAGCCTAACGTTGAAGTTAATCAAACAGTTGAATTAGATATTTGGCGCGAAGCTACCACTATTTTTATGACTTCTGGTCATGGTGGCTGTCATCCGCTTGGATTAGGACTTGCGGCAAAAAAACGCGGCTTTAATGCCGAGGTTTATATCAACACTGATGCGGTTCTGTTTGTTGATGGTGTTCGAACCGAAGCTAAAAAACAAATACTCACCGCAGTTCATCAGCAATTTCTTGAGCAAGCTCAACATCAACAGGTTGGTATTCATTATCTTGATATTAGTGCAACACAAGTGAAAGATGAATTAGCGCAAGGAAATGCCGTGTTGTTGCTGATCAGCACCTATCGTTTAGATAGAAAAAAAGCGCCGCATTGGGTTACTGTTACGGCAATGGATGACCATTGTATATATATTCATGATCCGTACCCAATGACTGATAATCACCTGGCGTTTGATTGTCAGTATGTGCCGATAGCACTTGCTGATTTTGACAAAATGTCAGTGTTTGGCAGCAATAAGTTAAGAACTGCTGTGATAATAAAAAGGTAAGTAAAAAGATAGAAAAAATGAAGTGGTCGGGATAGCAGGACTTGAACCTGCGACCTCACGTCCCCCAGACGCACGCGCTACCAGACTGCGCTATATCCCGACAAGTAGCTGTTTTAACAACTCGCTGTATATTAACCAGAATTAGCCGTTTTGCAACGGCTAATTCTATTATCATCGGTTAACCGATTAATTATTATTCGTTTTAGTAGAAGAATCGATTTTGCTGTAACGTTTAATAAAGTGCACGCCATCAATCATTAATGGAAAATCAGAGCTAACGGTAATGGGGGATGAAAGCTGGCTTGAATAGCTTTGAAAGTTACCATTTTGATCAATCAGTACCGATTTATCTTTATTAAATACCACCATGCCGTTGTCGGTGGTATTAGCAATAACCCTATCTTTGTTCAAGGTTAACAAGTTAGTACCTGCCGTTGCCATGGAGGCTTCTTTCCCGCAAGCCAACCAACTTTCAAGTAAGGTAGCGGCAATATCCATTTGGCTAGTTAACACTTCTTGTTGCTGAATACGCTTAGCGTTTGGCCAAATTAATAACGCAGGCTTAACTGACAGGGTACTAGCTAAAGACTGATTACCAATTGAACTAATAAAAATTTGATCTTTATTCGATTTTTGCTTTTGAGCAAGCAATAACGCATCGATAAATAATTCCATTTGGTAAGTATCGTTTTGCTCAAAATAAATAATATGTAAGCCTGGCTTAAATTCAGCTAATTCTTCCGGAAAGATAAGTTTAGCAATGTTGTTTCGTTTATCTACACGCTCAAAATGGGTTTTGAACCACAAAGGTAATGTGGTTTCTATTGTGTCACTGATATGTATAAAACTTGTGTCTAATTGATGCTTATTTAACGCTTGTAATAATACTGATTGATTATTGTCGCCTTTAAGTGACGACTGATAAATAGTAGGCAGCCCGTAAATAAGATTAAACCAAGCATCAGTGCTACTTGCATTATCAACGTGATGAGTTAATTCAATTGTTGGTGCAATTGAACGCTGAGCAAATTGGTCAATTTGTTTTTCTGTTAATAAATTTTTCGACAAAATTAAAAAGGTCGAGTTTTCGATATCCTTTGCAGCACATTGAGTTAATGAAGGATAGGCAGGTATCGGTTCATTAAAGGTTAACGGACTGGTTTTTCGCACCATGTAGTCGTCTTTATTGAACAGCCCATACTTAGTTAACAACGTTTTTGCTGTTGTCGGATACGAAAGTGGCAAGATAGTATCTTGTTTTAATACGTCATATTTAAGGTTAGCATCCGCCCAAATATGCATTAAATGGCTGATAAAAAACGATACAACCAGACCAAAAATAACAAATCGCGCAAATACCGTTTTTTGTAATTGTTGTAAGTGTTTCCACGCATAATTACTGACGACTAATTCAAAAGTAAGAATCACCAGAGATAAAACTATGGTGATAAACCAGAATGTACGGCGATCTTCACTAATTTCTTGACCAATTAAATCAACAATCTGCGTGAGTGACGAAGCATTGATATGGTAACCTAAGCGGTTATAAACAAAGGCATCTAGCAATAACAACAACAACACCAAAGTAAAAACAATAGATGCCGCCGTTCTAATAAACCGAGTCCTGGGTACAAGTAGTGTCAGCGGAAAAACGATTAACACAAAGGTGATAAAGGTTAAAAATGCCATATGGCTTAGCCATGTGCTAAATAAATAGACATGGCCAGAAAGAGTCTCAGGTGACGCTTCGTTAATTAAATATACAGTGGATAGCAAAATTGCAGCAATAATATTGAAAAATGTGAACCAGTGGCTCCAACTAATTAAATGCAATAGCTTTTTGCTATAAGTCTTAGATTCAAACGACACCATGTTGAACGAGATCTCTTATTGTAATTATTATTTAATTGATTGTGCTAACGCTTTACCAAAATTTTCAACAACTTGTTGACGTTGCGCTTCTGGTACTTGTTGATTAATCACTTCTGTGACAACATTTCCCAAACACATTAACGATAAATCAGCACCAGCTTTTTCTTCAATTAGTACATTTAATAGATCTTCAATAATTTTTTCTACACGTTCGTTAGAATACTTCGATACAATAGGCATAATTTTTTAATAATTAATGATAATTCGCTAAGTTTATCAAAAGCCTTATCATTATCCTACTGACCATTAATTATGAGCTTAACAATTTCCAATATTGCCCTGAATTTTTTATCAAAAAAAGAAGAAACTGGTGAAGTCATCATTCAATTTGGCCAAGAACCACTTGCCATTAGCAACAAAATTCAAAGTTTTGTTGAGTCACTGCACAATATCTACAATAAAAAAGGTAATAAAGGTTACGGCCATTTTTCAACGATGCCAGCTGAAGGTGATCAAGCAAGGTTTGTTGATGTAATGGAAAGTTATTTAAGTGATAGCCAAGACTTTTCCGCGTTTAGTCATCAGGCTTCTAATTTACTTAAAAACGAATTAACCAAATATGATTTAGCAGAAACTGGCTATTTAGTACTTTGTCATTATGAGCAAATGGGCGGGCGCTATTTAATTGCTGCAATTATTCCAATTTCAGAACATTATTCAGTTGATAGCGAATTAAACATTTCTGCCGATCAACACCTTGATACGGATAAATTACAACTTGCTGCCCGCATTGATTTATTTGACTACCAACAAAATGCTTCAGGCGATCGCTATGTCACCTTTATTCGTGGGCGAGCTGGTCGAAAGGTTTCTGACTTCTTCCTTGACTTTTTAGGTTGTGAAGAAGGTTTAAATGCCAAGGCACAAACTGAAACTTTAGTTAAAGCGGTCGAAGATTATGTCAGCGTTAATCAGTTAGATGCTGGTGAAAAACAGCAAACTCGAAAAGAACTGCTCAGTTACTGCAAGGAACAAAAAGCATCAGCTCAGGATATTCAGCTCAAAGAAATTGATAAAGTTGTTTCGAAAAGCGATGGTGGCGATAGCTTTTATCAATTTTGCCAAGAGCAGGCTTACGAATTAGATGAAGCATTTCCTCATGACCAAGCAGTGGTTAATAAAGTGACTAAATATTCGGGCTATGGCAATGGTATTAGCATTAGTTTTGAACGCAGCCACTTTGGCCAAGATGTAGTGTATAATGCCGCGAACGACAGTTTAACAATTTATAAAGTGCCGCCAAATTTAAAAGCGCAGTTATTAGATCTATTAAACAATGAAGAATAATTGGCCCTAGTTAGTATAAATAAGGCCGACGAAAGAATACCGAAGTAAGGAAAGTGAATGACACGTTTAACGATTACCCGTCCAGATGATTGGCATGTTCATTTAAGAGATGGCGAAGTTTTAGCAAATACCGTAGCTGATATCAGCCGTTACTTTGGCCGCGCTATTGTAATGCCTAATCTTGTGCCACCTGTGGTCAATGCCAAAGATGCCAAAGCTTATTACGATCGCATTATGGACAGCAATCCTCGTGAAGGCTTTAAACCGCTGATGGTGTTATACCTTACAGACAACACAACAGCGCAAGATATTGCTGATGCCAAAGCCAGCGGTATTGTGTATGCGGCGAAATTATATCCAGCTGGTGCGACAACGAACTCTTCTTCAGGTGTTACCAATATTGATGGCATGGCTGATGTTTTTGCGGCAATGCAAGCGCATGAGTTGCCGTTATTAATTCATGGCGAAGTAACGAGTAGTGACGTTGATATTTTTGATCGTGAAGCGCAATTTATTGATAACACATTAAAACCGTTAGTAGCGAACTACCCGGAATTAAAAATCGTGCTTGAGCACATCACCACAAAAAATGCCGTAGAGTTCGTTAAAAGTGCAGGTAGTAATGTTGCAGCAACAATTACTGCGCATCACTTGTTATATAACCGTAACCATATGCTAGCTGGTGGTATTCGCCCGCACTTTTTCTGTTTACCAATTTTAAAACGCAATACCCATCAATTAGCGTTAATTGAAGCGGCAACTAGTGGTAGTGCGAAATTCTTTTTAGGTACAGATTCAGCACCACATGCAAAACATGCTAAAGAAAGCGCCTGCGGTTGTGCCGGTTCTTATACTGCACACGCAGCTATTGAACTGTATGCTGAAGTATTTGAGCAAGAAGGCGCGCTAGAGCAATTAGAAGCGTTCGCTAGCTTAAATGGTCCAAACTTTTATGGCTTGCCGGTAAATAACGACACTATCACTTTAGAAAAAGTATCGTGGCCAGTGCCAGAAACCATGGCATTTGGCAGTGATGTAGTTGTACCAATTAAAGCTGGTGAAGAAATCACCTGGCGCGTTATTGGTTAGTGATTAGTTAGTGATTGATTAATCGAAACATATAAAAACTCGAAGTAAAAAGTAGGGCAGTAATACAGTGCAATTGTTTGTAAATGATTTAACAGTAATTGATTTTTCCTATCTATGTGAGCAGCGTGGTATTGTCGGCGAAAGCTGGATAGTGGATGTTTTGCTAACAGGCGATCTCAATGAAATGAGTATGGTATTAGACTTTGGTGTGGTGAAAAAGCAAATCAAAGCCATTATCGACGATGCCGTTGATCATAAATTATTGCTGCCTACTGGTTCAAATAAGTTACGCGTAACTGACAAGGGCGCTAGAGAAGGCCATGAATTTGTTGACTTTATCTCGAAAAGAGCCAGTTATTTTCTGCAATCACCAAAATGCGCCTTTGCCCATATTGATAGCTTTGAGATTACTATTGAAGCAGTCACTTCCCACTTAGTAGAAGTGATTAAGGCGCAGCTTCCAGATAACGTTGTTGGTTTAACCATTAAATTGCGCCCGGAAAATATTACCTCTGATTACTATCATTACACTCATGGTCTTAAAAAGCATGATGGAAATTGTCAACGCATAGCTCATGGTCATCGTTCGAAAATCGATTTGTATTTAAATGGTCAGCAATCCACCGAGCTTGAAAGTTATTGGTGTCAACGTTGGCAAGATATTTATCTTGCGACAGACAGTGACGAAGTTAACGTCGAGCAAATTGAGTTATCAGAATTTGCTAAAAACAATTTAACACCCGATCATCGTTATTTTGCTTATATGGCACCACAAGGACGTTTTGATATTGCGGTTAAACAAAATGTCTTAGAAGTGGTTGATTGTGATTCAACCGTAGAATTACTTGCTGATTATATTGGTCGCCAATTAAAAACTATGCACCCTAATGATAAAGTAACCGTAGTCGCTTATGAAGGTGTAGGTAAAGGAGCGATTGCTGATGTTTAGTAAAGTGTTGAATAAAAAACAGCTGCTCGCTGGCTTTTCTTCAGTTGCTTCAGTTGCTTTAGTCGCGTTATCTTTTCCTACTTTTGCCTCGATTAAACTCTCGGGTGAAATTAAACAAGGCAGCTTAGTTGTTGGTCAAACAGAGCCGGGCAGTAAAGTATACCTAGATGACAAAGCGTTAAAAGTTAGCCGCCAAGGTGAATTTGCTTTTGGTTTTAGCCGAGATGACGAGCAAAGCTACCAACTAAAAGTTCAACTACCTAATGGTGAAGTTAAGCAAAAAACCTTAACTCCGCAAGCACGCGAATATAATATTCAGCGGGTTAATGGCATTAAAAAAGCCATAATGAATCCAGATCCTAAGGCAGTAAAACGCGCGCAGCTTGATAGCAAACAAGTCAAAGCAGCCAGAAAAACGGATAGCGATTTAACCTTTTTTGCTCAAGGTTTTGTTCCTCCAATTAAAGGCACGATCACCGGAGTTTACGGCAGTCAACGCGTTTATAATGGCGTACCTAAAACCCCTCATTATGGTTTAGATTATGCGGGTAAAGAAGGCGATCCTGTTAAAGCACCTGCCAGCGGCACGGTAATACTAAACGTACCAGATATGTTTTATTCAGGCGGCACGCTGATTATTGATCATGGCCACGGCGTAACTTCTACTTTTCTACATTTAAGTGATAGTTATGTAAAAGTTGGCGATCAGGTAAATGTTGGTGATGTTATTGCTGCAGTAGGTTCAACAGGGCGCTCAACTGGCCCACATTTAGATTGGCGTATTAATTGGTTTGATGTTCGCTTAGATCCTGCGCTGGCACTAAATATTAATAGTAGTAATACAAATACAAAGTAATCGTTAAAAAGGCAGCGCTCGAGCTGCTTTTTTCTTAGCACTTTCTGCACGTCTATCGTAATTCTTGGTAGTTTCCACCGAAGAGTGTCCCATTAAATCTTGCACAAGAAACACATCTTCACCATTTTCTAGCAGTTTTGTCGCGAAAGTTCGTCTTAAATCATGTGGTGTCAAACGCTTTAAGCCGGCTTCTTTATAACGACGAATAATAATATCGTAAATTGTTTGGCCAGAAATTGGTTCGTTAACTAAACGATTTCCCTTGCGAGCCCTTAAAAATAAGGGTCCAGCTTCAAGCCCACGTTCAATAAGCCAAACATCTAAGATTTCTAAAATTCGTTGGTGAAGGGCGTTTACACGTTCTTTATTACCTTTACCTAACACTCTAAGGGAAGCATCTTGTAAGTCTAAATCAGATAACATTAAACCTGCTGCTTCATGTCGGCGAAGTCCTGCGCCGTAAACCAATGCAATTACTGCGGCATCACGCATGGCAATAACTCCATCTTGCATCATGCAGTAGTCAATCAATTGATTAAGTTCATCAAGCTCTAAGGCGCGACCTTTAGTTGTTCGAGAGCCTTTAACGCGTTTTATTTCTTTAATATGTTGATAGTCTTCAACTGAAATTAATTTGCAACGCCAAGCTTCTTTACCAACACCTTTAAGTGCACTTAAATAAATATTAATCGTTGCAGGAGATTTTCCTTCACTAGATAAATCAGAGAGCAACATTAAAATACGTTGATAATTTAGCTGAGACCAATCAACTTGCTGATGCGTTTTTTTATTTTGGAAACGCTTAGCAATCACATTTAATAATGAGTTCATTGTTACGCGGCTTTGTTGTGATTGCAGCGATAAAAGGTAGATTTCAGAAGCCGTTTTATTTTCAAACATATCTTTAAGTTTCTTTTTCTTTATAGATTCTTGGCGATTAATCTAATTTAGTATTGATAAATAAAAACGTGCTAAAAGATTAGCAACCATTCATTTATCTTAAAATTTAGCGCAAAGCCTTTAAATATAAAGCTTACAAGACAAATTTACCTTGTGATTATCGTGCGCTACGTAAAATCTAGTGGGTAGTAAAGTCTAATTCTTTTTTATTTTTCACGTAGCGTCACCATATTTTAACTAAAATCATTAACTTACAAGTAAAATCAATAAAAGCAGTTAACACTTATAATTAATAAAACTGACGCTAAATATACGCACGGTATTTAAACGGCAGCCTAGGCTACATATAGCTTTAACTATACACACATTTATTACTTATTAAAATCACTATTTTAAAAGATTATGCGTAACTAAATGGTTAGTTTTTTGAATTATTGTTAAACGCAGTTATTTTTCGGAATTTCTCAACAATTTGGGCATCTGTTCTTCAGAACTTTTTGTTCACACCAATTCATTTAAAACAGAATAAACCAGACGAAAAGCGACTATTTATCAGTACTCTAGCGTTATTTTTCATTTTTTAACGTGACGCTACGTGAAAAATCTAAAGGTTTGCGGGTAAGATTACCTTATTTTGTACGCAGGAGCGCAATACTTAACCTTGTAACATGTATTAATTCGTAAACTCAATTTCATTGGCTATAGTTTATTTGTCTAACCCAAGTAATTAGCACTGATATGGAATTTTTAGATATGTTAGTAACATTTGTTTTTGAAGCTTGGAATACTCTGGCGTTCATTGCGTTATGTTGTATAGCGGTCAAACTTTGGACTGGCTTTTGGCACTGGTTGATTCCAAGCAAATAAAATTATACACCATATTAAATATCAAATGTTGAGCTCTATTAATCCCATTCATAACGATAATTTAGGCTGTAAGTAGAGTCGCTGCCGTAAATTGAACTATCTGACATCATAGTAAATGCATTAACTGAATGGTTTTTGGAAATACGGTAGCTAACGCCAATACCGCCAAAATATAATGAAAAATCAGATGAACCTTGTGTGGTGCCAGTGAACACCATTGTTGTCCACTGTTGAGTCCAAGGTTTCAAAGCAAATCCACCTACGTAAAATGCATGACTTGATATTGGGACTAGTGCCGTAAATTCTGGAAAAACAGGGGGTAATTGTATATCTACTACTTCGCCTTCGTTGTAACTATAGCCTGCAGTTACAAATGGTAACCAGCCACCAGGGGTAAAATCAAACACGCTTAACGGTACAAACGTGCCTAAATTGTAACTTGTGTTATGCGCCCCACCATCATAACTATTTTTATTGAAATTGAAGTTTAAAATACCAAAGTCAAAGAGCCAGCCGCCACCTAAGCTCCATTCAGAACCATCATCATTGATTCTTGCTGTCAGCATTCTAATTTCATCTAGACCAAAATTAAATGACATTGTTGCTTGGTTGTCTGAATAACCAATCCCTAATTTCGTTACTACTTTGGTTGGATCTTCGGGGTTCTTTTCGACTTGTTCTGAAAATGTAGGGAAACTCGCTATGGTTAGAAGTACTAAAGTGCTTAAACGGTGCATTGAATTTCCCCATTATTTTGAAATGTACTAACTCAACAGGCAAAACATCTGTGTACATAATACCTAAAGTGTAAATGAGTGGTAGTACATAAGGCCTTAACAAAGAGCGCTTTGCTAAACTTTAACGTTATAAAAGTATGTATATGTTGTAAACTATATGTTTAATATTGAGTTTTTGGAAGATAAATTTAATACCATAGTATTTATGCACGGGTAAATATTAAGCTATTCATGGAATTTGATATTTTGACTGCTAACATCAATCACAATTTTGTCGCCATAGTGAAGTTGCGCAATTTTAGGTGCTAATATTTCTATAACATTATTTGGTTGTAAGTGCCCTATTTTAGTTGATTTTTTAGGCTGATAGATCATGGATTTATACACCCGATCACCAAATAAAATTGAGCAATTTATGAATTGAAAACTTTCAGCTTGATGATGTTTACTCCATTTCACATCAATTAACTCTATATCCGCTTTTAAAATTTCAACCGCCGAGCAACGCTCCAGCATTGCATTGATTGTTCCATTATAGAAATGGTCAATATCTAGACCAAGCCCCTTGAAAAAAGGCTTTTGCATAGCAATTGTGCCAGTTTCAAATGGATTATCTGGTGATAGGCCAGATGCTATTTGATAGCCTGGTACAACTTTGGCTGTTAGTTGCCTTATACAATTCAAGGAGCAGCTCAAAGGACAATATGCTGTTGAAGTTGATGATTCACTCGAATATTACGGTCATCCGTAGTTAAATCAATTAATTTAGCTATAAATGCATAAACATACACATTTTCAAATTTAGCTATGCGCCCTGCTTTTATATTGGGCCCTGTTGCAATAAAGACTCCTTCCATATCGTTAGTATCTTTTGGATCATAGCCATGAGTGCCTAATGCTATGTAGTCTTTTTCAATGAAAATAACGCCAGCTTGGGCATTAACAATTAAATCAGGGATTACATCATTTGGCATCGCGTAGTTATTGTTAAATTGCCAGTGTTTAGGCCAATTTAATTTTGTATAAGCACAGTAGCTACCTTGGCTTTGTGAGTTTATAGTTTCAGCTTGTACCATTAATTGTTGATTTGATAGTTGCTGTTTTTGATATAGATACAACTGGGTTTGACCATTGACGACAGTAAAGTCTTTACTAATTTCTAGTGGCAACACATTTTTTAAATCTAACTTTTTACCTACATCTGCCATGCCGTGATCAGATACAATTATTAAGTTAATTTTTAGCTTTTTCTGCTCCAAGGTATGAATTAACTCTTCAAGTAAACTATCAATAGTATTAATTGCATTAATTACTTCAGGTGATTGCGTACCATATTTATGGTTGGCACTATCAACTAATGAAAAATAACTAGCAATAAACATGGGTCGCTTATCAGATGGCATACTTAGCCATTGAATCATTTGCTCAACACGTTCCTCGTTAGAAAAATTATCACTGTATGGAAAAAAGTGCTGAGGTCTTTTGCCAAAAAGCTCTGCATCGGATTGTGGCCAGAAATAGCTAGCCGTTGCTACTCCTTGCTGTTCTGCCGTTACCCAAATAGGTGGAAATTTTAGCCATGAAGGATCTTTCACCGTAATGCTCTTATGAAATAGTGCATTGCGAGATCGACTATAAAATGCATTATGGACTATGCCATGCTCTGCAGGGTATTTGCCGGTAATAATAGATACATGGTTAGGAAATGTTTTTGTAGGAAAAACTGGTACTAAGGCGTTTGCCGCTAAGCCATTGTTAGCTAATGATGTTAAAGTCTTTGGCTTAAATTGTATTAACTGGTGCTGGGCTAATCCGTCGATAGAAATTAATACTGTCGGATAGTTCGAGGCATTCGCCCACTGGCTAACCAATAAAATTAAAACGATAAAAACAAATCTCACTGCGATACCCTGCTAACGCTTCTTTTAGTCATTAAAAAAAGGAGCATTATGCTCCTTTTTTAAGTCAAATAAATTACATAAATAATGAATTTATATTCGCTAAATCAGTTTTACCTTTAGCTATTTCTTCATTTGTTAAACCTGAAAGCTCATGTGGAAATACCAACCATTCTTCCGACTCATGCACGAAGTAATCAGGTTTAATATCAACTTTTGAGTTTTTAGGCTTGTACCAAGGACAAGCAACGCGCACATCTTTTGGCATGTTATTACGCATCAGCACTTTAAGTTGTTTAATAAGTGCATCAATACTTCTACCTGAATCAAATACATCATCGACAATTAATAAGCCATCATCAGCGTTAGCATTTTCAATGATGTAATGCAGACCATGCACCTTAATTTCTTTGCTTTGCTGGTTGATGCCGTAATATGAAGATGTACGCACGGAAATATGATCTGTTTCTACTTTCTTGAAATCAAAATATTCTTGTACCGCAATACCAATTGGAGCTCCACCTCGCCAAATACCAACAATAAACTGTGGTCTAAAGCCATCTTCATAAACCTTGGCGGCTACTCTAAAAGAATCTTCTAATAATTCTTGTGCAGAGATAAATTTTTTATCCATTTGCGGAAGTACCTTTTGAATAAGTGATTAAATAGATCAGTCGGATCAAAGTGGTGGGATAATATCAAATTTTGACTATGCGGTTAAGATTTTGACGCATTATTTTGTAGATGTTTATCCAGAAAAAGTAACTGAGCGTAAATTAAATTACTGGCAAGCCATAAATTTTCAGTGTTAAGGTTTAGCAAATTATCTGTCGGTTGGTGATAGTTTGAATGCGTTCCAACGCCATAGTAAATAAACGGAATTTCGTGTCGGTAAAAGGCACCGTGATCACTGGCCATTATCCAATTAAATCGAGTTAATCGTGTTTTTTTGTCTCTTAAACTAAAGCCCTTTTTTAACTTTAACGGGCTTTTATTGTCCATAGTTCTAAAGGTGTCGTGCGCCATATCGGGCAAAATGCTATTCAGGTTTTCGTCAATATAATGCAATTTAATTGTTTTTTTATTACCTGCAATCATATCGAGATTAATATTGAGTAGCGTGTTATTAATTATATTAGGGTTGGCGTCAATAAACGCGAGAGCGCCATTTAAGTTAACTTCTTCTGCATCGGTAAATAATAAAATTACCGAATAATTTAATGGTAAGTTTTTAAGCTGTTCAGCAAAGGCTAATAACGCCGCCACGCCGGAAGCATTGTCGTCTGCACCGTAATAAATACTTCTGCCCTTTTTGCCTAAATGATCATAATGTGCCGTTAAAATAAGGTATTGTTCTGGATATTGAACCCCTACTCGCATTCCCGCGATATTGGTTCCATATTTACGGCTAAAGTTTTTATTATATTCAAAGTGTTGTTGAAGTTGATCAACGCCTAAAACTGGCGTGAAGCCATTCTTGTGTAACTCTTGCGATATAAAGTCAGCAACAGCAGCTGAATATTTTGTACCGGTTTTTCTTCCTAAAAATTCTTTGCTAGTTAGATATTCAACATAATTTACTAAGCGCTGTTTAGTAATTGGACCGATTGTATTTTGCCGGTTGGCATATGTACTCGAATTAATTGTTGAAGTAGGTTTAGCACAGCCTAATACTAATAGGCTACACAAGCAGATAATCGCAAACTTCACACAACTTACTCTTGATTTAATAAATTAAGCTTAGCTATATATGTACGTTCTATATCAGGCGTTTTATTGATATTAAGCGCTTTTTTCATCGCTAATTTTGCTGAGTCAGTGCGGCCCATCGTCGAGAATATTTTAGCCAAACCAAAATAGAACTCATGTATGTTGCTGTTTAACTCGATAGCTCTTTGATAGTGGCGTACAGCTCCTTGAAAATTACCCGCGTAAAATGCTTCATCAGCTAGTAATGCATGGTAATAAGGGTTTTTAATACGTTGTCTTAAAATAGCGGCATCAAGGTGGCGTGCTTCTTCATAGCGCCCTTGTTTACTCATTAAAATTGATAAGTTAGTCATTGTGTTTAAACTTTCAGGGTTCAAATACAATGAGTACTGATAACTTTTTTCAGCTAAGTTTAATTGATTAGTAAAGCGATAAAGTATGCCTAAATTTGCCCAACTAGCGGCATATTTAGGTGCAACGTCAATTGCGGCAGTAAAATAACGATAAGCAGCATCATAATCTTCATTGACTAACGCTTCTGCCCCTTTATTGTTGTAAAACATTGCAACAACCGTATTTTTATTTATTTTAGTTTTTGGAAAACTTTTTTTCTTAACAAAAGGGTCGAAATCAACTTCAATATTACTATTGGCACTCCAAACTATGCTAACCCCTGGCTGTTTAACGCCGGTGATTAATAAATTTACATGACCGGTTAACATATTATATTGACCATTTCTTACCCAATATTCAGGGACATCTACATCTTGAAATTCAACATTTAATCCAGCTTCTTTGGCTAACGCATACGCCATAATAGTGAGTGACATACAATTGGCGACTTTACTTTTATAAGCCTCACTTGCGGTTAGGTTTGCATTGCTTTGATATGCCAGCCCGACGTTACTGGCACTGAAAAGATGTTTAATCAGTTGTTTCGCTTTGTTTTGTGATGAGCGCTCTGGGATAAACACATCATTTACTACTTGTTTCATTTCATCACTTAACGCGAATATTTGCTGAGGCGTTGCTATTTTTATAGTTTGAGCATTCGGAAACTTTTGATCATTAAGTAAATTTGTAGGGTTTGTTACTTGGTTTGCATACTGCGATTGATTACTTGTTGCCATGCAGCCACTAAGTGAAATTATACAGCTAACAATAAGAACTGAGCGACATGTAAATTGACGTGTAAATTGATGTATTAACTGATGCATTGCTACCTCAATATTATCTGTCTATTTATTAAGCATAATGACATTTGACTGATATTTCACGTCTTCCTGTCAAATATTAATAAAGCGTTACATTTTACCTACTGCCTAGTGGCTTGTTAATTAACTGGATAAAGCAAAAATCAACAGCTATAACCTTAATTAACTTAAATGTAAATTGGCAGTGCATTAACTAATAATGAAGCTAATAATGAGTTTTATACAACGGATGATTAAACGTTTAATTAACTTAATATTTTTATCACCTATAATTCTGCGGACTATGTTTTTATGCATAGGCATTTGCCCTATTGCAATTGCAAACGCTCAAACAGACCCGCTAACAGCAATTAATATTAAAGTCGGCGCAGGTATACGCCCACCATTTTTGATTAGCACCGAGCAAGGTATGGGCCCAGAAATCTTAGACGCACTAAACATTGCCCAAGATAAGTTTAATTTTGAATTGGTACCAACCCCAATCTCTAGACGGGGTCAGTCAATTAAAGAAGGCTGGGTTGATATTGTTATGTGGGACAATATCAAATGGGGCTGGGATATAAGTGAGCTTGGAGTTTCTATTCCCTTGCTATATTCCAAAGATGTATTTATTTCGCATGTCTCGCCAGAGAAAAGCCAAGACTATTTTGAAAGTTTTAATAATAAACAATTATGTGGTGTAAATGGCTATCACTATAGATTTCTAAATTATCAAACGAATATTGAAGACTTGCTAAAGCAATTAGAAATAACCTTAGTTCGTACAGAAGAAGAATCGATTAAAATGGCGCTACATAAACGCTGTGATATAAGCATTGCTAGTGAATCGGCTATTGCTTGGTTTTTAACTCAATATGCAGACTACAAAAACCAGTTACTGGTGTCTGATAAGTTTGACACGGAATATACCCGAAACTTTTTAATTCCAAGCTATGCTGCTATTTCTGTAGAAGAACTTAATTCAATTATAAAAAAAGCGAACCAGCTAAATTTGTTAACACCAATTTATCAAAAGTATGGTCAAGTAAATCCAATAGAATAATTGCTATAACTCAAAGATATGAACATAAAACGAAAAAAGCCCTAACATTACTGCTAGGGCTTTCTTTTTGAATATGGCGGTGAGATAGGGATTTGAACCCTAGATGGGCTACAAACCCCTGATTGGCATTTTCTAACACTTCTAATAACTCCAAATACCTTTCAACTAAGTTATTGACTCTAATATATATATTAGCATTTTAGCGGTTATTTCGAGGTATTAGAAGTTTTGCCATTTGATCACCGTGATCACGAAAAATGATCACGGTGATCATTTTTTGAAAAAGAATCAATGATATTTTATTTAAAACTACCTGTTTTCGGTAATACTAATAACCTTACCTAGAGATACCGTTAATGAATATGTAGCACTGCTACCTGAACGTTTGGGTTGATAAAAATGTTCTTCTAACCTTGGCTGATTAGCACCACTTAACAAAGTTATCGATTCGGGCTTGCCACAACGTTGCTGTATTTCTCCAGATGACATACCTATCCTTACCCACCCTTTTTTACATTTAAAATTTTGTACGTCTCGGCTGCTCGCCAATGTAACTGTTGAGAACAACGTTAAAATCAATAACAAAAATTTCATGAATCACTCCCTTCGTATTATTTAAGCTTTAAAGCTAGCAAAGTTTTAATTAAAAACAATTGTTATGAAGAATAGAAAAATGATCACGAAATGATCACAGAAGAAAAATACATAGAAATTTTAAGTAAAAAAAAAGAGCTTAATATATATTAAGCTCTTTTTTTTTAGGTATTTACCTGAATATGGCGGTGAGATAGGGATTTGAACCCTAGATGGGCTACAAACCCATGCCGGTTTTCAAGACCGGTGCTTTCGACCACTCAGCCATCTCACCAATTGTGACCACATCTGTGGAAACGCTGCGAATATTAATGACTGAAACCGCACTTGTAAAGCCTTAATTCATAAAAATTTAAATTTTCAAATTAGTTGCCGTAAAAATGTACATTTAGCTGTTAATTTGTCGCCTGTAACAGGTTTTTTGCTTGTGTTGATAGTAAAAGGTTCATTACTCCTTCAATGTCATTTGTGTCACTAAGTGTTGGCGTAATCGCTAAACAAGTAGCGATACTTAATAAGTTAGCGTCATAAACGGCAGCTGAAACTTTGTTGATACCAATATTTTCAAATTTATGCTGACTGTTAACTTGCTGAGCAATGGCCGATACTATTTCATCTGGCAATTGCCAATACTGCACCATTCTTAATGTTAAGGTTAAGCCATGATCTAAAATTAGCTGCTTAAATGACTGGGAGCTTGGAGTGGCATTAGGATCAACAAAATAAAATGCTTCAACCATTAATTGATATATCACCATATGGCCAATATTTCGTAACAAGCCAACAAGGTAACCTACTCCAGTTAAATCAATGGTTTGCTTTGTTTTTAATAAGGTTTCAGCATAGGCTGCTGTTTGTTGATTATGCTGCCATATTTTTATGCCAAACTGTTGAAAATAAAGCTGAGTATCAGGTTTAAATGGGCGTATGTAGTTATAAATTACGCCTTTAAGCATACCTATGCTTCCCATTACCATAAACGCATCTTTTAAATTACTGATGGTTCTATTGTGATGATTATATTTTGCCGAGTTGGCTAATTTGATCACTTCCGCAGCTAAGCTAGGTTCTTGAGCTATAAGTTCAATTAACTCGTCGGCATGAAAATCATTGCTTTGTAATTTGTTTACTAAAATAGATACAGTTTTAGGCATCACTGGCAACATATCAATCAAAGGTTCTGGCGATGCTAATAATTGAACTAATTTTACATTAACATATTGAGTAAGCTCATTATTTTCAGTACCTACATATACATCTTTACCGAATAAATAGTCTAAAAACTCTTTATCTAGTCGTTGTGAAAAGCGCTCGCCTGCGTGGTTATGTTCTACAGATGTTTGGGCTTTTGAGCTTGTGATACCTTCAATTTGTTGTTGCTGATCTTGTTCGAAGAAGCCGTAATTCGGCTGTGCTTTTGCGCTAATAAATGAAGGAAACAATTGTAGTAATAACTTATCAAACAAAGTTAACTCTCAGAAATTTAAATAAAAATTAGGTCTACCTTTAACATAGATCAATATCCGAACATTTAACGTTAAATAATTGTAAATTTTTAACTATTAAAATGTAAAGATCGAAAATATCCTACTATATTGTATTTAGTAAAGTTTTAACCACTATAACAAAAACAGAAATACTGGGTAATTTAAGGAGAGCTCAATGTTTAAATTTGGTATATCGATATTGCTAGCATTAACGGTGACAGCATGCTCAGAGCAAAAAATAGCCGCACCTCAAGCTAGTATTCCTGAGGTTGGCGTCATTACTTTAGCCTATGATAATCTTAAACGTCAGGCGCGTTTTCCTGGGGTAGTCAACGCATTAAGTACCATTAACATTGTCTCTGAAGTCACCGGTATTATAAAAAGTATCAATTTTGAAGAGGGGCAAATGGTTGAAAAAGGCGATGTGTTATATGCCATTGATGATTCGACCTTAAAAGCAAATGTCATGCAAGCTCAAGGGTTACTAGAGCAAGCAAATGCTGCTTTAGATATCGCTGAAGTTAAACTAAAAATGGCCAACTCACTTGCTGGTAAAGAAGCGTTAAGTGTTATTGATGCCGAATCAATTAAAGCGGATCATGCTAAAGCCTTTGCTAATAAAGCAACGGCAGTTGCAGCATTAGAAGCAGCTAAAGTGCTATTGTCAAAGGCAACAATTAGAGCCCCTATTTCAGGTCAGGTTACCATCTCCAAGCCAGGCGTTGGCGAAACAGTTCACCCTGATTATGGCCCCCTAACCACTGTTGTTTCGAATGACAACGTCGAAGTATACGTTGAAGTGGATGCCAAAATTCATTTTGCCGTTAAAGAAAAAGAACTGGCAGGTGAACAAGCCCTTCCAGGGCTTATTAATGTTGAGCTAGCGGATGGCAGCTTATACGACCAGCCAGGTCGTATTAATTATATTGGTAATCAGGTATCCGCTTCTACTGGGACAATTACTTACCGTGTGCTATTTCCAAACCCAGATAAACGTCTGTTAACCGGTCAACGCGTCATTATCGTAACGACTGCGGCGAATGTTGAGCAAGTGTTAAGTGTGCCACAATCGGCAGTCCAAGAAGATCAGGTCGGTCGTTATTTACTAAAAGTGAATGATGAAAATATAGTGGAAAAAGCCTATGCGGAGTTTGAACAGCGCGTGGATGACAAATGGATTATCGCAGGTGGCGTAAATGAAGGCGATGTTATTGTCGTTGAAGGTATATTAAAAGCTCGTGTCGGCTCAGCTGTCCAACCTAAGGCAATTTAAGGGGATTTCAAATGATAGAGTTTTTTATCAATCGTCCTAAGTTTGCCATCGTCCTGTCTATTGTAATGACTTTGGCGGGTATACTGACATTTTTAAATATGCCGGTAGCGCTCTACCCTAATGTGGCTCCCCCTGCGGTACAAATTATCACCATTTATCCTGGTGCTGATCATAATACCATTCGAGATACTGTTGCTTCAGTATTAGAGCAGGAAATCAATGGCGTTGAAGGCATGTTATACATGGACTCAAAGTCGAGTAACGATAACATGTATATCGGTAAAGTAACGTTTGAAATCGGCTTTGATCCCGATGTCGCGCAAAATTTAGTGCAAAACCGCGTTAATAAAGCCATGGCAAAACTTCCTGCTACCGTTAAACAAATTGGTGTCACGGTACAAAAAAGCTCAACTAACCAAGTATTGGCGTTTAGTTTAGTTTCACCTAATGGCACCTACGATGATTTATTTTTATCGAACTACTTTAATATCAATATGCGTGATGCCTTACTGCGGGTTGATGGTATAGGAGAAATTAAAGTTGTAGGCGAGAAAAAATACTCAATGCGGGTTTGGCTGAATAATGAGCGCATGAAAACACTTAATATTGGGCCAGCTGAAGTTTCAGCAGCAATTGCCACGCAAAACACGACGCTTGCCGCAGGTAATTTAGGCGAAGCTCCTCATCCTAAAGGCCAAGTGTTTCAATATTCAATAAAAACGCGTGGTCGATTACAAGAAGTTGAAGATTTTGAAAATATCATTGTTCGGGCGCAACCTGATGGCAGCTTTGTTTACTTAAAAGATATTGCTCAAATTGAACTGGGGGCACATAACTACAGTGCTATCGCTAAAATTGGTTTAGCTGATGCCCCTCTTACCTTAGTTTACTTGGCACCCGGCGCTAATACTGTGACAGTGGCTGAAGAAACTAAAGCCGTGTTAGAGCAATTGAAGCAAAATTTTCCAGATGATATTGACTATATTCTTGCTTCAGACTCGTCTGACTTTATTTTGGCATCGATGGATGAAGTCTATCAAACCTTTATCGAAGCCATTATTCTAGTATCGCTTGTTACCTACTTATTTTTGCAAAACTGGCGTGCAACCGTTATACCGCTAGTAGCAATACCGGTTTCATTAATCGCTACCTTTGTTGTAATGCAAGCGTTCGGTATGGATATTAATACCATTTCAATGTTTGGTTTAATTTTAGCAATTGGGATTGTGGTTGATGCCGCAATTGTTGTTATTGAGAACGTTGAGCGCATCATGACTGAGCAGCAACTTCCACCAGCTGAGGCGACGCAAAAAGCGATGAAAGAAGTTACTGCACCACTGATAGCTTCAGCATTAGTATTAATGGCGGTGTTCGTCCCGGTCTCAATGGCACCAGGTATGGTCGGCATTTTATATCAACAATTTGGTATAGCCATAGTTGCATCAACCTTTATTTCTACCATAGTCGCACTCACGTTAACTCCTGCGTTATGTGCGCTATTAATGCGCGTTACTCCTTTGAAAAAAACAGGCATTTTAGGCGCATTTAACCGCTTTATCGAAAAAATGACGATAGGTTATGGCGGTACGGTTATTTATCTTGGTCGTCGATTAATTTTATCGACGTTGATTTTTATCGGGCTAATTGGCTGTATTGTTTATTTTGCTATGAACACCCCATCTGGCTTTTTACCACAAGAAGACCGTGGTGGCTTGGTTATCGATATCGCCTTACCTGAGGCTTCTACTTTAGAGCGAACTAATAAAGAAGTAGACATTATTACCAAAGAAATTCAGGCAATACCGGGTGTAGAAGAAGTGGCTTCAGCTCGTGGTTTCAGTTTGCTTAAAGGTGCTTTGGCAACTAACACAGCAATGATGCTAGTTAAACTTGATCATTGGGACAAACGAAAAACCCCAGATTTGGAAGAGCAGGTTATCTTGAAAAAGGTTGAGGCGGTGCTTGCCAAACGTAAAAATATTAATGCCATGGCGTTCGCCCTGCCAGCTATTCCTGGCCTTGGTAGTGTCAGTGGCTTAACTCTGCAACTAGAAGATACTTTAGGACGAACAACTGAATCACTAGGTCCTGTGCTGCAACAATTTATTGGAGATTTGATGGCAGATCCTCGCATTATGTTTGGTATCTCAACATTTACTACCAATGTACCGCAGCAGTATTTAGACATAGATTATGCTAAAGCCATGAGCATGGGAGTATCTGCCAATGAAATTAATACGACATTGCAAATTATGTTCGGTAAGCAATACGTTAATGATTACACTAAATTTGGTAAAAACTATGAAGTAAACATTATGGCTGCGCCGGAGTTTCGTAATGACGAGGAGTCACTAGAAACTTTATACGCGCGGGCAAATAATGGCGAAATGGTCGCTTTTTCGACTTTTGCTAAGTTTAATCCAATTGTAGGTGCTGATTCATCACCACGTTATAACCTTTATGGTACCGCTCAAATTATTGCCATTCCTACGCCTGGGGTTTCGACTGGCGAAGCGATAGAAGCTGTTACCCAAGTTGCTTCAGCGAAGCTGCCAGATGGCTACCAATTTGAATGGACCGCGCAAACTTATCAAGAGGTTAAAACCGCTGGCGGCGCTGCAGCGTTATTTGGCTTAGCCCTGCTCTTTACCTACTTGTTTTTAGTTGCTCAATATGAAAGTTGGTTAACTCCTTTTGCCATCATTTTGTGTGTTCCTACGGCACTACTTGGTTCATTTATGACCTCGTACTTTTTTGGCGGCACGCTTAATTTATACATGCAAATAGGCTTGGTATTAATGATAGCGATGGCATGCCGTAATGCGATTTTAATTATTGAGTTTGCCAAAGTACTGCGTGAAGACGAAGGCTTATCTATTTTAGAGTCAGCCAAAAAAGCGGCTCAGTTACGTATGCGCCCAGTACTAATGACGGCATTTTCGTTTATTCTAGGTGTATTACCATTAGTTTTAGCGACTGGTGCCGGGGCGGCAGCTCGTAATTCAATGGGGCAAACGGTATTTAGTGGTATGTTTTCGGCGACAATAATTGGTTGTATTTTAGTACCGATATTTTTCATTATGTTCCAAAAACTTAGAGAGCAAATGAAAGGTAAACCTGAAGCATCGCCTGCAGATTCAACTAGCTAAACGGCTAGGGAATTGTTAAAAAGGTGGGAAACAAAAAGGTCTGCAAATGCAGACCTTTTTACTTGTTAACGCTAGAATAAATTACTTATAAAAGCGTTTTCAAAATCGTATTAAAGGTTTCACTTGGGCGCATCGCTTTAGACGCTAAGTCTTGATCTGGGAAGTAATAGCCACCAATATTCATTGCTACACCTTGCGCACCATTTAATTCTTCAACAATTTGCTGCTCTTTCTTAGCTAGCGCTTGTGCTACCGGGCCAAAAGTTAATGACAATTCATTATCTTTACCTTGCTCTGTTAATGCTTGCGCCCAGTACATGGCTAAATAGAAGTGTGAACCACGGTTATCAATTTCATTCACTTTACGTGAAGGAGATTTATTTTCTTCTAGGAATTTTGCCGTTGCTTTATCTAACGTATCAGCAAGTACTTGTGCTTTTTCATTGTTCGCAAAGTTTGCTAAATGTTCTAACGATGCTGCTAATGCTAAAAATTCACCTAACGAGTCCCAACGTAAATGGTTTTCTTTTTCAAACTGTTGAACATGCTTCGGCGCTGAGCCACCCGCACCAGTTTCAAATAAACCACCGCCATTCATTAATGGTACAATTGATAGCATTTTAGCTGACGTACCTAATTCTAAAATTGGGAATAAGTCAGTTAAATAGTCGCGTAAAACGTTACCTGTTACTGAAATGGTATCTTCACCGTTCTTCATACGAGTTAAGGTAAAGTTACAGGCATCAATTGGCGCTAAAATACGAATATCTAAACCGTCAGTATCGTGATCGGCTAAGTAGGTATTTACCTTTTTAATAAGCTCAGCATCGTGACCACGATTTTCATCTAACCAAAATACCGCAGGCATGCCAGATAAACGAGAACGGTTTACTGCTAATTTAACCCAGTCTTGAATTGGTGCATCTTTAGCCTGACACATACGGAAGATATCACCTTGCTCAACATTTTGCTCAATCAAGGTATTGCCATTTGCATCAACAACGCGAATTACGCCATTACCAGCAGCGGTAAAGGTTTTATCATGCGAGCCATATTCTTCAGCTTTCTTCGCCATTAAACCAACGTTAGGTACCGTCCCCATTGTGGTTGGATCAAAAGCACCATTCTCACGACAGAAGTTTACTACTGCATCGTAAACACCTGCATAGTTGCGATCTGGAATGGTAAATTTAGTGTCTTTTTGCTTACCGTCTGGTCCCCACATTTGACCTGATGCACGAAGAGCAGCTGGCATAGAGGCGTCGATAATCACATCACTTGGTACATGTAAGTTGGTAATGCCGCGATCTGAATCAACCATCGCCATTGCCGGACGAGTTGCATAAACTGCTTGAATATCCGCTTCAATTTCGGCTTTTTTCTCAGCTGGTAAACGACCAATTTTGGCGTAAACATCGCCAATACCATTGTTCGCATCAACACCTAATTGTTCAAATACTGCCGCGTGCTTAGCAAATACATCTTTGTAGTATACCTTTACACAGTGACCAAAGATAACTGGATCAGATACCTTCATCATGGTTGCTTTCATGTGCAAAGAGAATAAAACATCTTGCTCTTTGGCATCGTTAATTTCTTGCTCAAAGAATTTAACTAAGGCATTTTTGTTCATTACCGAGCTATCGATAACTTCTTTATCTTCTAATGCAATATGCTCTTTTAATAACGATACATCGCCATTATCACCAACAAATTCAATTTTAACGCTGGTTGCGCCATTAATAGTGACTGACTTTTCGCTGCCATAAAAATCGCCATCGGTCATATTCGCTACATGAGACTTTGAATCTTTTGACCAAGCGCCCATTGAATGCGGGTTGTTTTTGGCATATTGCTTAACTGAACTAGGAGCACGGCGATCTGAATTACCTTCACGTAATACTGGGTTTACTGCTGAGCCTAATACTTTGGCATAGGTCATTTTAATCGACTGTTCAGCTTCGTTTTGCGGCTCTTCTGGGTAATCTGGTAAGTTATAGCCTTTCGCTTGTAACTCTTTAATCGTTGCTTGTAATTGCGGAATTGACGCACTGATATTAGGTAGTTTGATAATATTAGCTTCTGGTGTTGTTGCTAATTCACCTAATTCAGCCAACGCATCACTCATGCGTTGTTCTTCTGTTAAATATTTAGGGAAGTTGGCAATAACACGGCCAGCTAAAGAAATGTCACGAGTTTCGACATCAATACCAGACGATGCTGTATAGGCTTTGATAATAGGTAATAGTGACTGAGTCGCTAACGCAGGCGCCTCGTCGGTAATCGTATAAATGATTTTTGATGTATCTTTACTCATTGAATATCCTAATTTCATTTTAAGAAAAATTGCCACTAGCCAGCGAAATACTAAAGGCAAAAAAATTCGACAGCGCATATTACTGAAAAACAAAGTACATTAAAATAGCTAGGCACCACCCAAGTAATAAAATACACAGGCATCAAACATTGAAATCTAAAAGAAATAACGTTAAGACAAGGGATAACGCGCCATTCCACCGTAAGGTACGACCAGCGAATAAAAAACCGCCAGTTACGCCAGAAAACAGAAAAATTGTGTTATTCAATAAACCGTTTGATGTATTAAGCCAGTTTACTGATGATCAAAAACGCCAAACGCTGAAAGATTTTATTCCAATTAAAGACGTTTATGCAGCTGGCCGGCTCGATCGCGACAGTGAGGGCTTATTGTTATTAACTAATGATGGCAAGTTGCAGCATAAAATTGCCAGCCCTAAATTTAAAGCGCCTAAAACCTATTGGGTTCAAGTGGAAGGTGAGCCATCAGAACAAGCTTTATCTGAACTTAGAAAAGGTGTCGTATTAAAAGATGGCTTAACACTGCCAGCCAAAGTCAATGTCATGCCCTCTCCTGATATTTGGCCACGTGTGCCACCGATTCGCGAACGTAAAAATATCCCTACCACTTGGCTTGAAATTATCATTACCGAAGGTCGCAATCGACAAGTCAGAAGAATGACAGCCCATATTGGCTTTCCAACCTTGCGCCTTATTCGTTACGCTATTGGACAGTGGACCATTGATAATATTAACAATGGCGAATTTCAATTGTTAAAGGAAAAGTAACAGCATGACTGCAACTACAAAAAATAATTCAAATCTCAGTTATGATCATGGTGATGAACAGTTTAAACCTAATACAACCGTTGCTGCAGTAGTTCATTGTCAGGGTAAATTTTTACTTGTCGAAGAAATCGAGAATGGTCAACCAGTGTTTAACCAACCTGCGGGTCATTTGGAAGCTAATGAAAGTTTGATAGCTGCTATTATTCGAGAGCTTGAAGAAGAAACCGGATTAATTCAGTCTCCAGAGTATTTAAGTGGTATTTATTATTTCCACCGCCCAGAGCTTAACTTATATTTCCTACGCTTTTGTTTTGTCATTGAACTTGAACAATTTTTAGACACTCAGCCACAAGATGATGAAATTATTGCTTGTCATTGGCTAACACTTGAACAAATTGAAGCCCGCCAAGCGCAATTACGCTCACCTATGGTGCTTCAATGCATAACTGATTATTTATCAGGGGAAAAAATCCCGTTATCGGCAATAAAAAGTAACCTCTAAAGGGTACTCGCCAAGGTTTCACTGTGCTATAATTTCGCGCCTTTTTTCATTATGGTTAATTTAATTGAATGTCATCTAGCGAAAATTCATCTTTAGCAACTGCGCCAAACACTAAAGCGCCACAAGATACACGTGTGATTGTTGGTATGTCTGGTGGTGTTGACTCTTCTGTTTCTGCTTACCTGTTACAAGAACAAGGCTATCAAGTTGAAGGCTTGTTTATGAAAAACTGGGAAGAAGACGATACTGATGAATACTGTGCTGCTGCCGAAGACTTAAAAGACGCACAAGCAGTATGTGAAAAACTTGGCATTAAATTACATACCATCAACTTTGCTACTGAATACTGGGATAATGTTTTTGAATACTTCCTTGCTGAATATAAAGCCGGACGTACGCCAAACCCAGATATTATGTGTAACAAAGAAATCAAATTTAAAGCTTTTCTTGAATTTGCCTGTGAAGACTTAGGCGCCGATTACATTGCAACTGGCCATTATGTTAGACGCGAATATAGAACTGACGAAAATGGAAATGGCAAATGGCATATGATCCGAGGCCTAGATAGCAATAAAGACCAAAGTTACTTTTTATACACCTTAAGCCATAAGCAAGTAGGCCAAACCCTGTTTCCTGTTGGTGATATTGAAAAGCCTGAAGTTCGTGCGATTGCTGAAAAAGCCGATTTAATCACCCATAACAAAAAAGACAGCACTGGCATTTGTTTTATTGGTGAACGTAAATTTAAAGACTTCTTACAGCAATATTTGCCAGCGCAGCCCGGTAAAATAGAATCAGCGGAAGGTGAAGTTGTTGGCGAACATGATGGCTTAATGTATCACACCCTTGGTCAGCGCAAAGGCCTACGTATTGGTGGCTTAGCTAATGCCGGAGACGAACCTTGGTATGTGGTAGATAAAGACCTAGAGCGCAATGTGCTTATTGTTGGTCAAGGGCATAACCACCCTCGCCTATTTTCTAAAGGTCTTATCGCTAACCAGTTACACTGGGTTGCCCGCGAAGAAATTACGGCACCGTTTACCTGTACGGTTAAAACACGCTATCGCCAAAATGATGTCGCCTGTACCGTAACGCCATTAGCTAATGGTGATTATGAAATCATATTTGACCAAGCACAAAGCTCAGTAACACCAGGCCAGTCAGTGGTATTTTACCAAGATGAAGTTTGTCTTGGTGGTGGCATTATAAACACCTTAATTCGCTAGTTTTATTATGAAAGATCAAACCCTTACTTTTGCCGCTATTTGTCAAATTGCCAGTATGGTGCAAATGTTGGCCCGTACAGGCGAAGTTGATGAGCAACAGTTAGCGCTGATGTTAAAAAGCTTAGTGATTACTTCGCCAGAAAATACTTTGGCGGTGTATGGCGGCAACCTCAGCAATTTAAAGCCTGGCTTACAGGTGCTCGTCAGTCACCTTGGCGATAACACCAAACAAAAAGATCCTGAATTAACTCGCTATATTGTTAGTTTACTGAATTTAGAACGACGCCTAAGCAAGAATAAAAAGCAACTTGCCGCACTTGGCCAACGTATCGATCAAACTCAGCGTCAAAATGATCATTATGATATCGACAGCCCGCAATTACTTAACAGTTTTGCTAGCATCTATAGTGATATCATCAGCCCTTTAGGGGCACGCATTCAAGTGGCTGGCGATCCAGCGATTTTAAAAGTTGAAAGTAATCAGCACAAAGTCCGTGCATTGTTACTTGCTGGTATTCGCAGCGCCGTACTTTGGCGTCAAGTTGGCGGAAAACGTAGAAATATTTTATTTGCACGTTCAAAAATTTTGAAATGTGCACAGCAGTTATTGAACGAAATTTATTAATTTTTTATTTATTAGTTTGTAGGAAAATACTATGGAACTTTCAGCATTAAGTGCAATTTCACCAGTAGATGGTCGTTATGGCAGCAAAACAAAAGCCTTACGCCCTATCTTCAGTGAATTTGGTTTAATTAAATACCGCGTTACCGTTGAAGTACGTTGGTTACAAAAGCTTGCAGCAACGGCGGAAATTGCTGAAGTTCCAGCATTTTCTGATGAAGCAAATGCAATATTAGATGGCATTGTTGCTAACTTTTCTGAACAAGATGCGTTAAGCATTAAAAACATTGAAGCAACAACTAACCACGATGTAAAAGCAGTAGAATATTTCTTAAAAGATAAAATTGCTGATAATGCAGAATTAAATGCGGTCACCGAATTTATTCACTTTGCTTGTACATCAGAAGACATTAATAACCTTTCACATGCGTTAATGTTAAAAGAATGTCGTGAACAAGTATTATTACCAGTACTTGATGAAATTTTAACTGCAATTAAAGCGTTAGCGGTTGAATATAAAACTATTCCTATGATGGCGCGCACTCATGGTCAGCCAGCTTCACCTACCACTATGGGTAAAGAAATGGCGAATGTTTACGTTCGCCTTAAGCGTCAACGCGACCAAATTGCAGCCGTTGAATTGCTAGGTAAAATTAATGGCGCTGTTGGTAACTACAACGCGCACTTAAGTGCTTACCCTAACGTTGACTGGCACACCTTCTCAAATGAGTTTGTTACCTCATTAGGTGTTACTTGGAATGCTTTTACTACCCAAATTGAACCGCACGATTACATTGCTGAACTTTACGATGCAGTAGCACGTTTCAACACTATCTTAATAGACTTTGATCGTGATGTTTGGGGTTATATTGCCCTTGGTCACTTTAAACAAAAAACAATTGCGGGTGAAATTGGTTCATCAACGATGCCACACAAAGTTAACCCAATTGATTTTGAAAACTCAGAAGGTAACTTAGGCATTGCTAATGCCATTTTAGCGCACTTAGCACAAAAACTACCGGTATCTCGCTGGCAGCGTGACTTAACTGACTCTACTGTACTTCGTAACTTAGGTGTTGGTTTTGGTCATTCTTTAATTGCTTATGCAGCAACACTTAAAGGTATTAGCAAACTTCAAGTTAATGTTGACTCTTTAGCAGAAGAGCTTGACCAAAACTGGGAACTATTAGCTGAGCCAATTCAAACGGTAATGCGTCGTTATGGTATTGAAAAGCCATATGAAAAACTAAAAGAGTTAACGCGTGGCAAGCGAGTTAATGCGGAAGTTATGCGCGAATTTGTTGCTAAATTAGATATGCCAGAATCTGCAAAACAAGAATTAGCGGCATTAACGCCAGAAACCTATATTGGCCGTGCGGTTGCCTTTATTGATGAGCTATAATTAGTCGAAACTTTAAGAAAAAGAAGGCTTAGGTCTTCTTTTTTTTCGTCACCATAAAAGAATAAACATTATGTATACCTTAGATTGGCAACAATTAACCCCAGAAAAATTTTTAACTGAATACTGGCAAAAAAAACCATTGTTAATTAAAAATGGCTTTAAAGCATTTGAAGACCCGATTAGTGCAGATGAACTCGCGGGTCTTGCTATGGAACAAGAAATAGAGTCACGTATAATTGCTCAGCCAACGCCTGACAACTGGCAAGTTAATCATGGGCCGTTTGAAGACTTTAGTGAGTTTGGCGAGCAAAACTGGACATTATTAGTGCAGGCAGTAAATAACTGGTCTGAAGATACCGCTAAGTTAATTTACCCATTTAAATTTTTACCAAGCTGGCGCATTGATGATGTCATGGTGAGTTTTTCTACCCCTGGCGGTGGTGTTGGCCCACATTTAGATCAATACGATGTATTTATTATTCAGGGTGAAGGTAAGCGCCATTGGAAAGTGGGATTACCTGACGACTCACTTGAACAATTGTTACCCCATGAAGATTTAAAACAAGTTTCACCATTTACGCCATTAATTGATAGTGTTACCGAGCCAGGTGATATCCTCTATATTCCACCGAATCATCCGCATGATGGCGTAGCTATTGATAACTCATTGAACTATTCAGTTGGCTTTCAAGCACCTAACGGCCAAGATATGATCTCAGCCTTAGCAGATAGCATTATTGATAAAAACCTTGCTTGCCATCGCTTTGGTGATGCCGATCGAAAAGTCACTGCAACGCCTGAAACGCTGCACAATGCCGATATCGAAAAGCTACAACAATTTATGCTTGAGCAAACTGGTGATTTTGAACTATTTAGCGATACCATAGCGTCATTTCTTACCCGAAGTCATCATACGCTAGAGATTTTAATTCCAGTAGAGCCTTTTACTGAGGATACTGTTATTGAATATTTAAGCGATCCCGAAATAGTTGTCAGACCCGTGCTTGGTATCAAGGCAATTATTAATCAGCAAAATGGTGATTTGTATATTAATGGTGATCGAGTTTCAATATCGGAAAAAACTAAAGATTTAGCACACTTATTGGCAAAAAATGAGCCTTTGACCACAGAGGCTTTAAAAAGTTTCAAAGATTGTTTGATAAATGTACAAATGTTAACTAGTGTTTTAAATATGGGGTACTGGTATATAGATTAAGTTTTTATGCATTACAGTGTAAGCCGAGTGTCATGGGAGCATGCTGCTCCCCTACTTAAGACAGTTCGAGAACGTGTGTTTATTTGTGAGCACCGCATACCTAAGCGTATCGAATTTGATCGTAAAGACAACCAAGCCATTCATATGCTAGTTTGTGATGACAATAGCCAAGAGCCAGTAGCAACTGGCCGAATTCTCCCTAGCGGTGAAATTGGCCGCATCGCGGTCATTCAAGAGCACCGAAAACAGCAACTCGATAAACTTGTACTCAAAGGCCTACTACGAATTGCCAAAGACTTAGAACTAAATGAAGTTTTTATTTACAGCCCACTTGAAGCAGTAGACTACTTTGCTAACAATCAATTTCATCCTGTAGGCTCAGTATTTATGGAGGCTGGTTTGCCGAAACAACAAATGGCTTGCTCTATTGAATGTATTACTACCAAAAAATGCTACTTAAGCCACTAGCTAACATTAATTCATAATAAAAAAGTCCTACCAATTTTAATCCTCTATCTTCAATTCATTTTTTAATAAGCTAAGCGTATTAGTGCTTTAGCACTAAAAATGTTTTAGCTTTAGAAAGTTTTCAACTTGTATTTAAATTTGAACAGTTTGAAAAAAAATATCTTTATATAGGCTATAGATTGACGTTTACGTAAATGATACTGTGCTGCCGATTTTAATACAGCAACGCATAAAGACGGTTTTGCCGCGAAAAAAGACGATAAATGCAGCATAATTGGTCTAATGTCTAGCCTTCCACGGAGATAAATTGTGGCTTTTTTTGATTTAGTTGATTTCGATGATCATGAACAAGTGGTATTTTGCAGTGACAAAGAAACGGGTTTAAAAGCAATTATTGCTGTGCACAGCACAAAGCTTGGTGCTGCTGTTGGTGGATGTCGCATGTGGGATTACGCAAGTGACGAAGAAGCTTTAGTTGATGCATTACGCTTATCAAAAGGCATGACCTACAAAAATGCAATGGCTGGCTTAACTATGGGTGGTGGTAAGTCGGTAATTATTGGTGATGCTAAAACGATTAAATCTGAAGCCTTGTTTAAAGCGTTTGGTCGTGCACTAAATGGTTTAGGTGGTCGTTATATTAGTGCCGAAGACGTTAATATCACCACTGCAGATATTGCCATTGCTAATACTGAAACCCCTTATGTAACAGGCACAGAAGGTAAAAGTGGCAACCCTGCACCATTTACCGCATTAGGTACGTTTTTAGGCATAAAAGCCGCAGTTAAACACCAATTTGAACGCGATGATTTAACAGATCTTACCGTTGCAGTTCAAGGGCTAGGTAGCGTTGGTTTTTACCTATGTGAACACTTGCATAAAGCTGGCGCTAAATTAATCGTCACAGACATCAATGAAGAAGCGTTAGCCAAAGCACAGGCACAGTTTAATGCTGAAGTTGTCGGTTTAAATGAAATTTATGACGTAGATTGTGACATTTATGCGCCATGTGCATTAGGTGCCACTATTAATGACGCAACCATTGATCGCATTAAAGCCAAAATCGTTGCCGGTTGTGCTAATAACCAGTTAGCAGAGCCAAAACATGACTTAGCTTTAGTTGAACGCGGCATTTTATATGCACCAGATTATGTCATTAACGCTGGTGGCATTATCAATGTCTCTTTCGAAGATAATTATGATAAAGATGCATCAACGAAAAAAGTAGAAGAAATTTACGACACGCTATTAGATGTTTTCGCTAAAGCTAAAGCTGAAAACCAACCAACAGGTAAAGTTGCTGATGAAATGGCGCGAGCAATTATTGCACGCGGCGGTAAATAACAGCAAATAGTGAAAAACAAATAAAGCACTTAATAAACTAAGTGCTTTAAAGAAATGAAAGCCACCTAACTAGCTAAGCTAACAGGTGGCTTTTTAATTAGCTAATTAAACCTTAGCCTTTAAGCCTAGCAAAGCCTTGTGCTAAGTCCTCAATTAAATCATCAACATCTTCTAATCCAATATGAAGTCGGATCAACGGTCCTTGGTACGGCCATGTTGTTGCACTGCGCAGTTTACCAATATGCTCATTTGCTAGAATTAAACTTTCAAAACCGCCCCATGAGTAGCCCATTTTAAAATGCTCCATACCATCAAGGTAAGCCGTTAAGTCTTTGACATATTCTGGTTTTAGCACAAATGAAAATAAACCATTACTACCGGTAAAATCGCGTTTGAAAATTTCGTGGCCAGGACAAGTTGGTAACGCCGGATGTAATACCGTTTCCACTTCTTCGCGCGCCCCTAACCAGTTAGCAATGGTTAAGGCATTCGTTTCATGTTGCTTCATGCGAACGCCTAAGGTACGAATACCGCGCATTGCCAAATATAAATCGTCAGGTGATGTGCATTGGCCCATGGTGTAACTACTTTCACGTAACTGTGGCCAGTGTTTTTCATTGGCAGTTGCCGTACCTAGCATGACATCAGAATGACCAACAATATACTTTGTAGCCGCTTGTACCGAAACATCAACCCCCAATTCAAATGGCTGTAAATTAATGGGTGATGCCCAAGTGTTATCTAGAATCACCACACAACCATGCTGATGCGCAACCGTGGCTATAGCCGGAATATCTTGCACTTCCATAGTTAATGAACCAGGGGATTCTAAAAACACGACGCTAGTATTGTCTTGAATAAGTTCACTAATACCTTCGCCAATTAACGGATCATAATAAGTTGTTGTAATATCAAGTTTTGCTAAAATTTTATCGCAAAAATCACGCGTTGGCTCATAGGCGGTATCTACCATTAAAATATTATCGCCAGTTTTTACAAAGGCCAAAATCGCGTTGGTAATAGCAGCAGTGCCCGAAGGATAAAGTGCGCAGCCAACACCGCCTTCTAATTCAGTCATGGCATCACTAAAAGCAAAAGATGTCGAGGTACCTCGGCGACCATAAAACAGCACTTGATTGGTTTTATTGGCAGTGGCGTGTTTCATCTCTTTAACCGAGTTAAATACCACAGTAGAAGCGCGTTGCACGCTAGGGTTTACAACGCCATTGGTCCATTTATCGCTGCGACCTGCGTTGACAATCTGTGTTTGTTTTTTCATAAGGCACTAGTATCTGTTTGGGTTATATTTATAGCTAAAATATTTAGCTATCTAGACTTCCAAACAGTTATACCCATGGCAAGTGAAAATTACAAGGTAATTAAACGTATTTATTAGAATAACTTAGTTGCAGCTACTGAAATAAATCCAATTGATCATCCACTATTTGATCAAATGACAAATTAATAAAGGGTAATATGGCATCCGCGACCGCTTTTAATTGACGTTCAATATAAAGTTGATAATCAAGTGGCGCACTTTGATGTTCAACCACTTGCGGGCCACTAGTAGTGATAACATATTCAATCCAGCCTTTGTTTTGATATTTTAACGGCTTACCATTTTGTTGATTAATCTCATCGGCCGCCCGTGCCGCTTTGATATGCGGCGGGATATTCTTTTGATAATCTGCGAGCTTTCGTCGAATACGTTTTCGATAAACCAGCTTTTCATCAAGTTGTCCTGCTCTTGTTTGATGCACAGTATCAAGAATAAATTCATTAACTGGTTGATCATGAAACACTTTGTCATAAAGGGTTTGCTGAAAATCTTTTGCTAGCTGAGTCCAATCGGTACGAACCGTTTCCAAGCCTTTATAAACAATACGCTCATTTTCACCATCACTGACTAAACCGGCATAGCGCTTTTTAGTACCTACATCTGCCATACCGCGAATAGTTGGCATAAAAAATCGGCTAAAGTGTGTTTCAAACTCTAATTCCAATTTACTGGTTACCTGATACTGTGCTTGCAAAAATTCGCTCAATGCTTGATTGATGTAGTCGGCTAAGGTATTACCTATGTTATTCGCTGCTTCTGAAGTGTGCTCATCACCAATGGCTACAAAAATAGAGTCGGTATCGCCGTAAATAACCTGATAGCCTTTAGCCTCTATCCAGTTTTTGGTTAATTTAAGCAACTGGTGTCCACGTTTAGTTATTGAGCCTGACAATCTGGGATCAAAAAATCGACAACCAGTTGAGCCTAAAATGCCATAAAATGAATTCATAATAATTTTAATTGCCTGAGATAACGCGGCATTTTTTTGTTGTTTGGCTTTATCACGTTCTAGCCATAATTCATCGATTATTGCCGGTAAAAAATGTTGCTGGCGTGAGAATAACGCCCCATCAAAACCTTCAACGGCTTGCTCGGGAGCTTTTAACCCTTCAATTAGGCCCATTGGATCAATAAAAAACGTTCGAATAATGCTGGGATATAGGCTTTTAAAATCTAACACTAAAACATTGCGGTAAAGGCCAGGACTCGAGTCCATAACAAAACCGCCAGGTGAAACTAAATCTGAATAGCCATCACCTAAATTTGGCGCTATATAGCCAGCACGGTGCAATTTAGGCAGATACAAATTGGTAAACGCTGCTACCGAGCCCCCTATTCTGTCAATTGTTAAGCCAGTAAGGCGCGTTCTTAATGTTGCAAATTCTAACAACTTTGTATGTTCAAATATTTGCCATACCAATCTACAGTCTTCAAGGTTATATGCAGCTAGTGCATGTTTGTTGTAGTTAAAATTATCGATAATTTCTTGCAATCGATTATCAACATCTACAACTTTTTTTCGTTTCCCTAATAGTTCATGGGCGACGTTATCAAGTGAAAAACTTGGAAAGTTATAAGTTGCGGTTTTAAGCATATCTATGCCGTCGATCACCACACGCCCAGCTATTTCTATAAAACGTTGTTCTGAACTTTGCTGCTCGCGCCATCTAGGCTCTCGATTATCACGGCCGATAGCAAATTCAATATTAAGTAACTTACAACGTTTATGTAGCAAATTAAAATCAAAATTTATGACATTCCAGCCTATAAAAATATCTGGATCATATTGATGAACCCAAGCAACAAACGCCTTAAGTAACGATTTTTCATTGCTATACCATTGAATATATTCATAGCCAGATTTTGGATCGGGGTTGTCAGCAATCATCATTACCAACTGGCAATTATCAGCATATAAACCAATTGAATACAGCTCGCCTCTTGGGCTACATTCAATATCCAGTGACACCATTTTCAATTTAACATTTTGCAATTGAACGTCTTGTTGAGCTTGCCTGCATTTTGCTTGAGTAATACGAGCAAAAGCGTGCTGACTGTATTGGTTGGTACCAGAAAATGTTAGCGCATCGGTTATAAAGCGCTCCATCAAAAATCGATCTTCTGGGCGTATATCATCTTCAAAGCACTTTATGCCATTGGTTTTTAATAACTCTTTGGCTTGATAAAAGTCGCGCAACTTTTGAAAATACACACCAGCAACGCTTTGCTGTTCAAAGGTTTTTAATGGTAATAATGTAATTTTTGACGGTGCGCATTCTTTACCAGCCAACAGTAATTTCGCCTTATCGACCGTATTTTCGGCAATGAAGAAAATGGCAAATTCATCGTTTATTTCTACATTTACCGGGCCTTGCGCCGTGATCACCCAATACGAAATAACCAATCCTTTGGCGGTATCAAAAGTTTTTCTTGTTAAAACAAAACCGGATGCGCAAACTTGATTCATTAGTTCTCGCCAGATGAACACATAAACTGTTAATATATACAGCAGTTTATATGAATAGCCAGCCAATGGGAACTCAACAATAGATGTTAAGTGATAAAATAAAACAAACAATTAGAACGTCTTACAAAGCCATTGGTGAAAACTTGCCAAATTTCAATCCAAGAAAACAACAAACATTTTTAATTGCTGAAATTGCTAAAACGCTTGCTGGTGAATATGAAAAATCGAGAAAAATCATTGTTGTTGAAGCAGGAACCGGCACAGGTAAATCGCTAGCTTACAGTTTAGGAGCAATACCTCTGGCTTTATCTCGAAATAAAAAAGTGGTCATTTCCACCGCTACCGTTGCCCTGCAAGAACAGCTAGTAAACAAAGATTTACCCTTTTTAAAAGATAATGCCGGATTAGCGTTTAAATACACCTTAGCGAAGGGCCGACAACGCTATGTATGTCACCATAAACTCGCTCAAGCGGTCAGTGACGATGAATCACCGCAAGCAGGATTTACCTTTGCCGAAAAACCGAGTGATTATGAAATTAAGCTACTAAAGCAATTAAATACCGCACTTAAAAATGGCAAATGGCAAGGTGATAGAGACTCATGGGCAGATACTATTCCAAGCCATATCTGGCAGCAAATTCAGTCAGATAAACACAGCTGTTTACGCCATATTGCTGAACATGCGCAATGCCCATTTCATAAAGCCAGAGATACCATGGACAGCGCTGACGTGCTCGTAGTTAATCATTCGTTGTTATTATCAGACATTGAAATGGGCGGCGGTAAAATTCTGCCTGAGCCTGATGAAACCTTTTACATTATTGACGAGGCGCATCACTTGCCTAAAGTTACGCGTGACCATTCGAGCGCTGCCGTAACCCTAAAAGGCGCTATTGAATGGCTACAAAAGCTAATTGAAGCGTCTGATAAAATGAGCAAGCTGATAAAATCACAATCGGCAATATCTCCGGCGTTAAAACTGACTGATGATGCCCAGGCCTTATTAGCTGACATGCAAAAAATACTTCAATTTATTGAAGCCAATCAAGCCAGTTATTTTAGCAATAATCAAAAACAGGAATTTAATAGCCAGCCAAGCTACCGTTTTGAACACGGTATTTTACCCAGTGTTATTAAGACCACCGCAGAAGATTTAGCCGAATACAGCCGTAAATGCTTAACGCACGGTAATAAACTTTATTTTTTATTAGTTGAAGCGGTTAAAGATGGCGAGGTTCAATCATACCTAGCAGAGCCGTTATTAGCAGAAAGTGGCTTTTTATTGCAGCGCTTAGAAAATTTTAACGCACTGTGGACCATGTATGCCCGAACCGATAGTGAAAAAACTGCACCACTGGCAAGATGGCTAGAATTAATTGATGGCAAAAAGCGCGACTTTTTATTAGCAGCCTCGCCGATAGAAGTAGGTTATACCTTAGAAGATAAATTATGGTCAAAATGTGAAGGCGCAGTATTGTGCTCGGCAACCATAGTTGCACTTAATTCTTTTGATCACTTTCGTCGCCAAGTTGGCTTAAGCCAAAATGATGGCACCCAATATCAAAAAGCCGATTCGCCGTTTGATTATGCCAATAATGCGACGCTAGTTGTGCCTAATATGCGTTTTGAGCCAAGTCATCCGTCATTTACCAATGAGTTAACGAAAGTCTTACCAAGCCTGATTGAGCAAGGCAAAGCGACATTAGTGCTGTTTTCTTCTTATTGGCAAATGGAACAAGTGGCTAAATCGCTTAGAGACAAAAAGAAATTAAGCTTACTAATGCAAGGTGAACAATCAAGGCAATCAATAATTGAACATCATAAAAAGCGTTGTGATGAAAATAAAGCTAGCCTGATATTTGGTACCCAAAGCTTTTCAGAGGGGCTCGATTTACCGGGTAAATATTTAACTAACTTAATTATTACTAAATTACCATTTTCTGTACCGACCTCTCCTGTTGATGAAGCCCATGCTGAGTATGTGACGTCAAAAGGTGGCAACCCGTTTATGTCAATAACTGTGCCAGAAGCCTCAAGTAAACTTATTCAAGCATGTGGCCGATTATTGCGAAATGAAAATGACAGCGGCACAATTTCATTGCTAGATAGACGTGTCGTTACCAAGCGCTACGGTGGTGATTTACTTAATGCTTTACCACCATTTAAAAGAAAAGTAGAGTACTGATCACATAAAACCGCAAGCTGTAGTAACAAAAAAGCGATGAACAAAAGTTACTGTTGAGTTTGGTCTTGTTGTAATTCATTGATTGTTAGTTGAATACTACTAGTAAGCGCTGGCACAATATCGGATAGGTTCTTATGAACAGCATGGTACCCAGCCAAACGTTTTACAAATATTTTTTGAAAGTTGTCAGGGAAATTATGCAATAGACCAAGGCCATCTACTTCAATAGTTAAAATATATTTTAATCGTTTTTTCGCCAACATATCCTGCAACGCGGCATGGGTTTTTACTTGATAGCTAGAAGCCCTTTTATCGCTAAGTACTTCATTAGAAATATTGAGGCCACTCACTGCCCCTATTACATTTTCTGAATTTTCAAGTACAGATAAATCACAATCAATTTCTGGTAAGCAATAAAGCATTAAATTTCCTTCAAGCAACGCAATAGGAATTTTAATAAGGTTCTTTGTTTTAGATAAGATTTGGTCCGCCCTAATGATCAAGCCATCGAGCTCACCCTTATCAGCTTGGACTGCAGCTCGGCCAGGAGTTAAATCGCTAAAATATACTCTATAACCAAGTCGCGCATAACTCTTAACGAGAATTGATTCTACCTGAGCAATACCTGGAAACTCTTTTAGTGTGTCTAACGTTATAAAGTTGGCTTTACTAAAAGCGGGATTACTGATGGTAATAAACAGCATGAAACCTAAGCAGCAACGTTGAATTAATCCTTTGTTGAAATTAACCATATTAATAAAGGTAAATAGCTTAAGGAGTTTAATGTATAGCTTAGAATACCGTGTAGTAATTCGCGAATCCTATATCTAAAGCACTAAATTACTACACTCTCTTTATTACATGTTTTATTAACCGTTATGTAAAAAGTACTTTTACACTTTACCATAAAGTACTTTTTCGTAAATTTAGCAATAATCAAAAACCTAACATTTATGATTAGTTTTTCGCCACTCGCTTTAAGTTATTGTTATATTGTGAATTATTAACTTTTATCATCACTCTGCGATCATAATAACTTGATGGTTGCTGTGTGTTTGCCACAATGGGATGCTGAGCGCCATAACCTTGTGCATTAATACGCGATTCATTAATACCTAATTTAATTAATTGTGTTTTTACACTTTGTGCACGTGAGAGCGATAAGGACTGGTTTAATTGGCTATCCCCCAGCAAATCGGTATAGCCAGATAAATCAATTATCAAACGTTCATTGCTTTTTAAAATATTGGCTAATGCAAGTATTTGTTCATGGTAATACTCTGGCACATCACTTTGACCGGTGTTAAATTGAATACTCATCATTAAATTACTCGCTTGCAGTGCACTTGCCTGTTGCTGGTTTTGCTCCAATGCTACTAGCTCTTGTTGATAATGATATTCAGCTTGCTGCATTTGGCGCTTCAATTGAGCAATTTGTGTTTGATAAGATTCATTTAGCTGGCTTTTCTCGTTATTTACGGCAGCTAACTTTTCACTTGTATTAATATTTTTCATTATTAAATTGCCAGCAAGTCCAGTGATCATTGCGCCTGCAGGGCCTGCCAGTATACCGCCAATTATCGCACCTGCGCCAAACCCTAGTTCTTCTTGGTGTTGGTTACTTAAACCTGGGTTTGATTCTTTTGCCGATGTATCTCTGGCATGGCTCATAGGTACGATTAACAATGAGCTGGCTAGGACAGTAGTGATAACAATATTTTTTTTACATTTCATTAGTTGTTTTCCTTTTTAAATTAAGCTTTGGGAACTTAGGTGTAATTAAACACAGGAAAAACGCCTAAATCAGGGTCTGAAAATGGCAAAGTGCTGAACAATTATGGCAACAATATGGCAATTGCCGACAAAAGAAGATTTTTATAGCAAATGTACGATATATTTTGCTCATCCTTGATTAACTTTAAGTAAAAAGAAGTAAAAATGAGCAAACGTATTGCGATAGTTGAAGATGATGATGCCATTCGAGAAAATTATGCTGATGTTCTTAGAATGCAAGGCTATCAGGTTCAGAGTTTTGCTAATCGTTTAACTGCTCAGCAAGCTTTCGCTATTAATTTACCCAATTTGGTGATTTTGGATATCGGGTTACATAATGAATATGATGCTGGGTTTGAACTATGTAAGTGGCTTCGTGCCAAATCAGCCACTTTACCTATCATCTTTTTAACAGCCCGCGATAACGATGTAGATACAGTTTCGGGGTTACGAATTGGTGCCGATGATTATTTAACGAAAGACATTAGCCTGCCTCACCTAACTGCTCGAATAGCCGCTTTATTTCGTCGACAAGATGCTCAGCAGCAACCTGAACAGCAAGAGCACATTGTCAGTCGTGGTCCATTGAAAATAGACAGCCAACGTATGAGTATTCATTGGCAAGATCAGGTTATCGATTTAACAGTAACCGAGTTTTGGATGGTATATGCATTGGCAAAAACTCCGGGCCATGTGAAGAACCGTCAACAATTAATGCAAGACTCTCAAATATATGTTGATGATAGCACCATCACTTCGCATATTAAGCGGATCAGGCAAAAGTTTAATCGAATAGATAGCCACTTTAATTGTATAGAAACGGTATACGGCATGGGCTATCGCTGGAATGATAATGACATGCTTGCCGGTATTCAGTCATGACAGTGACGTCATTTAATAAATCGCGATTTCGCATAGGGTTACGCGGCAAATTGGTTATTTTGTCGTGTTTTTTGTTTGCCATCCCCTGGTTTGGCTACCAATATGTTTGGGAAATGGAAAAATACCTGAGGTATGGTCAAGAGCAGACCATTATTGGAACAGCCAGAGCGCTCGCTACGGCTTTACATGATCGCCCCAACCTATTTAACAACCAAGCTTCGTTTCTACCCAGTGTCGAAAAAGGCAAAGACTTATATGGTTTTGAAATTCGTCAACCAATACAGTTAGATGGCCTTTATAATGATTGGCCGAACTTTGAAAGAAAGTCGCATTTTTATCATCAAAATAATGTGATTTGGCAAGATTCGTGTTGCCAAATTTCCCAAAGTTTTAATGCCGCAGTCGGCAAGTATGATAAATATTTATACCTATTTTTTAATGTGGTTGATGACAAGGTTATTTACCGAGGACAGAATGCCCGTTCTATCTATTTAAATGACCATATCACCTTAAGTGTCATTAGTCCTCAAGGCGAATTTCAGCAGTATATAGTCAGTAATAAAAAACCTGGCTGGATAGAGAGCTTTTTGATTAACCCTAATTCAGGGTTACCAGAGCCGATTAATTATTTACAAGGTGTATGGCAAGAGACCCCTGTTGGGTTTAATGTCGAGCTACGCATACCGCTAGCTTATATTGGCAATCAAATTGGCTTTTCAATTGCAGATGTAGATCAAGCCAACACTAAAGCGACAAGCTTAATTGGCTCAGCTAATACCAGTGAACCAGAAAAATTGGGGACAATATTGGTGCCATCACCAGAGATTGAACGAATTGTTAAAGGCATGAGCTACACCCAATCAAGTGTTTGGGTTATTGATAAACATCAACGGGTTTTAGCAAAAGCGGGAGATTTGACCAAGGCCAGTGGTGTCTGGCGCTCAAACGAGTCACAACAAACCAGCAATAGTACTTGGCAATGGCTAGAAGATAATGTACTACACCCCCTGTATTACCAAATACTGACCAAACCACCGAAAAATTTCTACGACCAGTTATATGACGAAAGCCATATATCAGGTAAACATGTTAAAAAAGCCTTGACCGGAGCAATGGACAGCCAATGGCGCCTAAGTACCGATAAACAAGCGGTGATCCTTTCAGCCGCTTACCCAATATATATTGATGGCGAAGTTCAGGGCGCCGTCATTGTTGAAGAAACAACAAATGGCATTAAAACCCTAAGAAATAAAGCGCTAGAGCAACTATTCACTTCAATTCTAGCCATATTATTAGTCGGCACCATTAGCTTCTTCTTTTTTGCTTCACGCGTTTCTAACCGTATCAGACAACTTAGAAACCAAGCAGAAATTGCCATTGATGAACATGGCCGCGTTAAAAAAGCGTTTCCACAAGTAAATAGTAATGATGAAATTGGCGATCTATCACGAAGCTTTGCAACCGCTGTAGCGCGGCTCACACAATATAATCAGTACTTAGAAAACCTATCGTCTAGGTTGTCACATGAGCTAAGAACCCCCATCGCGGTAGTAAGAACTTCACTTGAAAACCTAGCAATGTACCCGGTTCCTGAACAAGCTATGCCTTATATTCAACGAGCAGAATCCGGCATTAGTCGGTTAAATCATATTATTACCAGTATGACTGAGGCGACACGAGTCGAGCAGCTGCTACAACACAATCAAGCGGTGTTATTTAATGCTTATGAAGTTGTCGATAGCTGTGTAAGTGGCTATAAACAAATTTACCCTAATATCGAGTTTTCATTTCAAGCATTAACCAAGAATGCAATGGTTATTGGCTCACCAGAGCATTTTGCTCAAATGCTAGAGAAAATCGTCTCAAATGCGGTTGAATTTAGTTGTGATCAGCAAATTGAAATTGTTTTTATGGTGGTTCGCCAACAATTACAAATCACGATTAAAAATAATGGTCAATTATTGCCCGAAAATATGGAAAACAAACTTTTTAATTCTATGGTATCTATTCGAAAAGATAATCAAGCGGCTTCAACGCAACAGGCAAATTCGCTGCCGCATTTAGGTTTAGGTTTGTTTATTGCGAGAATTATTTGTGAGTATCATGGTGGCAGTATCACTGCGCAAAATTGCCATCAGCCAGATGGCGTTCAAATGACGATAATTTTGCCATTAGCTAACCAGTAATAAGTAAAAGTTAAGCGTTAATCACAATCAATCTGGCTGGTTAACGCTTAACTATTAATAACTTACTCAATACCGATATATTTATGAACCTGCACTGATAAACGCCAGTTATTATCAATACAGGTTTGAATGGCTAATTCAGTTGCACGTTGTTTTTGGCTAATTGGCTGAAGATAAATCGGTTTATGTTCACTATTAAATGTTTTAAGCAGGGCTTTTAAGTCATCAACATGCTGCTCAGTCGCTACAGGGTGTTTAATTTCATTAGCTCTAGCCATAGCTTGCGCTAATATTGGGTAGCCACCTTTCATATTGACCTTGGGAGAAACCGTAACCCAGCATTTGTCCGTAGTTTGAACATCAAAAGTACCTGAAGTTTCGATTTGTGTAGATAGACCTTTATCTTCCAGCGCAGCGCATAATGGCGTTAAATCGTACATACATGGCTCACCGCCGGTGATAACAACATGCTTAGCTTTATAACCTTGGTTAGCTATAAGCGCTAAAATATCGTCTACTGATTGCTCAGCCCAATGCTCTGATTCTGAAGATTTGGCTAATACATCGTGAATTTCAATTGCTAGCTCTGGCTTTATTTCCCAAGTATGTTTCGTATCACACCACGAACAGCCCACTGGACAGCCTTGCAAACGGATAAAAATAGACGGTTGTCCGGTAAAAGAGCCTTCGCCCTGCAAGGTTTCAAAAATTTCATTAATTTTGTATGTAAATGCCATGCTTTCGCTTTAGCCAAACGGCTATATCAAGTAAAATTTCAATAATTTCAGATTATACCTTAAGAGAAACAATAAATGACGGAAAAAGTTGTTGTTATATACTCAGGCGGCATGGACTCATTTACCGTACTGCATCGCGCTATAGCCGATGGTAAGGCTGTTTACCCATTAACCTTTGATTACGGGCAGCGTCATGTCAAAGAAATTGATTATGCCAAAGCTGTGTGTCAACAATTAGGCGTACCACATAAAATAATTGATATCTCTGCGATTAATCAATTATTAGCGGGTTCTTCGTTAACTGACGACATTGAAATACCAGAAGGCCATTACGAAGAAGCAAGCATGAAATCAACGGTTGTTCCCAATCGTAATATGATTTTATTGTCACTTGCCGTTGGTTATGCGGTTTCCGTTGGTGCATCACAAGTTTACTATGGCGCCCACTCAGGTGATCACGCCATTTACCCAGATTGCCGTCCTGAGTTTGTGCTAAAAATGAATGAAGTGTGCAAAATAGCTAACTATGAACCTGTAGAAATTTTTAGCCCATATCTAGAAGTAAGTAAAACAGCTATTCTAACCGATGGTATTCGCATGGGCTTAGATTATAGCCAAACTTGGACTTGCTATAATGGTCGAGAAAAAGCATGTGGTAAATGTGGGGCTTGCCAAGAACGTTTGGAAGCGTTTCGCGATAACCAAGCAACCGATCCGCTAGCTTACGAATAATTCTATCTACCTATTTGAGCCAGCCGATTTAAGCGTGTTGAGCGTTGCGGTATGATTTTGACAACGAAATTTATACTGCAATGGTCACACGCGCTAGTTATGTCAAATCAAATAATCCAATATCTCCCGTTTTATTTGGCTATAATTTAGCCAAACCGTCAAACTTTCAAGCGCTTATCGATAAAAATCAGATTTAATATTTGCAAAGTTACGCTTTAGTTATGACAATTGAATGAGTAAAGGTTAAATCAAAGGTAACGTTTTGGTTAAACAAACACCAACGCCTAAACACTGGATAGAGTTAATTTCCCAACAGGAACTGCCCGCCCTAACATCTACGGCAAAATTATTAGATAAATTTGCTAATGATGATGTTTCTTCTTTGCCTATGCTAAGTCGAGCTATTTTAAATGATCAGGCACTCACTACTTGTTTACTTAAAGTAGCCAATAGTGTTCCTCGTATGGGAGTTAATAAAATTACTACGGTATCTCGAGCTACCGTAGTTCTAGGTATTCACACAGTAAAAAATATCTGTTTAACTTCTAAAGTTATCGACAGCTTAATTAAACACAAAAAGCTAGAACTGTCGGTCTACAACAAAATAAAACGATTAATGGCCACCTCGTTCTACGCAGGACAACTCGCTAAGATGATGTTGCCTGAATATAACGACGATACAAAAGAAGAAGTCTATTTAGCGGCAATGCTTAGACGTATCGGCGAAACAGCATTTTGGTGTTTAGATGAAGAATTTAACCTCGACCTGTCGAATTTAGTTAACTTACCTAAAAGTAAATACAGTCAGACCTGTAAAGAACTGTTAGGCATGAGTTTCGATGAACTTAGTGTTGGCTTAGCTAAACAATGGAATTTAAGTGATTTATTAATTAAATCATTAGACCATCCAGAAAATCGAACCAAAGAAATGCAGGTTATTTATTTGGCAGATAAGTTGGCGCAATTTATTGATTCTCCACCCACAGCCAATGAGTTTGATGAGCTCATTAAACAAATCACCGATTTAATGGGGGTAAATGAACGGCAATTATTTCACCGTATCAAGCATACTCAGAATAAGTCGATTGAGTTAATTTCTTCGTACGGTGCTCAGATGTTATCTGAATACATCAAAGGCCTACCTACTCAGGCACAGTTAGAGCAGGAATCTAGTACTATTAATGAAGTAGTCAATAAAGATGCCGCGCAACTGCAGGCAATCCAGCAGTTAACAACAATGGCGTTTGATAAAAGCGATATCAACCAGTTTTTGGAGTACACGCTAAAGCAAATCAATCATATATTGTCATTTGACTTCTCTTCTTTTTATTTGCTTTCTAGCGATAAACAGCAAATGATTTGCCGTTATCGCTTCAACCGTTCAGGTGACAACGTTTATAACCGTACAATAATTCCGCTGGTAAATGCTGATAATTTATTCATTCAACTACTGTCTAATCAAGGCACTAAGTTAATTAATAGCGATGAGGCATTAAAACAAGCCAATTTAACAGGGCCAACCTATCAATTATTTCAACAGGGAAAGCTAGCAATAGCTAAAGTTGCGATAGAGCATAAAACCATTGGCTTTATTATTGCTGAACGAACTTCAGAAAAAATGATCACTGATAATGACTTTAATAAGTTCTGTTTTTTCATTCAGCATTTAAATATGTGCTTAACCATGACCTCTGGGCGTAAATAACTCATGCTATTGAAGGCAATCACTGCATGCATAGATTATTGCTTATTTACCCTAGGGTTTATTATCGCAGTGCAATTGCCTGAATTTATTCAACAATATAAGCAGTATTTAGTTGGGAAACTCAGTGAGTCAGATTGGCACTTAGCTGGTTATCAAAAAATTGCTGATCAAATGTATAAAGGCGATCTTAGCCTGTTAATTAACGATTACCTAGCTAGTGGCAAATCAGCGATTAGCCAGACTGGTGAATTAGTCGCAAATCTAGTAACTCGCCATAATACGCTGCAAGAAAATATTAATGGCTTAAATCAATCGTCTTACATTGAACAAGTGATGCATTTAATACAAACCATTGATGTAGACGATGCACAAGTTGTGCTCAGTTACTATCAACTTGCCGTTCCATTAACTCTTCAGGCGTTAGTTACGGGTGCGATTTTAGCGTTTGTTTTAGTTTGGCTAAGAATGCTTATCAGCTGGTTTTTACAACACTTATTTGGCTTAAGCTTTAACCGCAAATCGAAAGTTATTTAACATTAGCACCACATGGTCTGCAGTTTTTAGTGCTGATTTTGTTTTAAGCATTAAGCTATTAGCTTGATTAATCATTAAAAGAATAATCAGTCCTACCAAAATTTTAGATTTATTAAGCAATTATTAAATAATACTTAATTTTCATTTAAACCAAATTAGCTGACGTAACGACTAATAATTAGTGAAGTTCACTAATCAAACAAACCTACAAAAAACTTAAAGCCTATTTATCAATAAGTTAAGTATTGGCCTTAAATTTGTTTAACAGTTATCAACCGAAAAAACACTATGGAATAATTACAATGAAAAAAACCGCAAAACTTCTTTCGTTATCAATGCTTACACTTGCATTAAATGGCTGCGTGATTGCCGTTAATGCCCAATCAGCAGATGTGCATTTAGATGAGAATTTAGCGCTTGATGCAAGCTCACTTAACAAATTTGATATCGATGCAGGTGCAGGTTCATTAATCATCAAAGGTGACGACTCCGTTACCGATATCCAAGTAAAAGCAGATATTCAAACTACTGTCGATAAGGACTATATTCTTGAGCTTTACCGCTCTGGCAATACCGCATACTTAGTGGCTAAACACAATTCTCATTCGGGGTTTTGGCAAGGTTCATCTCCATCAATTAATTTAACAATCACTATGCCTGCTAGTCTGATGTTAGATATTGATGATGGCTCTGGTGATATTGAAATATTCAATATAAATAACCGGTTAAACCTTAAAGATGGCTCTGGCTCAACTCACATTGAAAATATTAATGGCAAGGTTACTATTGATGACGGATCAGGTGGATTAGTCGTTAAAAACATTCAAGGGGATGTAGAAATTGAAGACGGCTCTGGCAGTTTGACCGTTTCAAACGTAAACGGTAATGTAGAAATTGACGACGGTTCTGGAGAACTTACCGCTACAGATGTAACTGGCAAAGTTACCATTGATGATGGTTCAGGAGGCATTGAAGTCAACCGCGCAGGCGCGTTAAAAATCATTGATTCTGGCTCTGGTGGTTTATCTATTTCAGAAGTTAAAGGCGAAGTAGATATCGACTCTTAATGGTATAAATGAGCGTATATTTACAAGATACGATTTAAACGAGTAAACAAAAAAGGCTGCAATAGCAGCCTTTTACATCATTGTAATAGTTACTTTTATTAACTATTACAATTTAACCATTACCATCTTCGACACGGCTTTTTAGTTTTTGGCCAGGTCTAAAAGTTACAACTTTACGCGCTGAAATCGGAATGTCTTCACCGGTTTTTGGGTTTCTGCCTGGGCGTTCACTCTTCATTCTTAAATCAAAGTTTCCGAAGCCCGATAATTTTACCTGTTCGCCCTTTTCTAAGGTTTCACGTATTTCTTCGAAAAACACTTCCACCATATCTTTAGCATCGCGTTTACTTAACCCGACTTTTTCATAAAGGTGCTCTGCGACTTCTGCTTTGGTTAGCGCCATTGCTTAATCCCTCAGTGATGCATTTAATTCAGTTTTTAATGTATCGACCACTCGATTTACCACATCGGTAATCTCTTTTTCTTCAAGAGTTTTTTCATTATCTTGCAAGATCATTGCAATGGCTAAACTCTTAAAACCAGGCTCGATACCTTTACCTTGGTATACATCGAACAAGTTTAGATCAACTAAATAATTTCCGCCAACCTTTTCAATGAGTTGTAACACTTTTTTTGCTTCAACTTGCTCTTCAACTACCACGGCAATATCACGGCGGTTTGATGGGAAGCGAGAAATGTCGCGCGCTTGCGGCACATTTAAGTCTAAAATTTGAGCTAATGATAATTCAAACATTAATGCTTTGCCGTTCAAGCCAAGTTTTCTTTCTAATTCAGGATGTAAGGTACCAATGTAACCAATTAGCTCGTCATTTTTATAAACGGCGGCTGTTTGTCCTGGGTGCATGGCATCAATTTCGGCTTTTGCAAAGGTAAATTCGGATGACTTACCAGTAATCGCTAATAACGCTTCAACATCACCTTTAAGGTCGTAAAAATCGGCTGCAGCTTTTGGCAGGTTCCAATGCTCTTGCTGTTGAGAACCAGTAATAACACCAGCAATCATTTGCTCCTGGCGTACGCCATTTTCAGCGCTTTCATCAGGAATAAAGCGTAAACCGGTTTCAAATAAGCGAACACGAGTTTGCTGACGGTTCTGGTTATGGCTTACTGCATGTAGTAAACCTGTCCATAAGCTTAAACGCATTACCGACATTTCTGATGAAATTGGGTGTGGTAAGGTCATTACTTCACGATTTGGATGCAATAATTCCTGTACTTTTGGATCAACAAAACTATAAGTGATCGCTTCTTGGTAGCCGCGATTTACTAATGCTTGTCTTAATTTAGTCAATGGTAAGTTGCTTTCTTGATGTTTACTCATTGACAGTGAAGCAATTGGCGCAACATTTGGAATATTGTTATAGCCGTAAATACGCGCTACTTCTTCAATTAAATCAACTTCAATTGAAATGTCGAAACGGTATGCAGGAACTGTTACTGTCCATACATCATTGCTATATGCAACTGAAAAACCTAAACGTGTTAAAATTTCAGTGACTTTATCAGTTTCAATGCTAATACCAATACGTTGATCTAATTTTGCACGACGTAATTCTACTTCGCGCGGCTGAGGTAAATGCTCGTCAGATACCGCTTCAACGATTGGACCTACTTCACCGCCAACGATATCAACTAATAGCTGAGTAGCTCGCTCCATAGCATCGCGTTGAAGCTCTGGATCAACACCACGTTCATAACGGTGTGACGCATCAGTATGTAAACCGTATTGACGGGCTTTACCTAAAATAGCCAGTGGCGCAAAAAATGCGCTTTCTAAGAAAATATCACGTGTTTCGTCAGTTACACCTGAGTGCAAACCACCAAAAATACCCGCCATTGCTAATGATTTATTATCGTCAGCAATCACTAGTGTTTGTTCTGATAGTGTTACTTCGTTTTCATCTAATAACGTTAATTTTTCTTCTTTATTTGCTAGACGAACATCAATCTTGCCATCGATTTTTGCTAAATCAAAAGCGTGCATCGGGTGACCAAGCTCTAGTAACACATAGTTAGTTACGTCAACTACTGGGTCGATAGAGCGCACGCCACAACGACGCAATTTTTCCACCATCCATAACGGTGTAGTTGCATCTAAATTGATGTTTTTAATGATACGACCTAAATAACGAGGACACGCTATAGGTGCTGAAAGCGTAATTTCTAGCGTATCGTCAATAGTTGGCGCAATCGCAGAGATAGCAGGAGCTGTTACTTCTAAACTATTTAATACACCCACTTCACGAGCTAGGCCTTTTATGCCTAAACAGTCACCACGGTTAGCCGTTAAATCGACATCAATGGTTACGTCATTTAAATCAAGATATTCACGAATATCTTGGCCAATAGGCGCATCTAGTGGCAACTCAATAATGCCACCTGAACTTTCAGCTAAGCCAAGTTCAGACTCAGAACACAACATACCAAATGAAGGCTGACCACGTAGCTTGGCTTTTTTAATTTTAAAATCGCCCGGCAAAACCGCGCCAACCATAGCAACCGCTACTTTTAACCCTAAACGACAGTTTTTTGCACCACAAACAATGTCTAGTAGCTCACCATCTTCGCTGGCACTGCCAACGTTGATTTTGGTCACTTGCAGTTTATCTGCATCAGGGTGTTGACCACATTCAACAACCTCACCAACAACCACACCGGAGAACTTACCGGCAACAGGGTCTACGCCATCAACTTCAAGGCCAGCCATGGTAATTTGATGGGCTAATTCTTCAGAAGAGTTGTTCGGACTAACCCACTCTCTTAACCAAGATTCACTAAATTTCATTACTTGTTAGTCCTACTTAAATTGTTTCAATAAACGAAGATCATTTTCAAAGAATGAACGTAAGTCATTCACGCCATAGCGCAACATTGTTAAGCGCTCTACACCCATACCAAATGCGAAACCAGTGTATTCTTCTGGGTCAATGCCAACAGATTTCAATACATTTGGGTGTACCATGCCACAGCCTAAGACTTCTAACCATTTGCCATTTTTACCCATTACATCAACTTCTGCTGATGGTTCAGTAAATGGAAAATATGATGGGCGGAAACGAATTTCTAAATCTTCTTCAAAAAAGTTATGTAAGAAGTCATGCAAAATGCCTTTTAAATGGGTAAAGCTCACATCTTTATCCACTAATAAACCTTCAACCTGGTGGAACATTGGCGTATGAGTTTGGTCATAATCGTTACGATATACGCGACCTGGAGAGATAATACGCAATGGCGGTTTTTCTGTTTCCATAGTACGAATTTGTACGCCTGATGTTTGCGTACGTAATACTAACTTAGGGTTAAAGTAGAACGTATCGTGATCTTGACGTGCCGGATGATGCTCTGGAATATTTAACGCATCGAAGTTATGAAAATCATCTTCCACTTCAGGGCCAGCTTTTACTTCAAAGCCTAACTCACCAAAAAACGATTGGATACGCTCAATTGTGCGGGTAACCGGATGCAAACCACCAATTTCGCTAGTGTTGCCAGGTAAAGTTACATCAATAGATTCAGCCGCTAATTTTACTTTGATTTCTTCTGCTCGCAGGAACTCGCCGCGCTCAGTCAATAATTTCTGTACTTGCTGTTTCGCAATATTAATCACTTGACCAGCTTTAGGTTTTTCTTCTTTTGGTAACTGGCTTAAGCCTTTCATTTTCTCGGTAAACACACCTTTTTTACCAAGGTAGCTTACGCGAACTTCATCTAATGCGGCAGGCGACGATGCTTGAGCGATTTCTTGCTCGGCCTGTAAAATTATATCGTCTAAGTTCATGAGTTCCTCTAAAAGCGTTACAGCTTTGGATAGACTTTATCTGAAAAAATGGGTGATGATTCTACATAAAAAAGCAGCAGAAATGTAGGGTAATACAAGGGTTTTTATCGATATTTTTTCAAATAAGCTTAAATGCGCTCATTGAGCATAATTATTTTATCTCACAAGGCATATCCAGTAACCAAATAACTACAGTTCATGCTAAAATGCAGCCAATTTTTATTTGTATTCCGGAACCTTTTAGTGACTAACAACGATATTCTCCGTCGCTTACGATTTTGCTTTAATTATTCTGACAAAAAAATGTGCGATATTTTTGCCTTAGCTGACGTGGGCGCTACTAAAGAGCAAGTAAACAACTGGCTAAGAAAAGATGATGATAAAGATCAAGTTGCGTTGGCAGACCATGTTTTTTCAGGGTTTTTGAATGGTTTAATCATTGAAAAACGAGGCAAAAAAGACGGTGAAACACCGGTTAATGAAAAAAAGCTAAACAATAACCTGATTTTAGTGAAGCTTAAAATTGCCTTATCATTGCAAGCAGAAGATATTTTAGCACTACTCAAACAAGTAGGTTTTAATTTAGGGAAGTCCGAGCTTAGCGCATTTTTTCGTAAAGCTGATCATAAGCATTATCGCGAATGTAAAGATCAAGTGTTAAGAAACCTGCTCAATGCCCTGCAAGTTAAATATCGTCCAATTAAAAACAGTGCTGATAGCAATAGTACAAATGCAAATAAAGATGTAACAAAAAATAAAACCAAAGCACCTAAACAAGAGAATACACATAAGCAAGGTGCTCGCCCAAAAAGTGGCGAGGTTTATCATAATCCGGCAGCAAATAAAGAAAAACGTACGGTATTAAAACTTAAACCCGAAGATATTTGGAAAAAATAATCAATAGTTGATAGCTACATCTAATCGGCTAGTAAACAAACACAAGGAATAAGCGCCAACAACGCTAAACTAACACTATGAATTTAATCGTTAAATTTGAACAACCTGAAATTAAAGATGCTTTTGAATGGCAACTTGCCCAAGATGTTAACGTGTTCAATGATGCAGGCGAGCTAGTCGCTAAAGCTGAATTAGAAATTATTACCCTAAATAAACATCGTGGTGCTAAACAAAGTATTGAAAGCATAACCGCTAGTAACCCTAGTGACTGGGAGCTTCCGTTAACGCTATTTTTCAAGGGTCAAAACCTAAACCCAGAATTATGCGAACAACTTGATATTACAGCTGATACGAAAAAAGCCAGAGTTCATATTATGATTGAAGCAATCAGTGTCACTCCATCAATGCGTAAACAAGGGGTTAGCCGTTTGTTGTTAAACGCAATCGTTAATGAATACACCAAAGCACAATCTATTTGGCTAATGAGTTTACCGATGCATCAATTTGTTGATGCTGATGAAATCGACTGTCCACAAACTCAAGCTTATTATCAAGCTCTAGATTTAAACAATGACGAGACAACGCTTGAGCAGTTAAATGAATATTTTCAGCATCTTGGTTTTTATCATGTACAAGTAGACGATAGCTTACTTGCAGAGCCTCTGCCTTTTAGCATATTTGCCACATCACCAAGCAAAATTGCTTAAACGTTAGTTAAATTAACCTAATTAGAAGTAAACCTCAGAATTGGTAATTCAAGTTTAAATGGGCTAATTAGGTTAATATTCCTACTCAATAACACTGTTAATTTACATTTATCTAAACTCAAAAATTCCTGTTACTCCTAGCTAACAAGCAAAATTTCCTTCCTCACTCTATACTTAAACAGCCCTGTTGACCTGCGAATTCCTCAGGACATTTAACCTAAAATAAGGAATCGACAGATGAAACGAACCAAATATTTAGTATTAGTGCTGACTATAATTGCTAGTTCACTAACTAGTCATGCTGGTGAATCAAATGAAGTCAAAATTAAACGTGCGATGGCAGCAGCGCCTAGCACCATTAGCGCAGATGCCACGATTATGGATACCGATGGCACTATATTAAAACAGGGAAGTAATGATTGGACTTGCCTGCCCGATGTAATGCCAGGCGATAAAAACCCAATTTGTAATGACAAGACTTGGATGCAAGCACTTAACGCTTTAGGTAAAAAGGCGGAGTTTACCCCTGACAGTATCGGCATATCCTATATGCTTAAAGGTGATTTCGGCGCAGGAGTAAGCAATTCAGATCCATATCATCATGATCATAAAAATGCTGAAGATTATGTTGAGACTGGGCCTCACTTAATGATTATTGTGCCCAAGACAATGTTAAAGGGTATTACAGATGATCCATCACAAGGTGGGCCTTATGTGATGTGGGGAGATACACCTTACGCTCACATTATGATCCCAATTGATAACAGCAAAATGCATATGCCTAATCATAAGCATTAACTTTTAAATTAAAGCCAGCAATTTTATAAATGGCTCAAGCATACAAGTTTAAACCCCGTTTTTACGGGGTTTATGGTCATTTTATTTTTTACCGCTCAATTCTAACAGCCCAATCCTTTAGGGCACTTGACTCTTATTGCGCCTTATAATGTTTTAAAATTAGACACTTGTTCAAGCAGGCTTTGTGCTTGTTCTTCCATTGATTTGCTGGCAGCAGTTGCCTCTTCAACTAGCGCAGCATTTTGCTGAGTCATACTATCCATATGTGAAATAGCGCCACTAACTTCGCTTATACCTGCTGCTTGTTCTTTGCTCGCAACATCAATATCTGCAATCATATTAACGACTTCTTGCACAGCAACCACTAAATCAGTAAAGGTTGCACCGGTATCATCAACCAATTTACTACCTTGATTAACTGCTTCAACACTATCATTAATTAAGCCTTTAATTTCCTTGGCTGCAGAGGCACTGCGCTGTGCTAAGTTTCTAACTTCACTGGCAACAACCGCAAATCCACGACCTTGCTCGCCTGCTCTAGCTGCTTCCACCGCAGCATTTAGCGCGAGTAAATTAGTTTGAAAAGCAATTTCATCTATCACACTTATTAATATCGGCAATTTTTTTACTGGATTTCTCAATAGCATTCATCGCACCTATGGCATTATTAACGACATTTTTACCATCACTGGTTTTATTCATTGCTTGTGTTGATAGCTTAGTAGCATCAGCAGCACTGATCGCATTTTGATTAACAGTTGTAGTTAATTACTCCATAGCTGATGCTGTTTGTTCAAGGCTAGATGCTTGAGATTCTGTACGTGCTCTTAAATCGCTATTACTCAGCGCTAATTCACGTGATGAAGAAAATACATTATCGGCAGCCTCTCGAATTGTCGTCATCATGCCATTTAAATTAGCAAGTAATGAATTCATAGATTCTGCCAAAACACTAAACTCGCTATCTAAATCAGCGGTAACTGTAGTGGTTAAGTCACCTTTAGCCATCAACATTATGGATTCTTTAATTGCTGCAATGGCAAGTTTTCGTGCGGTAATATCAGTCGCATATTTTACGACTTTATACGGCTTACCGTTCATGTCTAAAATAGGGTTATACGAAGCTTGAATCCACACTTCTTTGCCATCTTTACCTAAACGCTTATATTCACCAGAGTCGAATTCTCCTTTATTCAACTTTTGCCAAAACTCTTTGTATACCGTGGAATTTGCTAGTTCCGTTTCTGCAAACATCCAATGATGCTTACCTTTAATTTCATCAAGCCGGTAGCCCATCGCATTAAGAAAATTATCATTTGCATCAATTATGGTGCCGTCTACATTGAACTCAATGACCGCCTGCACACGATTTATTGCATCGACGGTAGAAATTAGCGTTTGTATATCTTTTGTTTCACTAGTTTCTGGGGCATTCGTCATATAGCTCATTCCTGATTATTTTTATTTAGGCAGACACTGACAAGTAGTAAACAATAATTTTCAAAAACAATAAGTTAGTTATAGAGCAATTCATATAAAAAACACAAAAAAAAGCCAACATTTTTCGTGTTGGCTCTTATAAGTAGCTTTGTGTAATGGCTTTAATTAATCGATCAGTTGATAGTGATTTTTCAACACATCAATAATTTCAGCCTTAGGATTTGCACTTAACGTAATAGTTTCACCCGTTATTTTTTCTGCAATTCCTATATAGGTTTGTGAAACCTTCATTAACACATCTATTGGTAATTCGTTGTTTTTAGCAAGTAATACTCGCTCATCCATACGCTCTTTGTTTAATAAGATATCTGGATCTGGGAAATAATTAAGCAGTAATTGTCTAAAGTCTTCCTTAGAGTTTTCAACGACTTTACCCTGAGCATATTGCTCAGCATCCCAAATACGAGATGAGTCTGGTGTCCCGACTTCATCCATATAAATCAGCTTGTCATTACCATTTTTATCTTTGACATAACCAAACTCGAATTTAGTATCAACAAAGATTTGTCCAACTTTTTCTAACGCTGCTGAAATCACATCAAAGCCTTGAGTTAACAACTTTTCATACAATGCAATATCATCAGCTGATTTAAAATTAAATGCTTGGTAATTTTGTTCAATATTTTTGCGGGTAATATTCACATCATCCGCTTCTGGCACACCTGGAATTCCTTTTAAAATTCCTTTTGTTGATGGCGTTTGTAAAAGCTCTGGTAATTTACTGTCTTTGGTTAAGCCTTCCGGCAATTCTATACCACAAAACTCTCGTTCGCCTTTTTCATAAGCGCGCCACATAGAGCCAGTAATATATTGGCGACAAATCGCTTCAATCATTACCGGTTGGGCTTTTTGTACAATCCAAACAAAAGGATGAGGAATATCAAGAATATGACTATCGGCTAAGCCATTCTCTTTAAAAAGTTTAAACCAATGGTTTGATACGGCATTTAGAGCAGCGCCTTTGCCAGGCACACCGCGAACATTACCTTCACCATGCCAAATACAGTCAAACGCTGAAATACGATCACTAATCACCATAATAGCCAATGGCGTATCAGCCGGTACATCGTAGCCTTTTTCTTCAATTAAACGACGGCTATCAGCCTCAGTTAACCAATAAACACTGCGTACTTTACCGCTGTGAACTGGCTTGTCGGTACGAATAGGTAAATCATCATTTACCGCTAACACTTGATCTGCAAGACTCATGTTCAAAACCTTATAAAAAGTCACCTATCATCGTCATACCAATGTATATCGGTATCTCCCAATTACAAAGCGAGTCTCTGCGAAATATCAGGAGATTCCGCATCAAATGCGGAATGACAAGTTATAAAAATCTATTCGTTTTATTCCATCAATCAAAATTAAATGAATAAATTCTTGAAATTAAAGTACCCAGCCTACAAATTTATCCTCAGAAAAAGAAAAGGGTGATCAAACTGACCACCCTCTTACATCTTTTTAACTGTAATTAAGCAGCTAAAGCAGCGTTTGCTTTTTCTACTAAAACAGTGAAAGCTGCTTTATCGTATACAGCGATGTCAGCTAAGATCTTACGATCGATCTCGATAGAAGCTTTCTTAAGACCGTTAATGAAACGGCTGTAAGACAAACCATTTTGACGAGATGCTGCGTTGATACGAGCAATCCAAAGTTGACGGAATTGACGCTTACGTTGACGACGGTCACGGTATGCGTATTGGCCAGCTTTAGTTACAGCTTGGAAAGCAACGCGATAAACGCGACTACGAGCACCGTAGTAACCTTTAGCTTGCTTTAAGATTTTCTTGTGAGAACGACGTGCAACTACACCGCGTTTTACTCTTGCCATTGTCTATATCTCCTATTAAGCGTGACGTAACATTTGTTTAACTGACTTAATGTCAGAAGCGGCAACGTGACACTTAGCACGTAAATGACGCTTAACTTTTGTACGGCGCTTAGTCAAGATATGACGAAGACCAGCTTGCTTGAATTTGTAGCCGTTAGCTGTTGGCTTAAAGCGCTTAGCAGCACCTTTGTTCGTTTTCATTTTAGGCATGAATATTACTCCGCATTTATGCCGTTAATATTTAGTAACCAAGGCGAAAACATCATTAAGTAAAGTACTTCGTGTTTTACTTGCAGGCCTTAATTACTGCTTTACGATAATGTTGGTGGTTAGCACTTCCGCGCTAACACTTTCAGACCAATACTTATCGTTTAATTGGTGCTAGAACCATTATCATCTGGCGACCTTCAACCCTTTTCGGGAAGAATTCTACCGTTGCAACGTCTTCTAAATCGTTTTTAACGCGAGTTAAAAGATCTAACCCCAATTCTTGGTGGGCCATTTCACGACCGCGGAAACGTAATGTTACCTTAGCCTTGTCACCACCTTCTAAAAAGCGCTTCAGGTTGCGTAGTTTTACCTGATAGTCGCCTTCATCTGTACCAGGACGGAATTTAATTTCCTTAACCTGAATTTGTTTTTGCTTCTTACGCTGTTCTTTTTGTTCTTTGGCTTTTTCGTAAAGGAACTTGCCGTAATCCATTACGCGACACACTGGTGGTTTCGCTGTCGGACTGATTTCAACTAAATCAACCCCTGCTTTTTCAGCTTCATCCATTGCTTCATTTAATGAAACAACGCCCATTGCTTCGCCTTCTAAACCAATCAAACGTACTTCTGTACCTGTAATTAATTCATTTAAACGATGTGCCGGTTCATTTTGACCGCCTTTTTGACCATTCTTAATAGTCTGTTCCTCCAAAGAACTAAACAAAAATCAGGCATAGTTTCTCATTTATGCCTGTGTGTAAAAAGGTTTATACCCGTGATTTCACTTCTTGAGCTAGCTTTTCAATAAAAGCATCCACAGACATTTTTCCTAAATCTTCGCCACTTCGTGTACGAACGGCGATTTCGCCATTTTCCATTTCTTGGTCACCAACGACTAAAAGATATGGAACTCGCTTTAAAGTGTGCTCGCGGATTTTAAAGCCTATTTTCTCATTTCTCAAGTCTAGTTTTGCTCTAAAGCCATTTTCTTTTAATTTATTAACAACTTTTTGACAATATTCGCCTTGTTTGTCGGTAATATTCATCACGGTTGCTTGAATTGGTGATAACCACGCAGGGAATTTACCCGTATATTCTTCAATTAAAATACCAATGAAACGTTCAAGTGAACCTAAAATTGCACGGTGGATCATTACCGGAATATGACGTTCGCCATCTTCACCGATATAGCTGGCATCTAAACGATTAGGTAAGGCAAAATCAAGTTGCACTGTACCACACTGCCAGTTACGACCTAAACAGTCTAACAGGGTAAACTCAATTTTAGGGCCGTAGAACGCCCCTTCACCTGGTAAGTACTCAAAGGCAATACCAAGATCTTTTAGCGCTTGCGCTAAGCCCTCTTCGGCCTTATCCCACATTGCATCATCACCAATACGCTTTTCAGGGCGTGTTGATAACTTAACGATAATATCTTCAAAGCCAAACGTTTTATAAACATCGTAAACCATTTGAATACATTTGGTGACTTCGCTTTGTACTTGATCTTCTGTACAGAAAATATGGGCATCATCTTGAGTAAAACCACGAACACGCATTAAACCGTGCAGCGCACCTGATGGCTCATTACGGTGGCAGCAACCAAACTCTGCCATACGCAGAGGTAAGTCACGATATGACTTTAACCCTTGGTTGAAGATTTGTACGTGACCTGGACAGTTCATTGGCTTAATTGCGTATTCACGTTTTTCAGATTCTGTAGTAAACATGGCATCGGCATATTTATCCCAGTGACCTGATTTTTCCCATAAGCCACGGTCCATCATTAAAGGACCTTTCACTTCGTCGTAGTCATATTCATGAAGCTTTTCACGAACAAACTTTTCTAACTCAGTGTAAATTGTCCAACCGTCGTTATGCCAGAACACCATTCCTGGCGCTTCTTCTTGCCAGTGGAATAAATCTAATGTTTTACCAATTTTACGGTGATCACGTTTTTCAGCTTCGGCAAGACGTTGAATATAAGCTTTAAGTGCTTTTTTATCTGCCCAAGCAGTACCATAAATACGTTGCAACATTTTATTGTCAGAGTTGCCACGCCAATAAGCGCCTGCGACTTTCATTAATTTAAAATGCTGACAATGCTTCATATTCGGCACATGAGGGCCGCGACACATATCAATGTATTCTTCGTGATGATATAAACCTGGACGATCATCTTTGTCGATGTTTTCGTCTAGGATTTCAATTTTGTAAGGTTCGCCGCGTGACTCGAAAGTATCACGTGCTTCTTGCCATGAAACAGTTTTCTTCACTACGTCATAGTTAGTTTTAGCTAAGTCAAGCATATGCTTTTCAAGCTTAGCTAAATCATCATCATTTAATGGCTGGTCTAAATCAACGTCGTAGTAAAAGCCATTGTCAATTGTTGGGCCAATCGCCATTTTAACGTTTGGCCAAAGTTGCTTAATTGCATGACCTAATAAGTGAGCACATGAGTGACGAATAATTTCTAAACCGTCTTCGTCTTTTGCGGTGATAAGTTGTAGCTCACAGTCTTTTGTGATTAATTCGCACGCATCAACACGTTCACCGTTAATGCGACCAGCTAATGTTGCTTTGGCTAAACCTGGGCCAATATCAGCTGCCACATCCATTACAGATACAGCTTGTTCAAATGAGCGTTGACTACCGTCAGGGAGAGTAATTACAGGCATGAATTTTCCTTTTTACAGTGGCGACACACACGAAGCGCCGCTTGTTTAATTCGTTCAAGAAAAACCACAAATTTAATACAAATGTGGTTTAATAAAAATAAGCCATGAAGAATAGGGAAAATCGGCAGCTTTTTCAATGACTATATTACCTTCACCCAATGTTTTTAACCTAATATGTCGTGCATTTATATTAAATGTGCTGCTTTTGTCTACATTTACGCTGTCGGCAAGTGAATTTAATTGGCAATTAGTGAGAACTAGTGACGAGATTAAAATTTATAAAGATAAACAAAAAGATCAGCGAATTGTCACAGTCAAAGCGTCATTGCAAGTCAAATCAACATTATCCGGGTTTCTATTATTTTTACAGGACTACCCTAATATCCCTACGTGGTTAGACAGCGCCAACCATGCTGAGCTTATTGAGCAGGTTTTACCTAATGAAAATATCTTTATCACGAAATTTAACAGTGTTTGGCCGGTAAAGCCCAGAGATATGGTTATTAGAAGCAAGTACATTCAATTGGATAATGGTTCGATAGAAATTGATGTTACTGATGCAAGTACGGCTATAGCCCCGATAGATAATTCTGTAAGAGTGACGGTTGAATACGCTCATTGGACAATTCGTCCAGTTGCAGATAGCGGACTTATTGACATTACTTATCAATTTAACGTCGATCCCAATGGGGCAATTCCTGCTTGGTTAGTAAATCAGCTCACCATCGATTCTGTTTGGAAAACCATGCGAAATATAAAAGCGTTATTGCCAATATCGAAATGGCAACAGTTCCAAATAGCAGAAATTTACGAGCCACATATACCACCCCACTAAATAGATATGGGTTTTATCCGCTATTTAGAAAATAAAAACAGCCACTTAGCAAAAGCTCGCAGAACCTGTATTTTAAGCCATAATTAATTAAGAAACATGAGCACTTAACAGAGGTGTGAAATGATGGACGAATTACAGAAAATGCGCATTGAGTGTCCACATTGCGGGCATCATTTACATATTGAGCTTGATACAAGCGCTGGTGATCAAAACTATTACGATGAATGCCCCGCTTGTTGTCGTGACATTCATTTAAATATGCACATTAATGAACTTCAGCAAAATGTTGAATTATCCATTGACGCTGATGATGAGCAATTCTTTTAACCTGAATTAACACTTTGGTTTGAATTTACTTCAATTGCAGATTCATTCGCTCAATCGTGTTTACTATCGTTATGGTTTGTTGATCAAATTCAATATTAACCAAATTCCCTTCAACCAGCGTGCCTATATTTGTTCTCAGTAGTGTTTCTGGAATTAAGTAAACATTAAACTGACAATCATTGACTTGCCCTATCGTTAAGCTCACACCGTTAATTGCAATAAAGCCCTTTTCAAATAAAAAACGATTATTGTGATCGGTCAACTTAAAGTTAATTTCACAGTTATCTTGATTTTTCACTATCGAAACAACTTTCGCCTGGCAATGAACATGACCTGAAACCTGATGTCCGCCTATTTCGTCACCCACTTTTAACGAACGTTCAAAATTAACATAATCGCCTGATTTTAAATAACAAAGGTTAGTTACGCGTAACGATTCATCAATCACATCGAAGTGAATTTCTGTAGTATTTTCAGGTAGTGCTTCAAAACTTACTACCGTTAAGCAGGTACCATTTATCGCGATACTAGCGCCTAATGTAAGTTGCTGTGCAACACTACTCTCAACCTCTATGACTAAGCGACAAATGCCGTTACTAATTTTTGCCGATAAAACTTTGGCTTTTGATTGCACTATGCCAGTAAACATATATGATCCAACTCATAAAAATTTCCGATATATTAGCAAATAACCAGCGAATAATTCATGCAGTTATCTCAATTTATTAGTCAATCAAAAAGTTTACTTAAATTGGCTTACCCCATTCTTATTGCCCAACTTATCCAAAATTTAATGGGTTTTGCCGATACCGTAATGGCTGGGCGTGTTAGTGCGACGGATATGGCGGCAGTTGCGGTTGCGAGTAGTGTTTGGCTGCCGGCTATATTAACTATTTCTGGCATTATGATGGCGCTTGCCGCGATTGTCTCTCAATATGCGGGGGCCAATGAGTTTAATAAAGTAGCTAGCGCTACTTATCAAACGGCGTGGATAGGCTTATTTCTCGGTGGCTCACTAATACTATTAAATTACATTATTGCGCCAGCAATTTACCCGCAAGTGCCGCTTGAGCCCCAATTAAAAGCATTAATGTTCGATTACTTAGATTATATCGTTTGGGGTGGTCCTGCCTTTTGCCTTTATTTTGTTTTAAGGAACTATTCTGAAGGTTTATCTCACACGCGCCCGACGATGATCATTAGTATCATTGGTTTATTGATCAACATTCCAGCAAATTACATTTTTATCTATGGCGAATTTGGCATGCCTGCACTTGGTGGTGCCGGATGTGGTTTAGCTACCGCATTGGTTTACTGGGCAATGTTTATTTCAATGCTGATTTACACCTATTTTTCTAAACACCTTAAACAGGCGCATTTATTTGAACGTTTTTTCTGGCCAAAATGGTCTGAAATCACCAGCATTTTATCAATTGGGTTACCAATTGCTTTTTCATTACTGTTTGAAGTAAGTTTATTTGCAGTTGTTGCCATTATTTTAGCGCCGTTTGGCGCTGAAGTTGTGGCAAGTCATCAAATCGCTATTAACTTTTCTGGTTTGGTGTTTATGGTGCCACTAAGTTTAGCGATGGCAGTTACCATCAAAGTAGGCTTTGCGGTGGGTAATAAACAATATCAACAAGCTAAAGATATATGCTCATACTCAGTAATGCTCGGCTTAGTGATTGCCGTTGTTACTGCAACAGCTACCCTTTTGTTTAAAACCGAAATAGCCACTATATACACTACCGAGCACGCGGTAATTAGTTTAGCCGCCAGCTTAATGTTTTTAGCGGCGTTATTTCAGTTTTCTGATGCAATCCAGGTAATTTCTGCCGGCGCTTTACGCGGCTATAAAGACACTACGGCAATTTTAGTTATAACCTTTGTTGCTTATTGGGTTGTCGGCCTGTCGATAGGATTAATTCTAGGTTTAACTGATTGGGTTATTGACCCTATTGGCCCATACGGATTTTGGATTGGTTTTATTTCCGGTTTGACCACTGCGGCGATATTACTCGCAATGCGACTACGCTTAATACAAAAAAGATTAGAAAGTGCTTAGGCGCTTTCTAATCTTTCGTTATCACTCACGGTAAAAAAGCGTTATTTTTCTGAAGGAATAGGTTTTACCACCACTTCTTTTTCTGTTTTTACTGACATCGTTGCCATAATACGACGGTTTTCAGCATGAGCAACTTCCGTATTGTCAGGGTTAATTAATTGCGTTTCGCCATAGCCAATTGCAGTAAGGCGGCTTCGGTTAATACCAAAGTCACTCACTAAACGATCGACCACAGCTTTAGCACGGCGCTCAGACAATTTTTGATTATAATCTTCAGTACCTACAATTGAAGTGTGACCTTCAATAGTTAATTCAACGTCAGGATAACGATTTAAGAAGTCTGCTGTTTTTTCTAGCTCTACGTTGAAGTTTGATTTGATCTCATCACTGTTATTGTCAAATAAAATAACCAGCTCCATGGTGTCGACTTCTTCGGTATAAACAGTACAGCCAACACTATCGACATAGTGACTTTTTGGCGTATCAGCACATTGGTCAATATGATTTAAAATGCCATCATCATCACTGTCGTTATCGACTTCGACAGGTGCTGGTGAAGGCGCAACTTTTGCCGATTCTACCGCTTTAGCTGCTTTAGGTTGGTTCTCACCAAAGAAGTAGATTAACCCTATGGTCGCTGTCCAATCTTTATATCGATCTTCAAGTTGATAATGGCCCTTGCCTTCTACATAAGCAGCAAATCGGTTGGTAAAATAATGTCGGTAACCCATACCAATATTGGCAGAAATTTCTTTGTCTTCTAGATCAATATTTTTGAAGCCCCCCACCAAATATAAATTTTGCTTACTTGGAAAATGCAATAAATCAATAGCGACCGATGAGCCATCTTGCTTGCCAAAATTATTGTCATGGGCATCAATTGATAAGTCGGTATATTGAATACGTAATTCATTATATACAGAGAAGCGATAACCCAAGTCTAAGCCAAAGCCATCACCGTCATCTAAACTTGATGCATTGTTGCCACCAACTTTGAGTCGCTCATCATCAGCTTTAAACAAACTATAATGGCCACCGCCGTAAATTTGGCCGGTTAATAGCTCGGCATTTGGTTGTGCAAATGCGTATGAGCTTGAGGTTGCAATAAGTGCCAGTGTCAGCAATGAACGCTTAATATGTTTCATATTATTCCCTTAGAATCATTGATTTAGTGTTTTGTTAGCTAGTATAGCACCTATTGTTACATTAATTTAACAATGAGCACATTTTAGTTGATATAGATTAAATTTTAGCAAAGATGGACACTTTGTAGGCGAACAACTTAGAATGACTAAGATTTTGTTGAAAAATGCTTGCGTCATCCAATCAGCGAAGCTAACATAGCGCTCCGTTGTACATTGACTGTTATTTCTTGACCGGAAATGTAGTAAACGCTTGGGAGCGTAGCTCAGTTGGTTAGAGCGCTTGCTTGACATGCAAGAGGTCGCTGGTTCGACTCCAGTCGCACCCACCACATTCTAAAAAGCCGCATTTAATGCGGCTTTTTTCGTATTAGCGCTTTAATCACTGGCGTTTTCATCAGAAAGTTAACTCAATGCCACTATCGATCAAATTAACGATAAATAACGCCAGTATTAGCGGGTGTTTGTGTAACCAAGGATAAATCAACAGCTACCCGATGACTAACAACTTCACCGACAATGATTAACGCGGGTCCTGTAAACGTATTGATTTTTTCCTCACTTGAAATGGCATTTAACGTAGAACAACAAATGCTTTGATTGGCGCTAGTCCCCTGATCTACAACAGCGATTGGTGTGCACGCGGCCATGCCATGAGCCATTAACTTATCAGCAATCATGCTAATACGATTGAGCCCCATATAAAACACTAAGGTGCCATCATCCTGAGCTAGGTGTTGCCAGTTACATGCGCCCTGTCGATTGTGCTCTGGTTCATTTTGCAAATGCGCGGTTACGAAACGCACAGAGGATGCACAGTCTCGCAGCGTTAGCGGAATACCTGAATAAGCTGCACAGCCACTGGCCGCGGTAATTCCCGGCACTATTTGAAATGGAATTTGGTATGTGGCAAGTAGCTCAGTTTCTTCAGCCAACCTAGCAAAGATACTAGGGTCGCCGCCCTTTAACCTAACCACAGTTTTACCTTGCAATGCATAGCGTAAAATTAACGAAGATATTGCTGACTGTTTCATTGAGTGGTGACCACATTTTTTACCAACAAATATCCGCTCTACATTTTGCGGAATATATTGATTGATCTCTGGGTTAACCAACCAATCAACTAATACGACATCCGCTTGTTCAAAAGCCTTAATTGCTTTTAGTGTTAGTAATTCGACATCACCTGAGCCGCCACCGACAAAGATCACGTAACCGTGATTAGATTTATTGAGCGAAGTTTTTGGGTTGAACTTACTATTTCTGATTTGCCTATTTTTAAATAAATTAGCGTTAAACTTATCGCCAAAGTAATACCTAAAGTGAAAGCCAAACGTTTTTTTTAACCATACGAATGGTTCAAATTCAGGCCAAGTGTTCATGGTGATTTCCTTAGCCGCTAACGGCTTTAAGCGCTTATGCATTAGCAATATAAGTTAATGGGATGGTTTGAGCATCTTGGCTCTTTCCGTTAACGTCTAGGGTTTCAAGGTTATGTGGTTCATGTCTAAATTGGCCATGTTGATTAATTAATGCCTGTAGCTCAGGTTTGCATGAACCGCATTTAGTGCCACATTTTAATTGTTCACCTAATAATTGCACTGATGCATTGCCCTGTTGAATTTGACCGATAATCTCAGCTTCATATACTGAGTGGCAGCTACATACCTTGCGCGAACTCAGCATTGAACTCTCAGAGCTACTGCGCAATAGCTCTTGAACATCTGCCAAGTTCAATACTGGTTTAGCAAAGATTTCAGTTAACCCGCTTTTGGCATCCGTAAACGGTTTTTCACAAATATATGCAACCGCAACTAATTGCTGCTCTGCCATAGCAACTAAACATGTATTTACACCTTGGGTATTTGACTGTATCAGCCATTCAACCTCTTTGCTTACCAAGTCTTTAACTTTCGAAAGTAGCGAACTAGTTTCAATAACATCCGCCGCTTGATAGTGCCAACAATTAGCTAATTTGGTTTTAAGCCAGTATGGCGAATCTATCGCTTTTGCGAGCAGCTCATCGGCAATATAGAAATCGACAAATTGATTAAATTCAGCACGCTCTATATTGATACCAACAAATTTAGCTTCCGGCTGGCCTGAAATGGGATCAACTGCACTACCATATAGGTTAGCGATATTGGCACTGGCAGCAAATTGCTGATTCCAATGAATGGGCATAAAACATTGCCCAGCAACCACACGCTCAGAAATAGTTACTGGCACGGTTATCTCGCCATTTGACGAACTGACTTTAACTATATCGTTATTTGATAACGATAAATTAGCCGCATCTTTTGGGTTTATCGTTATATACGGTTTGGCTAAATGTTGGGTAAGTGACGAGGCTTTACCTGTGCGAGTCATGGTATGCCATTGATCTCGATAACGACCGGAGTTAAGCACTAAAGGAAATTGCGCGCAGGTCTTTTGAACAGGTAATTGTGGAGTAATCGGAAAAAACTTTGCTCGTCCTGATTCCGTACTAAACTGACTTTTTGCATTAACCTGTGCAAATAATTGGCCACCACCGTAATGATTGGCTTCAGTTACCGGCCACTGAATAGGTGATAAATTATCATATTGCTGCTGCGATAAATTCGCTAAACCAGAAATATCAAATAAGCGCCGAATTGAGCTAGATTTTGTTTCACCTGAGCTCCCTTTAGCAGATTTACTTTCACCCAAATTATCTACACCAGAAAGCGCAGCAAACTCAGTAAATATTTGAGATGGGTGTTGAAAATCAAAACCTTTAAAGCCCATTGCTTTGGCAACACCGCAGATAATCTGCCAATCGTGCTTTGCCTGACCCGCTGGTAAAACCGCATTGCGCTGGCGAGAGATTCGACGCTCAGAATTAGTCACTGTGCCATTTTTTTCAAGCCAGGGTGTTGCCGGTAATTTTACATCGGCCAATGCCAAAGTATCGTTATCCTGAACACAATCAGACACTACAACAAATTCACATTGTTCAAGTGCCCGCTTTATTTTGTTGCGCTCAGGCAAACTCACCAAGGGATTCGTTGCCATAATCCAAACGGCTTTAATTTGCCCTTGGTCAATTTGATCAAACAAATCAACAGCTTTTGCCCCTTGCAGGGTGGCAATCGTTGGCGATTGCCAAAAGTTTTGGGCAATTTGTTGATGCTCAATATTTTCAATATCTAAATGGGCAGTCAATTGATTTGCTAAGCCCCCTACTTCTCGCCCGCCCATAGCATTGGGTTGACCGGTAAGAGAAAAAGGGCCACAGCCAACTTTACCAATTTTGCCCGACGCTAAGTGAACATTAATAATGGCATGGCATTTATCAACGCCAGAGCTAGATTGGTTAATGCCCATTGAATACAAAGTGACGGTTTTAGTGCTTTGAGAAAACAAATGATAAAAGTTGCTTAAGGTTAAAGTATCTAAACCACAAAACTCTGCGGTTTTCGATATTGACCACGTCTTAACCGCTTCAAGGCATTTTTCAAAATCCTCAGTACTTCGCTCAATAAAAAGTTGATCAATTACGTTATGTTCAATTAGGTAGTGCAGCAAACCATTAAATAACCCAGCATCAGCCCCCGGTTCAAGGCATAAGTGGAGATCAGCCATCTGCGCGGTTTCAGACTGACGAGGGTCAATTACAACGACCTTTAAATCAGGATTGATTTGCTTGGCGCGCTCAATTCGCTGGAAAATTACCGGATGCGTCCATGCGGCATTTGAGCCAACTAAAACAATTAAATCGGTTTGTTCAATATCCTGATAACTGCACGGCACGACATCTTCACCGAATGCCCGTTTGTAAGCAGAAACCGCTGATGACATACACAATCGTGAATTGGTATCAATGTTGCCGCTGCCGATATAACCTTTCATTAGTTTGTTGGCGACATAATAATCTTCAGTCAATAACTGCCCTGAAACATAAAACGCGACGGCGTCTTTGCCATGTCGATTAATAATCGATTGAAACTTATCTGCTACTTCGCTAAAAGCCTGCGACCAACTCACTTGTTGTCCGCCAACTTCAGGTATAAGTAGGCGGTTGGTAAGATCTATGGTATCGAGCAAATGCGAGCCTTTAACACATAAACGACCAAAATTAGCCGGATGCTCTGGCGTACCGGCAATACCATTAAGTTGGCCATTGCTTGAACTAATATCTACACCACAACCTACTCCACAATAGGCACAGGTTGATTGCACTACACCATTTGTTTTAACTGGCGTATTAGGTAGAAACTTCGCAATTGGCTCAGACATATGATTACTTCCCGGCTAACAACACTTGCACAGCTTGATTTTCAATACGTGTAGGATAAGCATTGATGGATACCTCTTCTTGCATACAACGCCCAGATTTCAGTGAGTACTGCTGTTTATAAAGAGGAGAAGCAACTACTGGCTCACCACTTGCGCAACCAGTAATTCCACGATAAAGCACATTGGCTTGACCGAGTGGGTCAAAGTTATCTATGGCAAATACGCGTTCAGGTTGTTTAGGCACACTAAAAATTGCAATTTGATGATTGGTATTTTCATTTACCAAGGCACAAACGCCGGCATTATCAATAAGATCGTCAACATGACATACAGTGATCCAGTTATTATTTAGGGTCATTATTCGCCCTCCATTTCTACTACGGGCACAGAATTTAAAGGGACAGAAACCACAGGAATAGTTAATTCATTAATTGGTAATGACGCATTTTGAATGTTGCCACTACGTTTTTCGTCAACGGTTGCCGGTCGTATTTGACTGCGCTCAGTCACAAATTGAATATTGCCATCGGTTTTATCTGAGTTAACAAACTGACGAAAACGTTTAAGCGCTTCAGGATTTTCCAATGTTGTTTTCCACTCACACTGGTATTTACCCACTAAATGCTGCATTTGGTTTTCTAGTTCTTGGCAAATACCTAAGTGATCATCAATTACTACGCGTTTTAAGTAATCTAAACCACCTTCCATATTTTCCAACCACACTGAGGTGCGTTGTAAGCGATCAGCGGTTTGAATATAAAACGCTAAAATACGATCGATATATTGCACTAATGTTTGATCATCCAAGTCAGTGGCAAATAAGTCAGCATGACGAGGTTTCATGCCGCCATTGCCGCAGACATAAAGGTTCCAGCCTTTATCGGTGGCAATAACACCTATATCTTTACTTTGGGCTTCCGCACATTCTCGCGTACAGCCAGACACGGCAAATTTAATTTTATGGGGCGCGCGAATGCCTTTGTAGCGATGTTCAATGTCAATCGCCATACCGACACTGTCTTGCACGCCGTAACGACACCAAGTGCTACCGACACAAGATTTAACCGTGCGCACCGCTTTGCCGTAGGCGTGACCAGTTTCAAGGCCTGCATCAATCAGGGTTTGCCAAATTTCAGGCAGTTGTTCAACTCGAGCACCGAATAAATCAATGCGCTGACCACCGGTGATTTTGGTGTAAAGGTTATATTTTTTCGCGACTTGACCTATGGTAATTAATTTATCAGGGGTAATCTCACCGCCTGGAATGCGAGGTACAACCGAATAAGTCCCGTCTTTTTGCATATTGGCAAGGAAGTTATCGTTAGTGTCCTGAAGCGCGACTTTTGATTTATCCAGAATGTAATCATTCCACACCGACGCTAAAATAGAGCCAACGGTTGGCTTACAAATTTCACAGCCTAAACCGTTACCATGTTTATCAATCAGCTCATCAAAATGCGTAATTTTTTCTACTTTTACAATGTCATAAAGTTCTTTACGGGAATAAGCAAAGTGCTCACAAATATCTTTTTTAACTTCAACACCGCGATTTTCCAGCTCTTTATCTACGACATTTTTAAGTAACGCCGCACAACCTCCACAACCAGTACTGGCTTTAGTGCAACTTTTAACCTCACTTACGCAAGTCGCTCCATTATCAACAGCAGCAACAATATCGCCCTTAGTCACATTTAAACATGAACAAATAGTGGCCGAATCAGGCAAGGCATCAGCGCCTAATGTCGGCTTATCACCTGCCATAGGAAGAATTAATGCTTCTGGTGCTTCAGGTAATTCAAGTTGATTCAGCATATATTGCAGCAAAGTATCATACTCACTGTTGTCACCCACTAATACCGCACCTAGCAGTAACTTTTGATCTGCTGAGACAACAATTTTCTTATAGATGCCTGCGGGTTGATTTTCATAACAGTAAATTTGGGCATCTGGCGTTCTAGCATGGGCATCACCAATTGAGCCAACATCAACCCCCATCAGCTTTAATTTTGTGCTCATATCTGCGCCAGCAAATACCTGCTCAGTTTTGGGGTTAATAATATGATTCGCCGCAACTTTTGCCATGGTATACCCTGGCGCTACTAAACCATAAATCATATTATTAAACAGCGCACATTCGCCAATGGCATAAATATTTGGATCGCTGGTTTGACAATGCTGGTCAATGACAATGCCACCGCGTTCACCTATTTCAAGGTCATGGGCTCTGGCCAGCTGATCATATGGTCGAATACCTGCTGAAAATAAGATTAAATCTGTTTCCAGCACATCACCGTCAGCAAACACTAATCGATAACGGCAGTGCTCGCCTTGTTCGATAACTTTAGTTGCTTTTGAGGTATGTACTTTTACGCCAAGTGCTTCAATTTTATCTTTTAAAAAGCGGCCGCCGCCTTGATCAACTTGCACTGCCATTAATTGCGGCGCAAATTCAACTACATGAGTTTGTAAACCCAGTTGCTTTAACGCGTTTGCCGCTTCTAAACCTAATAAACCGCCACCGATCACCACGCCAACTTTACTGCTACTCGCACTTTGAGCAATCGACTCCAGGTCGTCAATTGTTCGATAGACAAGGCAATGCGCTTGATCTCCCCCGGGGATCGGTGGCACAAAAGGGTAAGAACCAGTTGCCATAATCAATTTGTCATATGAAATGACTTCACCCGCTTGCGTGGTTACTTGCTGAGCCACTTTATCAATCGCTGTGACCTTGGCATTGAGTTTAAAATTAACTTGCCAGTCTTGATAAATCGACTCATCGGTTAATGCCAGCTCAGCTGCTGATTTGCCAGCAAAATATTCTGACAAGTGCACGCGATCATAAGCAAGACGGCTTTCTGCCGACAATACTGTGATCTGAATATGCTCGACCGACTGGCGTAAGTTTGCCAGTTGTTCAACAAAGTGATGGCCAACCATACCGTTGCCAATAACGACGACATTTAATTGATCCGACATAAGGTTCTCCTAGTGCTAGTTAGCGCGCTAAAACTTAGCGCCTACCCAAATCCAAAGCTTATCGGTGTCCACCTTGCCTGTGGCAGAATCGCCAGCCGAATACGACGCGTATTTAATGCCGCCAGAAAAGGTTTTATTAAAGCTTGTTTGATAAGATGCGTTGATTTCATCGCCAAAGTCATCGGCGTTATCCGTGGCTTTATCAGCATCGAAAGTGTGATAAAACACTGCCCATTTCCCGCCATAAGCCTTGCCTGAAACGGAAGCGTAAATATCGCGAAGCCCTTGTTTAGGTGTTGATAAAAACTGATCGCTCCAGCCATTAAACGCATGTAATGTTGCTAGTGGTGTTTGGAAGCCATAATCACCGCCATCACTACCAAGCAGTTCATAACCGCCTTTAATGGTTACCCCTTCAACGCCATAACCCAGTTCGATAAGTTGGTAATCGGCATCAAAATTAGCACCGGTTGATTTAGCTTCTTGTGTCGCCCATTCCAGTGCATAAATTAAATTACCACTGGCAAATTTTTCGCTACCGCTATAGCGCACACCGTATGTATCAAGACTGTTAGAGACACCTTCATCAACCTCTAATAGATAGCCATAACCAGTAAGGGCAACACCATTTGTTTTGTATGTAAGGTTGATTAGATGATCTTTTACGTGCAGATCTTTATCTTCGGCAAAAATGCGATTGCGCTTATTGACATAGGCATAGGTTAAATTAACCGCAGCGCTCGCTTGATAATTAACTGATAAAGCATCAAAGGTTTGTTTATCTTGGCGCCAGCCAACGTGACCAACAAAACGTTGGTTATCTAGCGCAATAACTTGGCGACCAAGTTTTGTTGACCAGTTTGATGCTTTGTATTGAACATAGGCCTGATCTAATTCCGTAGTTTCCGGATCGGCTATGACTGAGTAGTTCGGCTTGTGCCCTAAAGTGTCGTTGTAATCATCAATACCAACGGCTCTAGAGTCTTCAAATTCAACATAGCCCGAGATATTGTTAAAGCTTGCTGTTGAATAACTTAACAAAGTGCGAAGCGTTAAGGCATCGGCATCTTTCAATGGATTTTTTTGTTCAACGCTTTCATAGCGAAGACGAAAATCGAGCTTCACTTTTGCGTCATCTTGGGCATAACTAGCGGTTGATATTCCTGCCATTAACATACTAATGACTAACATTGTTTGCGTAAAAATGTGCTGATGTGGATAATGTTTCATGGTTATTCCTTTGATCATTAAATCGTTTATCGATAAGTTGTTATTTAATTCACTGCCTATTGAGTATAGAAAATCATGCAACATTACTCGTTTTATTAACGTTATTTTTACTTTTGCTATTCGCTGGCATGACTTCAACTTTGCGTTGTTTTTCATACAAGAAAGTTAAAACCGCTGACCGCAATTGGTTATAAGTGGGGTCTTGAGCCAGTGCCAATCGATCTCTTGGTCTTGGTAGGCCTACATTTAATATTTCACCAACAGTTGCTGCCGGCCCATTAGTCATCATGACAATACGATCGGAGAGTAAAACCGCTTCATCGACATCATGGGTGATCATGATCACTGTGTTATTTAATGAATCCTGAATTTCCATTAAGGAGTCTTGCATATGAGCGCGAGTCAACGCATCAAGCGCGCCAAACGGTTCATCCATAAGTAACACTTCCGGCTGCATAGCAAGTGCCCTTGCAATGCCTACGCGTTGTTTCATCCCCCCTGAGATTTCATCAGGGCGTTTGTGCATGGCATGATCCATATGCACCAACTTTAAGTTATGCTCAATCCATTCTTTCATTTGCCTAGCGTTCATGGTCTTTTTAAATACTTGCTTAACCGCTAACTCAACATTTTGATAAGCCGTTAACCAAGGCAACAATGAATGATTTTGAAAGACAACAGCACGCTCCGGCCCAGGCTCAGTGACTTCTTTGTTATTAAGTAAAACACCGCCTTTGGTTGCCTGATAAAGCCCGGCAACAACATTTAAAACCGTTGATTTTCCGCAACCAGAGTGGCCAATTAATGAAATAAACTCGCCTTTTTTAATTGATAAATCGACATTCTTTAGCGCGGTAAAATCACCTTTAGGCGTTGGAAATACCATGTCAATTTGGCTAATTTCTAACAGTGTGCTCATGTGTTAATTCCTTATTAATTCCTAAAAGTGCCAGTTAACGCTGGGCGCTCGATTTATCCCAAGACAATAGTCGTTGTAGTTGCAACATCGACTTATCAAGGGCAAAGCCAATAAAGCCAATGACAATAACGGCTGTCATAATGCGGCTCAGTGATTGCGAGCTACCATTTTGAAACTCGTCCCAAACAAATTTGCCTAGACCAGGGTTTTGCGCCAGCATTTCCGCAGCTATTAACACCATCCAAGCAATACCAAGTGATAAACGCATGCCGGTAAAAATTGCAGGAACAGCAGCTGGCAATACAATTTTTTGGACATGAACAAGGCTAGGTAGTCTTAGCACCCGAGAAACATTGACCCAATCTTCATTAATTGCTGATACTCCCACTGCGGTGTTAATTACCATTGGCCAAATGCAGCACAAAGTGACAGTGATCATTGAGTTAACGAATGATTTAGCCAGTAGCGGATCAGGTGTCACGTAAACCGCACTGACCACCATAGTGACTAAAGGCAACCACGCTAACGGTGAAACAGGTTTAAATATTTGAATAATAGGATTTATTGCCGTATTCAAGCTATGGCTTAAACCAACGGCAATCCCCAGTGGAATAGCAATTAACGCCGCTAAGATAAAACCGCTCATCACGGTTATTAAGCTAGTAGCGATTTGATCGAGGAAAGTTTCTTTGCCGGTATAGCTACGGATTTTCGCTTGATAATTGGGATCAGCCGCTAACCGTTGTTCATTTCGTGCTTGTTGACGTTGATAAAACGCTGTTTCTTTTTCGCGTTCAGCTTTGTGCTCTTGGTAAAGATTACCCATTTGGCTATAGACCGCAGACGGTCCAGGAAACTTACCTAACGAAGTATCAATATTGCTGGCGGCAAAAGACCACAATAATAAAAAGATAACGATACCAACAACCGGTAACAAAAAGCGCTGTAACTTTTGACTGAGTAGTAATTGGACATATCCCAACCATGAATACTTAGCGTTAGATGTCATCATTTTTTCGATTAAGGTGGTCATTGTACTTTTCCTGTTATTTACTTAGCGTGAATCAATATTTGGCTAAATCTTGTCGCCAGCTTTAAGGCCAATAGTAAATTTATTGATATAAGCATTGGGTTGGGTGCCATCAAACACTATGTTGTCGATAAAGTGAGTTTGTGGTGATCGAAAGCCATCTTCATCCATCACCTCGGCAAAATCTGACGCTAACATTAATTTTTCATCAACCAGCGATTGTGCAGCTTGTAAGTAAATATCTGGACGGTAGACTTTTTTGGCGACGTCGACATACCAGCTATCCGGTTTATCATCACTGATTTGTCCCCAGCGACGCATTTGCGTTAAGTACCAAATAGCATCTGAATAATAAGGAAAAGTGGCGTTATAACGGAAAAATACGTTGAAATCTGGCACCGCACGTCTATCGCCTTTTTCATATTCAAAGGTGCCGGTCATGCTATTGGCAATAACCTCGTAATCCGCACCAACGTAATTTGATTGGCTTAGAATTTTTACCGCGGCTGGGCGATTAGCATTGTTATTTTCATCAAGCCACTTGGCTGCGCGAATTAATGCACGAGTTAAACGAATCGTCGTGTTTGGGTATTTCTCTGCGAACGCTTTGGTGATACCAAATACTTTTTCCGGATTATTTTTCCAAATTTCGTAGTCAGTAACCACAGGCACGCCAATGCCTTTAAATACTGCTTGTTGGTTCCACGGTTCACCAACACAGTAGCCATAAATTGTACCTGCCTCTAACGTAGCAGGCATTTGTGGTGGTGGCGTTACTGATAATAGTGCTTGTGCGTTAATTTTTCCTGATGTGTCACCTTTGTGAGGTGCGTAAAACCCAGGGTGTATACCACCTGCGGCTAACCAGTAGCGCAATTCATAATTATGGGTAGAAACAGGGAAAACCATGCCCATGTTAAATGGTTTACCCTGGGCAGCATAGCTTTCAACAATTGGCTTTAAAGCATCTGCTTTAATTGGGTGAACCGGTTTACCATCTGCTTGCTTAGGAATATTGGCTTTCATTTGCTGCCAAATATCATTAGAAACGGTAATACCATTTCCATTTAAATCCATTGAAAACGGCGTAATGATCTCGGCTTTAGTACCATAACCTATAGTCGCAGCTATCGGTTGTCCTGCAAGCATATGAGCGCCGTCTAATCGGCCATCAATAACACCATCAAGTAACACTTTCCAATTAGCTTGCGCTTCGATGGTGACATATAAACCCTCGTCTTCGAAAAAACCCTGCTCATAGGCAATGGCAATAGGTGCCATATCGGTTAGCTTAATAAAGCCAAAGGTTAATTCTTCTTTTTCTGGATAACCTAATGGCTGCGCTTCAGCGCTAATAGCTAAGACATTCAAGGTTAAGGCACCAGCCAAACATACACTGCTATAGAGTTTTGCGGGTGCGTTAAATAAACGACTAAACATAAATTTCTCCCAATAAAAAAGCCCGCTGCGCTCTGAAATAATCAGTCGCCTGCGGGCTACATTGCCAAACCAATCTTGATGACACCTTTGCCAATAGATCAGTAAATAAATTGTCTTTTCTATGTTTACTTTACATATTTAATTAGCAATACCATCGTCGGTTAAGCTAATTAATTAATTTATTTATTATTAATTTTAAATTTTTACTTCTAGTTTGATTTATTAGCGTTAGCCCAAGTTGGCCTCAAAACTAGATTGCTTCTTAGGCATTCTTATCGAATACATTTTTAGTAATACAGATTTAGTGCCAACTTAACAAAAAACATATATCCTATTGTAAATAAAGAAATTTAACGTGTTTTAAATTAAAACTAGTTTATTTAGCTGTGTACATTTTGCATCGTTATAGCGCATTACTTGTCCACAACTGGTGCAAAAATAGTGCGAACAAATTTTATTTAATCTGTTAACAGATGCTCTATTCCAGCATAACTTGTTTGGCACTTTGGTAAATATCTTCCCGAAAAACTTGATCAACAATACTTGCTAGATCCGTTTTTTCATATGACTCAAGCTGCCCATTATGGCCAAACTCTATCATTTGCGATAACAGCCAGCTTCCCTGCTTCACAGTTGGCCGGTTAATTGACTGCTCGTTTGTTTGTGCCAATGATTGCTCAAGTAGCACGGCAAACCGGTTATAGCGGGGAATGCTTCGCGGTGACATTTGATGATGAACCAAGCAGCTACCAATTAAGGATGGACCGATAACGGATAACTCAACGCCTAAATACTGTTCTCGACTTAGTAATCTTGCTGCTTCAAAGCGATTGGCAACATCTATTAGCCAGTTACATGCTTTTTGCAAAGCAACAATTAGTGCTTTAGTCGTTTCTGGGTATTGCTGCTGCCATGATTGGGTAACTGCTAATACTTTCTCTGGCATATCAGGCCAAACATCACATGAGGTAATACCCGTCACACCTATACCATCTCGCACAGCTTTTGCATTCCATGGCCCCCCCACACAGAAACCATCTATATCACCGCTTTGTAGTGCATCAACCATACTTGCCGGCGGAATAATAACAATATCAACATCTTCTTTACTGATACCGCTTTGCGTAAGCCAACTCATTAATTGGTAGTAGTGACAACTATGAGGATAAACCGTGGCAAATTTTAGTTTTTCGCCAATTCGTTTTCGTTGCTCAATAACGGGAATTAACCATTTAGCCGCTAGAGGAAAAGTCAATGCTGTCGTTAAGTTTAATTGCTGTATTTCATCAAAAAGCGCTAGTGATACAGTAATTCCATTGCCATTTTGACTTAACACCATAGGTGCAATAACGTTGACCGGCTCGCCAGTTAAGCCAAGCGTACTTGCTAGTGGCATTGGCGCTAAACATTCAACGGCATCTAAGGCACCAATGTGTAACTTGTCGCGCAGTGTTGCCCAAGAAAATTGCTTGTGTAAACTCACTGATAATCCTTGTTCAGCAAAATAGCCGTTTTCTTGTGCTATCACTAATGGCGCACAATCGGTTAACGGTATAAAACCTATTGCTAAGGTCGACTTTTCTATGGCAAATTTTTGAGCGGGCATATTTTGGGAAGACATATCCTGGAATGGCATAAGTGTCATGATGATTTCTCCAACATTTGCGCGAATGAGATTATATTTTGGGCGACATCTTCAATTTTCTGACCATTATCCATCGCCATTTTACGGATCCGCTGATAGGCTTGATGCTCAGTTAATTTTTGGCTTTCCATTAACCAAGTTTTTGCTTGATCTACTGCGCGCTGACTCGAAAGTTTTTGTTTCGTTTTAACCAATTCTTGTTTAAGACTTTGAAATTCACTAAAGCGTGCTAAAGCGGTATCTAAAATTGAGCGCACTCGTTCGATATTAACTCCACCAGCAATATATGCACTTACGCCTGACTTTACAGATTGCTTGATTACTTCAGAGTCACCTTGTTGGGAAAACATTACCACAGGTTTTGGATTAGCATCAGAAATCACACTTAAACTGTCGAGAATATCGCGACTTGGCGATTCAATGTCGATGATTATAATATCTGGCTGCAGCGCTTCTACTTGCTTGAGTAAAGACATGCCTGTAGTGGCAACATGTTTAATACAATATTGGGAGCTATCTAATGCTTCTATTAAGGCTTGTGCTTTTAGTTTATTGTTTTCTATAAGCAACACGCTTAATTCAGTTTGATAATGGCGTTCCATGTGTTCATTACAGCGGTTTAACATCAGGTAGTTAATGTATCTAAATCAAGTAACATACCAACAATAAAACCAATTTAAAAACAATGTGTTACTTAAATCAATAACGTTGAATTTAAATACAATGCGCTATATCAACGCATTGTTGCCTTATTTTGGTGAAACAAAATGCCCATAAGATAAAGCCCGCTTATAGCGGGCTTTATCACTTAACAATATCTGATATCAACTTAGCTAACTTAACTAAAATTCACACGTTTTCTAAATAATGCTATTACAGCAACGATGGATAGCCAAAACATACTGCCGCCAGAAGAGCTAGAGCTTTTGTCGGGGGTTGGGCTAGGAGTTGGTGTTGGCGTCGGATCGGGAGTATCTACTTTTGGGGTAAATTGAATATTACGCAAATAACCTTTATCTTCCCCTTCTGATGCCGCAGGATCTTTATAATAAATCCAGGTTAAATAGTTTTCTTCGCCAGTCAGGTTTAATGATATTGAAGTAAATTCAACCTCACCTGAAATAAAGCTATATTGTTCACCGTTAATATATAAATAAAGCGCATCATACGGGTCTTCTGGTGCATCAACATTTTCTTCTGATGAAACAGACCACTCGAAACTGATCTCACCTTCACCGTTAATTACCGCCATAACAATACTTTGTTGTTCATGGGTGATATTACCGCTTTCAATATCGCCCGTTACCGATGTTTGCCATGGTTTATTACCGCCACTGAACCAAGTAACATCGCTATTACTCATTAAGGCATTTTCAATTACAGCTGATGAACTAATCGCATTAGCGACTAATCGGCTCTGACTGGCAGCAATATTGCCGTTTAGACTCGATATTTGTAATGTCGCTTCACTTTGTCCTGCAGCACTACTTAAAAAGTTTATCGCTAACTCACAGCTATCACCAGCGGCTAATTGTTGGCATAGATTTGAGCTATCGCTGGTGATGGAGAATTCATCATCGCCGGTAATTTGAAAACTTAATTGCGCATCTTCCAACGTATTATTGGTTAGTGTTACAGTAAATTCTTGCGTGCTACTTACTGGCACTACATGTAAATCAATTAACTGATCAACAGCAATACCTTGAGTGATCGATTGAATCCATAGTTGAAATTCAGAAATGCGGGCAAATACACCAGGATAGCCTTTCGCTGCGCAGCCATACCCCCAACTAACAACACCAACCTGTTGCCAACCTTCATTGGTATTAATTACAAGTGGACCACCACTATCACCCTGACATGAGCTTTTGCCGCCAGCGGCTACATCGGCACAAATCATGCGCTCTGTAATACCTGTGTTTTCAGTGTTGGTACCACTACCGAATAAGGAATTAGCTAACACAGTTTTACAACGTTGGTTGGTCATTAACTGCAATTCAACTTGATGCAATACATCTGGATATGAACCAGTGGGTCCTTCGCCAGGTTCATACCCAACGCGACCTCCCCAACCCATGACAATTGCTGGGTCTGCATTAGCTGCAGCGGCATCGACCGTTGCTTTCGTTGCCAAACTGATAGCTGGCGTATCTACGGCAGTCACTAATTCTATTAGCGCCATATCATAATCAAGCGAGATATTATCAAAGTCAGGATGCATATATGCCCGCTTAACGGCAATTGCATTTTCGGCGCCATCGCTTAAGTCATATTCCCCTACATTCACCTTCAATTGTGATAAATTGGCTTCATCTAAACAGTGGGCAGCTGTTAGCACCCATTTATCACCAATAAATGTTGCCCCACAAAACGAGTCTTGGGCAATAATCGGCAGAACTTCCACTGACACCTCAGCTATCTTCCCTAAATAACTTGACAACAGTTGTTGGCCAACTTGCTGAGTGACAGCAATAACAGGTATGGTTCCAGAAAATTCATCGCCCAATGTGCCATTTATCTGGCCTTGTTCATTGTTGTAAATTATTGCACCAACACCACCACCAGTTTGACAGTTTTCAGCTTTTACCGAGAAGTTAATTTCGCCACGCTCGATCAAGCAAACTTTATTTTGTGCACCGGAGCAGACATTATCACCAATACCACAATCAACTAGTTCTCCAGTTACATTTCCTGTTGGCGTATAGTTAAACCCCGCTGAATCGAAACTATCATTGCCAAAACGCAAGTCAGTATCTATTTGTTCATTGGTATAAACTAATGCCGACATCCACGGCCAATCGCCACTAGTTGCTGGTTGGCCTCCAACAATTTTCGGCTGAATAACGGGATTGATTTCTTTTGCATTCAAATGAAAACTACTCAAAGTCATCGCCGTAACTGCGATTAAACCCAAATTTTTCATTGATTATTCCCTACATAATAAACTGCCAACACATTAATGCATTCTACAACAGGATTAAAGTGCCAAGGTGCTTAGAACAGGTATTTATTCAAATCACGAGGTTTAAACAAATTAGTTGAATTTTTAAATTGTGTAAATTTTCTTCACAAAGTGCTTGATTTATTAAATTTATCAATATACTGTACATCCATACAGTATTGATAAGGGTTAAATATGAACGTTTACAACATTAAGAGCAATTCCAATAAAATCAATAGATTAGAAAGCATTGAATTAAATGATTACCAATTACGCCAATGGCTAGATAAACAAACAGTAGAAAATACTGATGATATCCAACGTGCCATTATTAACTTAAGCCACCGCTACCAAGAAAGTAATAAATGGGTGTTGGTGATAAGTTCAGATAAGCATACTCAGCAGCTTATCCATGACAATCCGCTATCTAAAGGCGCGAAAATGCTTTGGGTACATGCTAATAAAGTAAATGTAGAACAGGCTAATATTGAAAAAACGTTATTGAAAGGAAACTGTGCAGCTTTAGTACTTTGTAATGCACAATTAGATGCGCAACAAATCAATCATATTGAGCAGTGTGCTGCATTAGGAAAAACCCATTGTGTTTTATTAAATCAAACAAAAAAGTTACACTAACAGCCGTATTAAATCCAAAGTGAATATCAAAAAATGAAATGCCCATGTTGCTCAAATATTGCGTTAGAGATGTGTTGTTTACCAATTATAGAGCAACAACAGCATGCACACTCCCCGGAAGCGTTAATGCGCTCAAGGTTTACGGCTTATGCATTAAATAAAGCAGAATATATTTTGGCCACCTATCATAGTAGTCAACAATCAGCTCATTCATTGGCAGACATTCAAGCTTGGGCAGAAGAAAATCAATGGATTGAATTAATCATTCATCAAGCCAATTCAAATTCAACTCCTGCCACCATTGAGTTTTCTGCATTTTATTTAAACAACCACCAGCTTATTGAAATGCGAGAACGTTCAAATTTTACTCAAGAAAAGAATCAATGGCGCTACGTCGACGGTACTATTATTACCCACGAAAAAATCACTAGTCTAACCAGTAATGATCCTTGCCCTTGCCATAGCGGTAAAAAGTATAAAAAGTGTTGTGGTAACAATCGCTAATGTACAAAATATTTTAGTTGTCTGAGTTCTAAAGCCGACAACTATTATTGAATTAGTTTTGGTAACGCCCTAGCTAATTAAAGATTAAAAAGTGTAGTAAATTGTTGAGATTGGCGTTACTTGGCTACTAATTAGCTTTTACTTGCCTTTTAATGGTTCAAGCGCATGCTTAAATGCTTGATCAAACACCGTTGTTAAATCACTGGCAATAAATTGTACATGAGCCTGATAAAATCGTGGATCTGAGTATAACTCGATCAGGCGATGATTAATTTGCTTAATTAGTAATAATGACGCTGGTGATTTTTTACACGCTAAGTGTCCGGTAATATATTGGTCAACACCAATCAACGGCAATGCATGCAACGGCAAATTTTGCGCATACTGATTGTGGTTGAATGACATCACACTTTGATATTCCAACCAGACATCAATACGGTTGGTCAATAACATTTTAGCCATTTGCGATTCATTTTCTTTACCCGATTTAACAAATTTATTTTTAGCCGGAATCGCGGCAATTTCGTTATCAATAAATTCTCCGTAAGAGCGATCGCGATCTACCCCCAAAATTAGATTATGTTTGGTAACGAAGTTGCCAATATCAATGGGCTTACCATCATCTATTGCTAACCGTTTATAAGCTCCGGGACTAAAATAAGCTTTTAAACCTAAAAAGATAGTTTGCGGGTAGGAAAAATAAAGTACAGATTCACGTTCTGGGTTTTTCACGACGTTGCGAATACAGACATTGGCTTCGCTTTCTAATGCTTTTAAGCTTCTAGCTACACCTGCATGTACTTGGCTAAATTGAATGCCTTGAAGAGATTCCTTAATAAGGTCAAAAATAATTGACTCAGTAGATAACCCTTCTTCTTCAGCGGAAGATTGATATAAGGTAAATAAAGTGCTGCCATCGCTTAACTGAGCATTAACTTTTACCGCTACTAATAATATCAATAACGACCAAGACTTCATTATCAACGTGCTCCGTTTGAAAATAAATTCAACTTTTTTCATTAGAGCGTGTTGAACTCAACTCGTCAATAAGTATTTGGATTAGTTAATAAATTTAAATGTTTTAATGAAATTTATTACTACAAATTAGTAACGCGTAATCAATTTTTATTAAAATGATGGCATAGATGCAACGGCTTAATTGGAACTGACAATAATTTATGCAACCAGTGGTGTGTTTTGCGCTACTTGATTTGAAACTAAGCCGTCATGAATTGCTTTAAGCCATTCATTAGCATTCATTGGTTGGCGCTCTGTTTGCTGCGCACCAGTTTCTGCTCGGTATTGACAATGAATGCTGGTGTTGGCCATTACATTGCTATCGATGTGGGTTTTATCATTTCTAAATGACAATGGTTTAGGCGTAAGCGCGTCATTTAACTTAATGGCTGTCATTAAACCAGAAGCAATTTGTTCTGCCTGATTAAATTGATCGATGTCTTTTAGTTCATTTAATGCAAGCGCTTGAGGATGTGGTAAATCAAATAAGCGTCGTAGTTTTGCATCATCAACAGTGATTTCATCGTCTACAGTTTTAGGAAGTTGAAACTGACTGTGGGCAGATACATCGTCTGTTAGCATTGCCAGTAACAATGAAAAATCCGCCCGTCGCGCTTGATGAATGCTTGTATTAAGCGACTCATCAAGTTGCAATTCATGGCTCAGTAATTGACTTTCTCTAACTGGACTTTTATTTAACAAGGAATTACGCCGATAATTTACTACTTACAATTTAGTTATCGGCAAAAAGTTAGTTGGCTTTACGGTTATTTTTAAATTTTTTATCTTCTGTTTTTACGCTAGCTACCTACGCTAGTTTTTTAATCAACCTTTGCTAGCGGCAGCATTAACACAAAACAGGCGCCCCCCAGTTTACTATCTCGAATAAAAATTTCTCCGTTATGCCAATTTACTATACGTTTGACAATCGCTAACCCTAGGCCAAAGCCTCCGGTTTCTTTATTACGACTTTGTTCTCCACGCGAGAAAGCATCAAAAATTGTTTCTTTTAATTCATCTGCAATGCCATTGCCATTATCTTCTATAGAAATTTCGCAATATTGGCGATTAGACGTTAAGGTAATTTCAACTTTCCCACCACCGTATTTAATGGCGTTAGTAATTAAGTTACTAATAGCGCGTTCTAAGTAGCGACGATCACCTACAATGTTTACGGGATCTTCTGGTAAGTTAGTTTTTAGGGATAAACCAACCTGCTCAAATAAGCCAACCTGATGAGTAATCAAGGCATTGGCATTCTGGGTTTTAGTGTCTAAATCTGGGGTATCACTATCAAGCGTCGCATATTCAAGTAACTCATTAACTAAGGCTTCTAATTCTCGAATATCACCATTGACTTGGTTAAGGTACTTTTCACGCTTTTGTTCATCTTTGACGCTAGATAACATTTGCAAAGCGAATTTACTACGTGCCATTGGCGTACGTAACTCATGTGACACCGCGTTAGTTAATTCCTTGTGAGCCTCAATTAAGCGCTTGATTCTGTCCGCCATACCATTGAAACCAGATACTAGGCTTGATACCAATGCTGAACGCGCTTCTGGTACCCTAACGTTAAAGTCACCTTTACCAAACTTATCGGTAGCGCTGCGTAACCTATCGAGATCGCGAGCTATTGGCCATAACCAACATAAAATAATTAAAGCAAGCAGCATTAATAACACCACCCGAACAGCAGCCTCAACACGAGGGCGTGTCGGTAATTTAGTTGGCCCTAAAATTACTTTTGCTTTGGCACTATCGAATATATGGTGGATTTCTACCGCATCATCGTCGTAGTGAATATATGTATTACCTTCAACTAATACTTCGTTACCATAATGCGAGACTGAATAGGTGTGTTTATCTTCATTAACTAATATTAAAGGAATGTCGTAACGCTTCGCTGCGCTGGCAACAATCTCCTGCCACTGGTCTTGAGGTTGACGTTCTACGTAATCCTCAATCGCCTGTAACATCACTTTATACCCTGTATAAGACTCAACATCCTCTTGAAGGTATCCTCGCCAAAATTCATCAACTAGCCAAGACGCAAAAATAAATAATAAGATAATAAAGAAATATAAACTAAGAAATGAGCGGCTGACTTTAATGATGGATTTCATAGGAGACCAGTTATTAGAATAGCGACAGGAATAAAAATCGGCTAAGTGCTTAATTTAGTTTAGCAAACTTAGCCGATAATGTGCTGAGTTACGTGTACTGAGTTAAATGTGCTGAGTTAATTACAATTATTCCCAAGCATCTGGCACAAATAAATAGCCTTGCCCCCAAATCGTTTTGATACGAAATGGCGTATCATTACTATCGTGCAGCTTTTTTCTAAGCCTAGAAATTCTAACATCAACACTTCGGTCTAAACCGTCATATTCTCGACCCACGACCGCTTTGTAGATGTAATCGCGATTTTGTACTTCACCTGCACGACTAGCCAATAACCACAGTAAATCAAATTCTTGGCTGGTCAATTCAATGTTTTCGTCCTTTAACGTCACTTGTCGTGACCCACGCTTAATCATTAACTGGCCTATAGCTAGCTCTGACTTTTCAGCGGAAGATTTAGGTAAATCACCACGACGTAGTAATGCATTAACCCGAGCTAATAACACTCTTGGCTCGACTGGCTTGATAACATAATCATCAGCGCCAATCTCTAAACCAAGTACTTGATCAAAATCAGTCCCCTTGGCGGTTAGCATCAAAATTGGCCCTTTAAATGTTGGTCTTAAATCTCGACAAATCGCGAAACCATCTTTCCCTGGTAGCATAACGTCTAAAATAATTAAATCAGGGGTAAAGCTATCTACGCGCTTTGCTACTGTATCGCCACGAAACTCTTGTTTGACATGGAAACCTTCCGCCGACAAAAAATCACAAACCAATTCCGATAATTGGCGATCATCTTCTACCAATAAGATTTTTTTAACGGATGACTTATTTTCTGACATTTCTCACTCCAATCATAAAACAGTTTTTCATTTAAACTGTGACAATTAACTTCACGTTAAACCGAGTAAAGTCACAAAGATTTTACTTTGCCTTACAAAGTGATATTTGCTGTAATGGCGCGCGATTTTCGTAAATTTGCTTTTCGATTACCTTTCGATGGTTAGCTTAGTTAAGTTACAAAAATATAACAACTGTTACTACAAGCTGTTACGCGAAATTAACACTCTGTTACAAATAGCAGATTCATCCATTTAAATATTTACGGTTCCCCCATCATGCATATTGCCCAAGCAAGAAAGTCACTGTCCGCAGCTATGATAGTGGTGCTGCTTAGTTGTATTGGCATGGCACTGCCATATCCAATTTTAGCGCCGATGTTTATTAATGAAATTAACCCTTTAACTACATTTGCTTCGCTAAATCCGAAATTATTATTAGGTTTTGTTCTGGCTGCATACCCTTTAGGAGTACTTATTGGTAGTTCGGTAATTGGTGCTGCGTCAGATCATTGGGGACGCAAAACAAGCTTATCCATTTCTTTATTCATCAGTGCTTTAGGTTATTGGGGCTCGGCTTGGTCAATTATCAATGAACAATATTTAGTGTTTGTGCTAACCCGATTTATTACCGGCATCTGTGAAGGCAATATTAGTATTGCCAAAGCCATTGCCGCAGATTTATCACCAACATTGGATAAAACCAGAACCTTTAGCTTAATTAATGCCACCGGTTATGCTGGTTGGTTAATTGGTCCACTTGCTGGCGGGCTATTACAGCCATTTGGCTTAGCCATAGTATTCTATATTGCTGCAATTATTACTGTGATCTCGATTATCCTGGTTACGTTATTACTTCCCTCACAAAAGCTGCCACCACAAAGGCAACTATCAAGCAAGCAACCTAAACAACAATTTCGACATTTATTTAAACAAGGCAATTCGTTTGCTTTATTAAAGCAGCCGGCAATCCGTCAGTTATTTATCATCTATTTTTTAGCGACGCTTGGGCTAAATGCGTTTTATGAATTTTACCCACTATTACTTGCAGAAAAATACCAATTTACCAGCCCAGATATTGGCTTTATTACCGCGGTACTCACTATTTGTATGATAATAACCAGCGTATTCGGAGTTACCCAAGTTAAATTGATGATCGGGATTAATAAAGGCGCTTTAGTCGGACTATCATTACTTAGCGTAAGTTTGTTAGTGCACAACTTATTTAGCGCTAATTTATTGTGGGTTTTCTACGGAGTGATTGGCGTAACCATCGCGCTGTACAATGGCTTTGTTCCGGTTTATATCTCTGATCGTTTTAATAATATCGGGCAAGGACAACTGATGGGATTACTAACAGCTACATTCTCGCTGTCGAATGTTGTTATGGCTATTTTAGGCAGCTTAATTGCGTTAATTGATACCTACGGCGCCATTATTTTTGGCGGTCTATTAGTGTTATTAAGTACTTTAGCGTTTAAACAAGTTTTAAATTCATCACCAAGCGATGATAAACTAACGCCCGAACTGTCCCCTATCTCAAGCGAGCAAGAACAATAAATGAAAATTATCTCTTTTAATATAAATGGCTTAAGAGCTAGATTGCATCAGTTACAAGCACTGATCACTAAACACCAACCAGATATTATTGGCTTACAAGAAATCAAAGTGCACGATGAAGCATTCCCGCTTGCCGATGTAGAAGCAATGGGTTATCAAGTATATTTCCATGGTCAGAAAGCCCATTATGGTGTTGCCATGTTATGTAAACAGCCTGCTGATAAAGTAATGAAAGGCTTCCCTACTGATAATGAAGATGCCCAACGCCGTATGATTATGATGGAAACAACCAATGCCAATGGCGAAAAAGTGACAGTACTCAATGGCTATTTTCCTCAAGGCGATAATATTGCTCACGAAACAAAGTTCCCGTATAAACGCCAGTTCTATAAAGATTTAATGCAATATTTAAATGATCATCACCAGCCTGATGAAAATATTGTGATCATGGGCGATATCAATATCTCACCAATTGATTTAGACATAGGTATTGGTGAAGTTAACCGCAAACGCTGGTTAAAAACTGGTAAGTGTAGTTTCCAACCGGAAGAGCGTGAATGGTTAGCTACACTAATGAACTGGGGCTTTAAAGATACTTTTAGAGAATTACACCCAGATTTACCTGAAAAATATTCGTGGTTTGATTATCGCTCGCGTGGCTTTGATGATAATCGCGGTCTAAGAATTGATGTCGTCTTAGCGACGGAATCGATGGCAACTAAATGTATTGAGTCTGACATTGATTACGAGCTTCGCGCCATAGAAAAACCGTCTGATCATGCACCTATTTGGTCAACGTTTAACTAGTATGTTACCGCATTACTCTTGCCCAATTTGCCAGAACCCTTTGGTATTGACAGCGAATATTTTTCGCTGTCAGGACAATCATCCCTTTGATCTAGCCAAAGAAAATTATGTTAATTTACTGCCAGTACAGTTTAAACATTCAAAAAATCCTGGCGATAATAAAGCCATGGTTAATGCCAGACGCGCATTTTTAGAGCAAGGCTACTATCAACCATTAGTCGATTTTATTGTTGCTCGTTACCAACAATATATTGAGGGTAAACATAACCAAGAGCACTACACGGTATTAGACGCCGGTTGTGGCGAAGGTTATTACACTCATCAACATAAATTTGCTAGCAACCAAGTCTATGGCGTTGATATTGCCAAAGAAGCTATAAAAAAAGCAGGCAAGAAATATAAAAACTGCCACTTTAGTGTCGGTACACTTTCTAAACTGGCATTTGCTGATCAAACATTTGATTGGCTATTTTCAGTTTATGCGCCAATTTTGGAAGATGAATTCAGCCGAGTGCTAAAAAGCGGCGGCTATTTGTTAACCGTAACCCCTGCACAAAACCATTTAATCGAGCTCAAGCAAAAAATTTACGATAATGCTTTAGCTCACGATGAAACGCGCCAACCAATTCAACACCTTAAATTGGTTGATGAACATCACTTAAGTTATGTAATGACGATAACTACCGGTCAAGACTTACTGAATTTGCTATCAATGACACCATTTGCATTTAAAGCCACAGAACAAGTGAAACACTGGTTAGCACAGCAAACAAACTTTAAGTGTCAGGCAGATTTCCTAATTAGGCTATATAAAAAATGCAGCTAAATGCTGCATTTTTTGTTTTTTAATTTGATGGTTGATACTTGTAACCTACTCACTAATCCCTGCTATTTGAGAGCTGATTGATAAGTCATATTGAGTAGCTTGGCCAAATCTAAATAGCGCGGTTTATGCAGCGATAATTTAATCTCCCCACCTTGCTGCTTATAACGAGCAACTCCTTCTTTATACCAAGCAGCCAAAGATGGTGGCAACACTTTATCTGCCTGCACACCTAATATTACTAACGCTTGGACAGGTAGTGAGACTAAAAAGATAAAATAGAACAACCCCGTGGTGATACCCGCATCCGCTTGCAGACCATAAGCAATAAGAAATGAAAATAATGCTAAGCCTGGCGACCAATTAATCACCAAACGAGCAAATTGTACCGTACTATATTCTTGAAAGTATTGAGATAATTCAGCGCGATTAGGCCACAACTGAAGGTACTTATATCCCAACTTGATCAGGGCGATAACACTTAGTTTCATAAAGTTAAATGTAAACTACTGTTTGCAAAAAAAACAGTATCAAACTGTAAACTATTTTTAAGTTAATAAAATTCAACAATATTTTTGCGCTTAAACAAAGAAATTCCACTATTTGTTGGTTATATTGTAGTTACTATTTGTACAAGCTGTAACCCAAATGACTGATAAGAACATACTGGTAATAAACTGTGGCAGTTCGTCACTTAAGTTTGCGCTAATTAATACTGAACGTAAGCACACTAGCCTAACTGGAATTGCGCAGTGCTTAGGCACAGAGCAAGCAACCATCACCTTTAATTTTCAAGACAACAAAACCAAATTAGCCATTAAGCCGCCCTACCAACACCAACAAGCTTTTGATCAGCTATTGCCGTTTTTAGATGAAATTGGCTTAAGATCGTCTATATTCGCGATTGGTCATAGAGTCGTGCACGGTGGCGAGAAATATCAGGCGCCAACTTTAATAAACCAACAAGTATTATTAGTTTTAGAGGAATTATGCAGCATAGCGCCCCTTCATAATCCCGCTAATATTATTGGTATTAACGCTGCCAGCAAAGCGTTTAAACAATTGCCTCAGGTCGCAGTGTTTGATACGGCATTTCATCAAACCATGCCCAAAGTCGCTTTTACCTACCCCATTGATAAAGCACTTTACCAGCAACAAGGCATCAGAAAATACGGCTTCCATGGCACCAGTCATTACTTTGTTAGCCAGCAAGCCGCCGCTATGGTTAATTTACCAATTGAGCAAACACAATTTATTACCGTACATTTAGGTAACGGCTGCAGTGTTGCCGCTGTTGCTCAAGGAAAAAGTGTAGATACCAGCATGGGCTTTACGCCATTAGCGGGCGTTGCCATGGGAACGCGCTGTGGCGATATTGACCCAGGTATTATTTTTCACTTAATCAACCACCTTGATTATCCGGTTGAAGCAGTGGAGAAATTATTAAATAACCAAAGTGGCTTATTAGGTGTATCGGGGATCAGTAACGATTGCCGGACATTAGAGCAAGCCGCGTTAGAAGATAATAATCAAGATGCGCAATTGGCTCTAGATGTTTTTTGTTTAAGTATTGCTAAAGCAATTGCTGCAATGGCAGCTAGTTTAACGCAATTAACTGGTGTGGTATTTACTGGCGGTATTGGCGAAAATTCTGATTACCTTAGAGCACAAATTATTGAGCATTTATCTTTGCTTAATCTTGCTATTGACGATCAAAAGAATCAACAGGCTCGTTTTGGTAAATCGTTAAATATTGCTGCTAAAACCTCACCAGCAATATTAGTTATTCCAACCAATGAAGAATGGGTTATAGCCAAGCAAACCTATGCAGTTACTCAAGGCTGTTAACAGGATTTCATAAGGATAATATATGTCTCATCAAGTAATGTTAGTACCAGTTGGCTTTGGCGTTGGTTTAAGTAGTGTCGTACTGGGCTTAGTTCACGCCTGTCAGCAACAAGGGTTAAATGTTGTGCATTACAAACCTATTTCACAACCAGCCCGCAATCGCCGAAAATCAGCTCCAAACGATAACTTCCTTAGTAGCTCCGATTCTTCAATTCCATTAAGCGTAGTCGAAGAAAAAATGGGCGATGGGGAAATGGAAGTTGTGTTAGAGCAAATTGTTGAAACCTACAGCCAGCTCAATGAAAAACATGATATTGTCATTGTTGAAGGGTTAATTCCTACCCAGCGCCAGCCTTACGCAACTCGTATTAACCGAGATGTCGCACAAGCATTGTCGATTGATATTGTATTAGTTGCCTCGCCTGATAATGACTCAATTAGTGAATTTGAAGATCGCATTGAAGTGTCTGCTGAGTCATTTGGCGGCATAAAACACAGGCGCGTCATTGGTTGTATTATCAATAAGTTTAACTCTCCTGATAAAGACGAATACGGGTTATTGCCCCGAGAAAATGAAATATTACCACCTGTCGGTGAACAAATTTGGCATTCATTAGATATTTTTAAATACGACAGCTTTAGATTACTCGGTGCTATACCATGGGAGCATGATTTAATAGCCCCACGCGTGCAAGATATAGCACACTATTTAGATGCCGATATTATCAACGCAGGTGATATTGAACACAGACGTATTCGCAGCGTAACCTTTTGTGCTCGTTCGGTTGCAAACTTAGTTAGCCACCTAGTGCCAGGCCGCTTAATTGTAACCCCGGGCGATCGTATCGATATTATTATTGCCACCTGCTTATCGGCATTAAATGGTACCAAAGTTGGCGCGCTGCTATTAACCAATGGCTATATGCCCAACGATCATGTGTTAACCCTATGTAAGCAAGCGCTAGATGGCGGATTGCCGGTATTATCAGTAAAATCAGATACTTGGCAAACTTCACGTTATATTATGAATTTTAACCCTGAAATTCCTGAAGATGATATTCAACGTCAAGAAAAGGTTAAACAGTTTATTGCCGATCACTTAGACGAGCATTGGCTCCAGCAATTTACCTCCAATATCAGCAAGAATAATTTATTATCGCCACCGGCATTTAGACACAAGCTAACGGCATTAGCACGCAGAGCAGATAAGTTGATTGTTTTACCTGAAGGTAATGATATTCGCACCATCAAGGCTGCGGCTATTTGTGCCGAACGTAAAATTGCCCGTTGCCAGTTGCTAGGCGATAAAGAAGAAATACTGCGTATTGCTGAGCAACAAGGTATTAACTTACCCGCTGGCTTGATGATTACCGAGCCAAAAGAAATTATTGAAAATTATGTTAAACCGCTAGTCGAATTAAGAAAACATAAAGGACTCACTGACGTAGTTGCTCGGGAAGAATTGAAAGATAATGTGGTGTTAGGCACCATGATGTTAAAACTGGGCCAAGTTGATGGCTTAGTTTCTGGCGCTGTGCATACCACCGCCAATACCATTCGACCTGCCCTGCAATTAATTAAAACCGCAGAAGGTACTAGCCTAGTTTCATCTATATTCTTTATGTTGTTACCTGACCAAGTATTAGTCTACGGTGACTGTGCTATTAACCCAGACCCAACTGCTGAGCAGTTGGCTGATATTGCGATACAATCAGCAGATTCTGCGACTAAGTTTGGTATTGATGCTAAAGTAGCAATGATTAGCTACAGCACGGGCAGTTCAGGTCACGGTGCGGATGTTGAAAAGGTTGTTAAAGCAACTGAGATTGCCAAGGCCAAACGTCCAGATCTGATCATCGATGGTCCTTTACAATACGACGCTGCAATTATGGAAAATGTTGCCCGTAAAAAAGCGCCAAATAGCCCTGTTGCTGGTAAGGCTACGGTATTTATTTTCCCAGACTTAAATACGGGTAATACGACTTACAAAGCGGTGCAACGTTCTGCAGATCTGATCAGTATTGGTCCTATGCTACAAGGTATGGCAAAACCAGTGAATGATCTTTCGCGCGGTGCTCTAGTCGATGATATTGTCTACACGATAGCGTTAACCGCTATTCAAGCGAATCCATAACGAAAGCGCTTTCAAAGCACAAATTAACACAGTTAATTTGTGCTTTTGTTATTCACTGATTGAACCAGCAAGTTATTAGTTATTTTTAACGGTTTTATTGGGCTTTTTAATGAAGATAAACTAATCAAAAAACAAGCCATCTTTATTTTTCTTAAAATATAATAAGTTACTGGCTTGTGCTAGTGTTGCTAACAAAGTTGCCCACAGGTTTTGTGGATAGTATTTTTCGCTAAAATAGAGCTACTTGCTACCATTTAGTGAATTATCCCCCTAAAATGACAGTAATAAATAGCGCTTTAACCTAAATTTCATAGTAAAGCGGTTAAAAATGTAATTTAGTTATTATCAAGGTCAACACCCTAGTTAGAGATTTAACCTAAAACTTGCTAACATAAAGCTAAGGCTCGCTACCCTTAAGAGAATCTATGACTAATAACGCACTAACTTTACAGTTGCTTAATCAAACCTTTGCCATTCATAGTCTAGCTCCTGACAATCAGTTGCCAGCAGCTGTTTTTGAAGCACCAATTTATTTTATTGCCAAAACATTTGAAGAAATATCTGTAGTGTTGCCACAAGAATTTGAATTGCCAAGTGACGATGTAGAACGCGATTGGCAAGCCTTAGAAGTTGTTGGGCCATTAGATTTTACTTTAACTGGCATTTTATCAAGAATTTCATCAATATTAGCCAATGAAAAAATCAGTATTTTCGCTATTTCCACCTTTGACACTGACTATATCTTAGTCAAAGAAAATAATATGGAACAAGCAATTAGCGCGCTGCGAGCAAACCAATATAAAATTTTAAGAGACTCACTATGATCACCCTTTATGGCATTCCCAATTGCGATACAGTTAAAAAAGCACAAAAGTGGTTGGATAACCAACAAATTCCCTATCAATTTCATGATTTTCGTAAAGATGGTTTTAACCAAGAGTTACTTGATAACTTTTTAACTCAGGTGCCTTGGGAACAGTTAATTAATAAGCGCAGCACTAGCTATCGCAATTTACCTGACGATATTAAAAATAACTTAACGTTAGCAACAGCAAGTGAAGCTATGTTAAATGAGCCTACGCTAATCAAACGCCCAGTCACCATAAGTAGCGATAAAGCATCTGTTGGTTTTAGTGATAAACTTTATACTGAGTTATTCCAATAATATGAACCATGACGTTATTGCACTAGCACAGGCTTTAATCGCTAGAAAATCGGTTACGCCAGAAGATGCCGGCTGCCAAGAATTGATGGCCAATCGTTTACGGTCACATGATTTTTCCATTGAACCTATGGTATTTGAAGATACCACCAATTTATGGGCGCGCAGAGGCAACAGCTCGCCAGTATTTTGCTTTGCTGGCCATACCGATGTTGTACCAGCGGGCGATTTAAGCCTTTGGCATACCGATCCATTTACCCCAGTTATTCACAATAACATGTTATTTGGCCGTGGCGCTGCCGATATGAAAGGTTCGTTAGCCGCAATGCTAGTGGCAACCGAACGCTTTGTGAAGGATCACCCAAACCATAAAGGTTCTATTGCCTATTTGATCACTAGTGATGAAGAAGGTCCGTTTATTAATGGCACCACCAGAGTGATAGATACCCTTGAAGCCAGAAATGAAAAAATTGATTATTGTATAGTGGGTGAACCTTCAAGTTCTCATCAAGTTGGCGATGTTGTTAAAAATGGCCGACGAGGCTCTATTTCAGGTGAATTATTAATTAAAGGCAAGCAAGGCCATGTTGCCTACCCTGAGCATGTAAATAACCCCATTCACCTTGCAGCACCAGCATTAGCAGAGTTAAGTGCCACTCACTGGGACAATGGCAACGACTATTTTCCGCCAACCAGTTTCCAGTTAACCAATATTCACTCAGGCACTGGTGCAACCAATGTTGTACCGGCGCATTTAACTGCTTTTTTTAACTTGCGCTACAGCACTGAGTTAACTGATGAAATAATTGTTGCCCGTGTTTGTCAAATACTCGATAGTCATCAGCTAGATTACGAGCTCAAGTGGACATATAACGGCAAGCCTTTTATTACCGAGCCTGGCATATTACTTGATGGTGTCGTGAACGCCATTCTTAAGACTACTAAGCAAACCACGCAACTTTCAACATCAGGTGGTACGTCAGATGGTCGATTTATTGCTCCTACTGGTGCAGAAGTTGTGGAGTTAGGTCCTTGTAACGCGACTATTCATCAAATTAACGAATGTGTATCTTGCGATGACTTAGTTAAATTGGCTGATATTTACTATCAATGCTTGGTTAACGTGTTATGCAAATAACTTTTATCAGTAACTAAAGCCATTTACTTAAAACTAGTACCTTAAAAAAAAGTAACTTATGTCAAAAGCGACAATTTCCGCCCCTAGTTCAGCTCAAGTCCTCGGTATTCATGCTGATCATGTACAAGCTGTCGAGAATGGTCACTTTTTACATCTCAAAGTGATACCGCAATGGCACGCAATGAAAGCCCATGCATTACAAGATGGGCTTAACCTTGAACTTGCTAGCAGCTACCGCTCTTTTAAACGACAACTGGCTATTTGGAACAAAAAGTTTAGCGGTGAGTTACCAATTTATAATTTGGATGAACAAGTTGTCGACATTGCTAACCTGACCGAAATCGAAATTGTTCAAGCAATTATGCTATTTTCGGCATTGCCTGGAGCAAGCCGACATCATTGGGGCACTGATATTGATGTTTATGCCCCGAATCTTCTTCAAGCCGATGAAAAGCTGCAATTACAAGTTTGGGAATACCAAGAAAATGGTCCGATGGCGCCACTTAACCAATGGCTCAATCAATATGCAAAAGATTACGGCTTTTATCGCCCATACGATAAATATCGTGGCGGTATATCTGAGGAGCCTTGGCACTTATCTTCTGGTAAAATTGCAGCGAATTTCCAACAAGTATTAACTGAACCATTATTAGCAAAACACTTAGCACACATTGATATTGCCGGGAAAAAAGCAATTCTTGAGTATTTACCAGAGCTATTTGAGCAATTTATTTTAAATATTAGAGAGTTTAGTCATGGATAAAGAATGGATTGTCATTTTAATTATCGTCGCGGTATTTTTATTTGTTATCGGCAATTTTAGTAATGTCCAGAAAACCGCGAAAAAGCCCTTACGTAAACAAGGCTTAAACGATTTAAAAGAGACATTGCCGCGTACTCATAAAAAACCTGAAGATCGTAAATTGGCGAGTTTTAAAAGCGCTAATGACGACAGCAGCAAACATTAACATTTTAACCAATATTCATTAACCAATAAAAAACACCGCGAATATGCGGTGTTTTTTATTGTAAGCAAGGGAAATTCTAACGTTATAGATCTCTAAAAGATAACGCCGGCTCCATCACTGGGAAAATAAACTCTAGCGTTTCTTGGGTTAACGCTGCGCCCTCTTCATCATAAATAGTTAGCGCCGTTTGTTGTTCAAGCTCTGATAGAACAAATTGATAACGTTGGTTTTCTAACTCAACAATTGGTGTGTCCTCACCCCAAATCTTATCCCATAAGCTAACACTTGGTTTGGCAAATTCGACATAATAAATTTGTTTATCTTCATTTAAGTCATAAATAGTAAACCCATAACGCTCAAAGAAAATAGGTAAATTTGACCACAGCAAGCTCGATTCCATTTCTATTATATAAGCCGCTTCAGCTTCTGGGTTTTCGCCAATAGACACGAGTTTCTGGCTCGCTCTTAACAAACGATTATCTCGTTGCTGCTTACGATATTTTTCATCAACTTTCGCAGTTACCGCATTTAGCAGTGCCATTTCAGCACGGTGCTGATCAATAATATCGGCTTTTTTAGTAGCGCCTAGTGCATCTGTTTTCATGTAGTCAATCATAGTGACTTGCAAAGAAACACTGCGCCCATGCGGCTTAGTGGTTAAATTAAACTGAAAACGTTTACTCTCAGCTACATCAATATTTTCAAAAATAATGCCTGATGACTCTTCATCATGAAACCAATCACTAACTAAAGTTAAACCATCGTCACTTTCGCTGATAACAGCAACCTGTTGCTCGGTTAAAAACTCTTTGACTGCTTCATTAATAAAGGTTTTTAAGTCTCTATCTTCTAACACTTTATCAAACCAAATGATCGCTTGGTCGCTGCCAGTTTCAATTCGAGAAGAAGCGGCAATTGGCAACACTAAAGAAGGAGCTCTAACATCAACATCTTTGCCTATAGGGCCATCAATCACTTTATTGCCATCAACTTGATATTCATCATGATAATTAGGCTTCGCTAATGCTGATGGTACCGTTAATGGTTTAGGGTCTTCAGCCGTTGCGTAATCAAAATCGCCAGACGCTTGGTTATTACGTACGCTGCTACAAGAGGCTACGCTTAGCGCCAAAATGGAAAGACAAATACTACGACGATTCATTAATACTCCTGAAGGTTTTTGTTAACTGGCCTAAGGTTAAGCTTCAACGAGTTATACCTTGGTCTCCGACAGTTGTGTTAATAGTAAATTAGCTCATAAAAATTGTACTAATTTAGGTATTGACCCATTTACTGAGTTCGGATTTGACACCAATAACAAATTTTAATGTTAATTAATAAGTTGAAGGGTTATAACTTCTACTTATGTTACTTTTGTTCTTTTACTTATATTCTTATATTGATATGGCTAACTTAAACGCTAAGCTTTAGTGCCAATCACTGGCCTTTGTGTCAACCACATATTCTCGGCCACAGATATTACACCGTCATTGCCAAGTTTACAAAACTCTATATCTAATTTAGTCCAGACAGTACGCGCTTAACGCTGAGTCACTTTTTTATATGTGCACTATTTACAGCAATTCAATTGTGGCTTCTTTGAGTCCAACAACAAAGTTTAGTTCCAGTTGTACGGTAAAAAGCCCTACTATACTCACTTAAAACATTACTTAAGCAGCGATAATTTGCAATTTTAACATAGTACTGAGCACCATCAATCAATACAAGTTTCACTATGCCAAGTGCATATATTTCGCTCAACCATAGATTATTTTCTGCCAGCGCTAAAATTATTATCAGATTTACGCTACAATGCGCGCCTTTTCCGTTATTTGGAATCTAACAGCATGTCTCAGTACTTAGTACTTAACGCAATGGGCGCAGACAGAACGGGCTGCGTTAGTGAGCTAATAAACCTAGCTTGTGAATGCGAATGCAATATTTTAGATAGTCGCATGGCAATATTTGGTAAAGAATTTACCTTAATTATGCTTTTGCAGGGTGATGCCAGAGCAATTAATCAAATTGAAGCGCGTTTACCCAAGGTCGCAGTAGAGCTTGAGCTTATTACCATGATGAAGCGAACATCTGGATACACTACGATAGAAGAAAAACAGCACTATGTTGCAGAGTATACTGGTATCGATCAGCCGGGTATTTTAAAAGCAGTTACCGCGTTTTTTGCTTGCCGAAAAATTGATATCTTTTCGCTGAAATCAAACAGCGATCCGCAAACAAATAATTTAAGTGCCAGTATTGAATTTACCGTAAATAATGACACCAGTATTGAAATTATTGAACATGACTTTTTAGAGTTATGTCAGCAAATTGATGTTCAAGGCTGCATTACTAAACAACATTTATAATAGAGATAAACGATGTTTTTTCTACCGTAACAAAAACACATGTCGTCAAGTTTAAGCATTTATATAAGGATAAAGTATGATTGAAGCAGGCCAAAAAGCCCCAGAATTTACCTTAAAAAATCAAAATGATGAATCGGTATCATTAGCTGAATTTAAAGGCAAAAAGGTACTTGTCTACTTTTACCCGCGAGCCTCAACTCCAGGATGTACCGTTCAAGCGTGTGCGTTAAGAGATATAAAATCTGAACTAGAACAACTTAATGTCGTGATCTTAGGTATTAGCCCTGACACGCCAAAAAAACTGACTAACTTTACGAACAAACAAGCACTAAACTTTACGCTTCTAGTAGATGAAGACCACGCTGTTTGTGAAGCTTACGGCGTATGGCAGCTCAAAAAATTTATGGGCCGTGAAAATATGGGTGTAGTACGCACCTCATTTCTCATTGATGAAAATGGTGATATCGAACATGTTTTCAATAAATTTAAAACAAAAGATCACCATGAAGTTGTGTTGAATTACTTGAATCAGCATTAATAGAAAGGCTATGTTCCCGTAAATTGTTGCTATACTGTATGTAGATACAGTTAACGAGGGTTTACTCATGATCCCAGCACAATTTACAAAGCTGATAACCGAGTTAGAAAACTTAACGGATAGCCAAGCCC
>NZ_JBQMTM010000029.1:0-26567 GCF_053470325.1 Colwellia sp. MEBiC06753 | reverse complement strand
GCCTTTCAGCAGCTTCTCTACATAACGGGCTTGGCTATCCGTTAAGTTTTCTAACTCGGTTATCAGCTTTGTAAATTGTGCTGGGATCATGAGTAAATCCTCGTTAACTGTATCTACATACAGTATAGCAACAATTTACGGGAACATAGCCTTAGATTTAGTTAAAAATCATCATAAAAAAAGCGAGCCTTGAAGTGACCCCATAAAGTTGGACTCATTTCTAAGCTGCTTGTAAGGCCTGATTTCGATACTGTATCGGACTCAGGCCTTTTAGCTTCAGCTTAATGCGTTCATTATTGTAATAATGAATGTAATCTTTAATACTTTCAATCAGTTCGTCGGCACTGCTGAATTTTTCATTGTGATACATCTCACTCTTTAATATTCCGAAGAAGTTTTCTGCTACGGCATTATCCAAACAGTTACCTTTCCTAGACATACTTTGCGATAAGCCATTTTCTTTTAAGTGATTTTGATACTTTCTGTTTTGGTATTGCCAACCTTGATCTGAGTGTACGATTGGTTTTTCTCCTTGTTTAAGTTTACTCGTTGCACCTTCTAACATATCGGTTACTAATGGCAGCGTAACCGACTTACGTACTTCGTAGCTCACGACCTCTTGGTTGAATAAGTCAATTACAGGCGATAAGTACACTTTTTGGTTGTTTACTTTGAACTCCGTCACATCCGTCACCCACTTCTGATTAGGCTTGTTTGCGCTAAACTCTCGGTTAAGTAAATTGTCTGCGATCTTTCCTACACTTCCTTTGTAAGATTTATATCGCTTCGGTTGAGCAGTTGCCCAAAGCTACCAATAATTGGGTTCTCGCCGCTTTGCTTTATGTTTCTTACAATATATTTGCCTGTATTGCCATTTTAGCCATTACTGGCGGCTTTATTGGCTGTGCCAAAAAGGCAGCAAAGGGTGGCATATTGGGCGGCGTTATTTTAGGGGCATTAATGTTATTAATGAGCTTGGCGCTATTTAGCCATATTGAAGTCATTGCTAATGCGCCTATGCCAACCTTAGCTTTAGCTAATCAAATTTCGCCAACCATTGCCCTTGGCTTATCAGTCATTATTTTCCTGATGATTTTTAACACTCTTGTTGGCGTGTTATATTCATTTACTTCACGTTTTGTGACTCCAAATACTCAAGGTTTTCGTATTGCGTCGCTGATATTTGGCTTACTCGCCTATTTTGGTAGTCAATTCGGCTTTGTTGAGTTAGTAGGACTTGTGTATCCCATCTTTGGTTATATTGGCTTTGTAGTGATTGCAGCTATTGCTTGGGCGTGGGTGAAACAGCGCAAGGCAGGTTTTTCACTGTCGTCAATAAGTGACTCTTCAGCAACTAAACCGTCAGTAACTGAATCTGTAGCAAAAAATTCAGCACCCGCTGAATCAAATGGGGACTAATAAAATGTCAAAAGAAATAGCAGTGCTTGGGGCAGGAATGGTTGGCGTTTCAATTGCGTGGCACCTTCAAAAAGAAGGGTATCAGGTGACATTAATTGATCGAAAACCACCGGGTAATGAAACTTCTTTTGGCAATGCCGGTTTAATACAACGAGAGGCTATTCGCCCATACGCTTTCCCGCGTAGTATTGCTAAGCTTTTAAAGGTACTGCCAAATAATCAAATTGATATTCGTTATCAATGTTCAGAGACATTCAAACAAATTAAGCCTTTATTTAGCTACTGGTATAACTCTCACCCGAAAAGATATAAAAAGATTTGTCACGAGTACGCGACAATTATCGAACCTAGCTTAGACGCCCACCAAGAAATGATTCAAGCATCAAACGCTGAAAGCTTTATTGCAAAGCGTGGTTACCTTGAAATTTATCGAACAAAACAGGCGTTTGAACAACGCTGTAAAGAAGTTAACAGTTATATTGAAGGCAGTGGCGTTGAGGCCGAGTTTCTAACGAGTGAAGCACTGGCAAAACTTGAACCAGCCATTCAGTCTGAAATGGCGGGGGCTATTCATTGGCGTCAAGTGTGGGCGGCGCGATCGCCTCATGATTTAGTGAACGCTTATTTTCAGCAGTTTGTGCACATGGGCGGGCAGTTTGTTGAAGCAGAAATTAAGTCATTACAGCGCTTGGAGAATTGTTGGCGCATTCAGGTTAAAGGCCAGGTGCTTGAATTTGAACAAGCCGTGCTGTCGCTAGGACCTTGGTCGGCTAAGTGGTTAAAGCAGCAAGGCTTATCTATACCGCTATTTTTCAAGAAAGGATATCACATTCACTTTCAACAAGCTGGCACAGCTGGGCTTAAACATACACTGATTGAAGCAGAAACTGGCTTTGTTATGGCGCCTATGCCAAGCGGTATACGCATATGTACTGGTGCTCATTTTTCGGGGCTAGAAGCTGATAATAACTATGAGCAATTGACCTTAGCCGAGCAAAAATCGCGAGCGATTCTAAAACTTGGGCAAGCGTTAACTGATAAGCCTTGGAGCGGCGCCCGTCCGTGTTTACCTGATATGAAACCTATTATTGGCCCTGCGCCTAATCACAATGGGCTATGGTTAGCCTTTGGTCATGGTCATCAAGGTTTTACCTTAGGACCAATTACAGGGCGGTTGATCACCCAAATGATCGCTGGCAAAGCAACCGATATTGATACCACGCCGTTTCGGGCAGACAGGTTTTAATTCACTCGGTTAATTGCTTAAAGGCAGCTTGGAACAAGCAATAATTTAGGTGTTAACTCAGGCGTTAATTCAGGTACTTATGCAAGCTTTACGCGGGCACTAGCGCAACATTAATTCAGGCATTAAAAAAAATTACATCAATAAAATTACAAAAGACATTACAAAAATACATTACAAAAAGACATTGAAGGATAAGTTAATGAAAATAATGGGTTATAAGCGAATATGTTTATCGCTTTTATTTATCGGCACTCATGCCGCCACTATGGGAAGCGTACTTGCTCAAAATTACGATTTAGTGATCAATAATGGCCGCGTGATGGATACAGAAACGCAATTTGACGGCGTTCGAAATGTTGGCATTTTAAACGGTAAAATTACCACTATCACTGAAAGTGTCATTAGAGGTAAAGAAACGATTGATGCCAACGGCTTAGTGGTAGCACCTGGCTTTATCGATACCCATTATCACAGCATGGATGAGTTTGCCACTAAAGGCGCATTACGTGATGGTGTTACTTACGGTATGGATTTAGAGGCTGGAGCTTTTAATATCGATAAGTGGTACGCCGATAAAAAAGATAACTGGCAAATGAACTACGGCGTTACGGTTAGCCATATTATGGCGCGTATGCAGGTGTTAGACCCTGAAGTAGAATTTAATGGCGCTGTTGATGCCTCAAATAGTAAACGTTTACTTAACCAAACCGCTGCCGATGGTGTGGTCGGCTGGTCTACGGTTAGAGCCAATGCCGAGCAGTTGAATGCCATCGCCCAGAGCGTTGACGAGCAATTACGACAGGGGGCGCTGGGTGTCGGTATGCCACTGGCTTACGCTGCTCGCGGGGTAAACAGTTATGAAGTGTTTGAAATGCAAAAAGCGGCTGCGCGCTATGGGCGTGTAGCTTCGGTTCACACACGCTACCACCTTGATACACAGACGCCAACCGAGGCACCGATTGCCTTTGATGAGGTGTTTACTAATGCCATGTTGCTTGGCGCACCGTTATTACTGGCCCATAACAACGACTACGGCTGGGAAGAAAACGAAGAAAAATTGCAGATGGCGCGCGACAAAGGCCTAAATATGTGGTCTGAGCACTATCCTTACATCGCTGGCTCTACTTTTGTTGGCGCCGATTTCCTGCGCCCAGAATTGTGGCTGGAAAAATACGGCTATCGCTATGAAGACACACTTTACCTCGCAGAAGAGGATATCTACCTAAGCCGCGAAAAATACGACGACTTGGTCAAGAAAAACCCCGGCACTATGGTTGTTGTATTTCTGCCACCACGTAAAGACTGGATGCCAAACTGGCTGCGTATGCCGCATATGACAGTTGGCAGTGACGGCATGCCAGGAGCAAGCACTGACGGCAATTTGTTGTCTTGGGATGCAGACTTTAGTGCATATGCCGGACATCCACGCACTGTTGGAGCGCGCGCCAAAACCTTGCGTCTTGCACGTGAGAATGGCGTTCCATTGATGCATACGTTAGCGCAGCTAAGTTACTGGAGTGCCAAGCACCTCGGCGATGCAGGTGTTATTGCCATGCAAAAGCGCGGTCGAGTGCAAGAGGGCATGGTTGCGGACTTAACTTTGTTTAATGCCGACACTGTCACCGATCATGCAACTTATAAAGCCGGCCAAAATGGCTTGCCTTCTACTGGCATTCCTTGGGTTGTTGTCAATGGACAAGTTGTGGTGAAAAACTCCAACGTGCAGCCCAATGTGCGCGCTGGCCTGCCAATTCGCTACCAGCCAGAAGAAAAAGGGCGCTTTGAGCCAATTAGTGCCGAAAAGTGGCTAGATACACACGGCATTGAAGTTTCTAAGCCGCCAAAAGGCAAGCCAGTGGTTTCTCATCTGCATTAATCAAGCAAGCATTAAATTAGTCGCTGCAACCAAGTAAATTGCGGCGACTTCTACTTCTTACGCCGCACTTAAAATAAAATAATCACCTGCTGTGTAACTAAGCAAGGGGGCTGCTATTTATGGGTAGCTTATTTCGATAGCTCATTCTGGATAGCTCATTCAGGATAAATCAGCGAATTTATTAAAAACTCGACAAATTGTTAATGTGTTGTGTTGTGTTGATTTGTTAACAGTTGGTAACGACAAGGTGCTAAATAGGCAAAATAATGACAGGAAAAACGGAGCTCAATTGGGCTCTATTTTTTATGGCTTAAAAGCTTATTGTTTAAACATTTATGGTTTTAAAATTTATGGTTAAAAATAAAGTAATGGAAAAAGTATGGAGTGAACCGTTAATTTGATTATCTGATTTTTGTTTATTGGGTTTTGTTTATCAGTTTTTTTATCAGGGTATCGCTGATTAAAGGAACATTAGTGGCTGTCAAAACAAGCAAAGTTTAGCTGCTAACAGATTTAAATTTGATAAACGCGATACTCAGCATTATCCTTTGCCCAATATTACAAGAGAAAAATAGTAGCAAGAGGTTTTATGACACATTATGGCATTGGCCAACCGGGTGTTAAATGGGGAGAGGCTGAAAAAGCACAGTGGCTAAATCTTCAGTCGGTTAAGCGTAGTTACCAAGTTGAAGTTGTTGAAAAAATTGAATCATTCGCTAACGAAGTTGAGTTAGTGCAATATGGTGAGCTTAATTACAGTGAAATTGAAGGCGTTAACTGTGATTACCCGTTATTTGCGATTAAAAGTAAATACTGGGATGGCAATAAAAAGACCATCTTAGTAACCGGCGGCGTTCATGGTTATGAAACCAGTGGCGTTCAAGGCGCTATTCGTTTTGCCCAAACACATATACATGCATACAGCCAGCAATTTAATATCATTGTGCTGCCGTGTATTAGCCCTTGGGGTTATGAAACGATTAATCGTTGGAATCCATTGGCGATTGATCCAAATCGTTCGTTTTATACTAATAGCCCTGCGCCAGAGTCAGCTGCGGTATGGCAGTTTATTCATCAACTTGATGATGAAATTTTTGCTCATATTGATTTACACGAAACCACGGACACCGATAATTCAGAGTTTCGTCCAGCCTTAGCTGCTCGCGATGGTATAGTTCAAGATAACTGGAATATTCCAGATGGTTTTTATTTGGTTGGCGATAGTGAAAGACCTGCGCCTGATTTTCAGACGGCAATTATTGCTGAAGTAGCAAAAGTGACTCATATCGCGCCAGCTGATGAAAACGGTAAAATTATTGGAGCGCCGTTAGAGCAATTTGGCGTGATTAATTACCCATGCAAACAACTGGGCTTATGTGCAGGCTTAACCGATGGTGTTTATGTTACGACTACGGAAGTTTATCCTGATAGCCCAAAATCGGATGATGAAAACTGCATACTGGCACAAGTTGCTGCGGTTGTTGGTGGGCTAGAGTACATTAAGTCTCAGCTTGCTCTTTAACTTGAAAGGTAGCTTGGTATCTAGCTTGAAAGGTATCCTCAAAGGTAGTTTGCTATTTAAATTGTTATTTAGTCGGTTTTAATGCGTTGCCTATGAACAAGCATTTGAAGTAGCACTTAGTTTAGGTGCTACGTCAAATGGCAACCAGATGCTTGACGCAAACGTAACGCATTGCACAAGAAACTCTTCAGATAAACTTGAACAGCAATTTTTACTAGGAATTTAAAAAATCCGTTTATCAAAACTAGCGGTTTTATAAAGTATTGGTTAAAGTAGTCGGCTAAATTGTATGGACACAAGACAGGGAGCTGTATGTCAACAGATGTCATTATTTTAATTCTGGTATTAATTGGATGTTATTTTATTTTCAAGCGCTTAAATCGCGATAAATCAAACAAATATACATCGGTACCAACATCAAACAACATTAGCTATACCGCAAGAAAAGCAATTGACCACCAAAGGCAGCGAAAATTAGCTGCAGATAAGGTTACAGCATCCTCGCGATTGTCAGCACCAAGTCAGCCATTGAAAGTTCCTGACGAATTACTAAATTTTTCATTACTGACGCCTGATGATTTATCCAATCAATTATCAGCAGAAATTGATCTGATGTTGAATGAATTTAGTAACCCGCACCCAATGTTAGTACAATTGGCGACGCGTTCATTTGAACAAAAAGAATTAGCAGAATTGATTAAAACAGATCCTGAAATTACCGCTAAAATATTGACGGTAGTGAATTCTGCACGTTATGGCTTACAGCAACCGATCAAAGAAATTAATCACGCCATTATTTTTCTTGGCGTTGTTCAAGTAAAAAACATTGCATTGCAATTTGCCATGCAACCCCAATTACCGATGAATGATGAACTACAAGCGCAGGCTTATCACAAAATTTGGTCGGCTAGCTTTTTAGCCAGCCAGTTAGCATTATTGCTGGCTAAAAGTTTAGGTAAAGAAAATGCCTCTGAGTTATCAACATTATGTTTATTGTTATACCTTGGCGATTTAGTGTTACTTTCGGCTAAACCTCAATTAGCTGAGCAGTACTTAACCAAGCAAAGCTTTTTTCAACGGCTAAATCACATTCAGCAAATTACCAGCACTAATAGTGCGGTAGTTGGCTTTAGCTTGGCTAATGCTTGGAAGTTGCCCACATCAATTGCTGAAGATATTCGCTATCAATATTCGCCGCTGGTTAATGGCGTGAAAAAACTAGCGCTGGATAATGAGCAATCAAAAGACTTAATTTTATGCTATATCGTTTGTCGGTTAAGCGAAATGGTGGTTTTTGAACAGCAAAGTGACTTATCAACCTTGTTTACCCTAGATGTTAAGCAATCGGAGCATTTGGAATTCTTCTATTTAACGCAGATTATTTCTGCTGAACGGCTTGAGCAAATTAACAACGAGTTACACGCTAATCATTTTATGGTTAAAGCGCAGGAGTTAATCGCTCGAACGTTGGCTAAATAACACCCGTTTTAGTTTGATTTTTACCGAGCGCCAGTGGGTCAGAGGTACCTTAGGTGCTCGTTCAAATAAGTGTTGATAATCTTCTTCATTAGGCTGTACTTCACCGCCATGAGCAAGAATGACAGCTTTTGGCGCAAGCGCTTTTATCCGTTCAAGTGATTGGCGATAGCGATTCGGGTAAAACAAAGGAAACGGCGGAATATAGCGTCCTTTTACCATCACCATTAAATCCGCCACATATATCTTTTGGCTTGGTTTATGTAACAGCGAAATATCTCGGTCAGTATGGCCTTGAGTATAAAGCACTTGCCAGTCATTAAAGTAGGGCAGGTTGTCGCCATCGTTTAAGCGGTGATCGGGGTTAAGCTTAGGGTTGTACCATAAGTTAGCCTTAGGCTTCCCTTTACGTTGGCCAACCCAGCTAGCTAGTGCCAAGTCAGTTAAATGCATGAGTTTGCCATCAAGGCCGGTATACCAGTGACCATCGACGTTAGCACAGGCAAGCTGACAACCTGTTATTTTTCTGAGTTTATGAGCCGCACCTGCGTGATCTGGGTGCATATGAGTGACAACCACTAATTTCAATGCTGACAACGATAATTGTAACTCGGCTAAAATAAAGTGCTTTATCAGTTTTATATCTGCGCGGCAGCAACCATCTAGCAACATAAGTTCATTGCGTTGCTTGATCAGATAAATAGATTGAATGTAACCGTTAAGTTCAAATAAAACAGTATCGTCGGTAAGTTGTTGTGAATTATTAACGTTCATTTACTTCTCTACACCTAAAAATAACTTGGCTATTATTCACTATTTCACCAAGTAACTTCAATGTCTGGTCAGAGCTGTTTGTTATTTTAATCGGCCACGGTTACCACGTTGTTTGTTTTTGACGATTTTTTCGAGGATTTCTTTCTCGATATCAATGCCTTGCCAGTGGGCTAGATCTAGCACCCTTAGCACTATATCAGCTAGCTCTTCACCAAAGTGCTCGCTTGGTGTTGCTTGTCGACATTCGTTGATTGCTTCACCAACTTCAGAAGCCACCAATGCCAGTGCTTCTAGTGGCGTTTTGTTATGCCAGCCCATGGCGTCTACCCAATCGAAATGTTCTTGGGCAATTTCTTTTAAATGCATTTTGTTATTCCGTAAGTGAGCTGATACTGTAAACACTATCAATAAATTATTTCTCATCCTAGTGACAAAATTGAAACAAGCAATAGTTGGCTATCATCAAGATGAAGAACAGCATTGGGTGGCTAGGTTAGCATGTGGTCATAATCAACATGTTCGCCATGATCCACCTTGGATCCAGCGACCTTGGGTAATAACAGAGCATTGACGAGCTAGCATGTTAGGCCATCAGCTTAATTGTGTGAAATGTCAGCAGGGAGCTGAAAGAGACTGGTGTTAACACATACAAATGTGTCAGGTACTGTAAAAAGGATCAAGATGAAAAAAGTAAAAAATGAAAAAGCGTTATTAAAAAAAGCGATATCAGTGGGGCAGTTTTATGCAACCAAACGTGGCTATAAGTCGTTTGCTGATACTGATTCTCAAGATACCAAAATAGAATGTATATATCGTTTGTTGGTTAATGATAAGTTGGTGATCCCATTACCAGAAGCTGAAGAAAATTTATTGAATATTAAAAAGCGCTTAGTGAAGTGGATTATTCATCAATTGCCAAGCGATCATGAATTATTGCAATAATTAATTGCTTACACATTTCCTAATTCACCCGCGCTTATTCACCCGCGCTAGTTCAAGAGGACTTTATGAAGGCTATTTGGTCTAAGCCACAATGGGCACAATCAGCAAATGGTAACGCCATTGCACTCTATGGTAGTGAAGCATTATCAAGTATTGCGCAAAAAGCCCCGATTATTTTTATTGGTGGTGTTCACGGTGATGAACCAGAAGGGGTGATGTTGGCTGAGCAATGGCTGGCTTGGCTTAACAACGCAAATAATGAAGACCGAAATGAAATTCATCATGAAACCACTAATGATAATTTGGCTCCTTGGTTATTAATTACTTGTATAAACCCAGACGGTTATCAAGCTAACTGCCGCACTAATGGCAACGGGGTTGATTTAAATCGTAATTTTCCATCAGCCTGCTGGTGTCCAAGTGAAACGCAAGATAGATATTATCCGGGCAAACATGCGGGCTCTGAACCAGAAGTGGCAGCACTGGTTGAATTATTTTCTTTAGTTAAAGCTCGCTTGATTGTTCATTTTCATAGCTGGGAACCATCAATTGTTTATTCAAATATCAAAGCTAAATGGGCTGCTGATTTGTTGGCAAAATGCTCTGGCTACTTAGCTCGACCGGATATTGGTTACCCAACCCCCGGTAGTTTAGGTGAGTACGGTGGCAACGATTTGGATATTGGTGTGATCTGTATTGAAGAACAAGAAGGTATAGAACTAGCTACCACGTTTCCACGGTTTAAAGCAGGTTTAGTTGACATACTTTATGCCACATAGTGCCGTTGGCATACTTCCGTCGAGCTAGTTCAGTCAGCATAGTTTCGTTAGCATTGTTCAATTAAATCAATAGCTAAAAGTTCAGCTAAAAAGTTAGCAAGAACCACTAATTAATCGTATTATTTACAAAATAATAACATTTGGTGTTTTTTAACTTATTGATATTATTAGCTAAGTGATATTGGTGCGTAAATTGCTCTTAAATTGCTGAAATTAATATTTATTAATATTTTAACGCGAACATCTGTAATTGAATAAAAGGGAATAGTGATGCCAGTAGCCATTGAAGACAGACCAACTCAAACCGTAAGAGACGAAGTTATCGATAAACTGATCATGAATTACAGTCATGGTGAATTATCGTATGAAGCATTTGAACGTCGCTTAGATATTGCTATGGAAAGCCAAGACAATAAGGTGATTGCAGAGCAAGCACAGGATTTACCCTTGTCTGTTGATAAAACATTTGTCGAGTCAAAAAAGCGCGATATGTCTCATCACTATTTTTCAGATAATGACATGGAAAATGGTGCTGAGCAGGGTACTAGTACCGATACTTTCATTAATGTTTTTAGTGGTAGTGAGCACACAGGTGTCTGGAAAGTGGCTAAAGAAATTCGAATTTTAAGTGTATTTTCAGGCGCAGATCTCGACTTTACTCAAGCGCAATTTAGCCAGAAAGAAACCACAGTTAAAATTTTTAGTTTTTTTAGTGGTGACAATATTTATGTACCTGAAGATGTCAATGTTGTATCAAAAGCATTTTGTATTTTTGGTAGTGTTAATAATAAAGCCCCTGGTTTAGCTACGGCAAATTCGCCAACCTTGATTATTGAAGGGTGCGCAGTGTTTAGCGGCATTGATATAAAGCTTAAGCAAACGCTAAAAGAACGTTTTGTTGCCTTTGCTGACAGTTTAAAGCGCATGTTTAGTTAATGGCTACGTTTAGCGTTAATGGTTTAGCAGTTTTTGGGCAAAAGTAACAACTCGTTCAGAAATACGTTTATGAATACCTTTTTCCAATGCCCAGCTATGCCAGTATAAATGCTGAACTAATGGCTTATCTGGTGCTAAATTGACTAAAGTTCCATTAGCAAAGTGGCTATTTGCTTGGGTAATAGGCAATAACGTATAAACGGCACCAGCCAACGCTAAGTTTACAAAGGCTTCAGATGAGCGTACCCGGTGACAAGGATATTGTCCTGGCGCTAAATTAAAAACTTGCTGCATATATTCGGTATGCATTTCATCATGGGCATCGAAATTAACTCCTGGCGCTGTTGTTAGCGTTTCGGGTGTTAAGCCTTCAGCGAAATATTGTTGAATAAACTCAGGACTAGCACATAAGTAATAATTTAACTCTCCCAAATACGCTACTTTACAGCCGGTTGCTGGAGTTTTTTGTGTGCTAATTGCAGCGAATACCTCGCCTTTAGCTAACATTGTTTGAGTAGCATTTTCATTGGCAACGTGTAAGTCCAACTCGATAGGGTACTGCTGTAAAAGCGGTGAAATTGCGGGGATAAACCAACTAGCCAGTGAATCAGCATTTAACGCTATAGCAACATTAATTGCTGATTGCATTTGCTCTGGAAACAATTCTTTTTTTAATTGGTGTCGCAGTAACTCAACCTCTCGTATATGTTTTAACAGTTTTTCTCCTGCCGACGTTAAGGTAAGTGGCGTGCCTCGAATAATAACGGGGTGGCCAACTAACAGCTCTAATTGCTTTATACGTTGGGATATCGCCGACTGGGTGATCGCCAGTTTATCAGCCGCTTTGTCAAAGCTTTGCTCTCGCATAATCGCATCAAGCGCGGTTAGTAATTTGTAATCGGGTAAGCTATTCATTTTTTCTAAATGGCCTTTGGACTAAAACATATTTCGGTAATCACTAAGTGATTTAACTGCAGCTATAACTGAGCCATGAATATCATAAGATTTACTAATGATAGATAAAATATATTAATTTTACTTAATTTGATTTGCCAGCTAATTTAGCGCTAGTTTTATTTGTGAATTAATACGGTGGGTTATGATCTTTACTTTGGCAAAAGGCTTTGTGATTGGGGCTGGAATGATAATTCCGTTAGGGGCGCAAAATTCTTATGTGCTAAGCCAAGCGATTAAACGAAACTTTCATTTTACTGCGGCGGTGATTTGTATTCTATGTGATTTTGTTTTGATGTCGATGGGCGTCTTTGGTGGTGGCGCCTTGGTGGCAAGCAATGACTGGCTTTATCACATTATCACTTGGGGTGGCATTTTGTTTTTATCTGTATATGGCGGGATTTTTTTTAAAGAGTTTTGGCAAGCGCAACATGGCGACTATTCATCTACGTTAAGTTCGAGTACCCGTAAAGCGGTTATTTTTACCACGTTAGCGGTAACTTTATTAAATCCTCATGTTTATTTAGACACTGTGGTGATTATTGGCAGTATCAGTGGTCAGTTTCATGCAAATGAGAAGTGGTATTTTTTAGCGGGAACGATTTTAGCGTCGTTTACTTGGTTTTTATTATTGTCTATTACTGCAGCGAAATTATCTCCTTGGCTTAGCCAGCCGAAAGTTCAGCGGGTTATTAATTTAGTGGTTGCTGTCATCATGTGGTCGATTGCTTTATCACTGCTTGTCAGCGTATTAAAAAGTTAATCCCCTGATTATTGGAAATACAAAGTTACTCGCAATAAAAGTTATTTGCAAAAGCGATTCGTAAGAAAACCTTAAAAAAATAAGCCCTTATTTGAGGGCTTATCTTTGTTGTTAGTAAACTGGACTACAGCGAATTTTCTAAAATTGCTTGGCTGCGGCTTAAAGTCACTGCTTGTGACTCACCCATTGCTGTTTGGCCGTGACGCTCTAACTGCGAAATAAGTGCAGGTACGGCATCTTCGCCTAGCTGATAGTCACCTAGTCGGGTTTTCATTTTTACTGAGTGGAAAAACTGTTCGGTTTTTTCAATAGCCATTTTAATTCGCGTTTCAGTATCGCCTTCATAAATGCCCCAAACTCGCTCAGCATATTGCAGTAATTTTTGGTGTTTCTCCGCGCGCATCTCCCACATCATTCTCGGTAAAACAATGGCTAGAGTTTGCGCGTGATCTAAACCGTATAATGCGGTAATTTCGTGACCAATACCGTGTGTTGACCAGTCTTGTGGTACGCCTACACCAATTAAGCCATTTAATGCCATGGTCGCACTCCACATAACGTTAGCGCGAACTTCATTATCAGCCTGGTTAAACAATTTAGGACCTTCTTCAATGAGCGTAAGCAATATACCTTCAGCAAAACGATCTTGTACTTTTGCATCAACGCTGCAAGTTAAGTATTGCTCCATAACATGAACAAAGGCATCAACAATACCATTAGTTAGCTGACGCTCAGGTAGCGACGCCATAACGCTTGGATCTAAAATGGCAAATTCTGGCTGTACTAACGGAGAGCCAAAAGCAAACTTGTCTTTAGTTGCGAGCTTTGAAACTACCGCAAAGCTGTTAGACTCAGAGCCTGTAGCGGGTAAGGTTAATACCACTCCCAGTGGCACAGCGTCAGTCACTGGCGCACTTTTAGCTAAGATATCCCAAGGCTCACCATTAAATTTGGCAGCTGCGGCGATAAATTTACAGCCATCAATAACCGAGCCACCGCCAACGGCCAAGATAAAATCAATATTATTGGCTTTAACAATTTCTACCGCTTTCATGGTAGTTTCATAGCTTGGGTTTGGTTCAATACCAGAAAACTCAATAACTTGATGATCACTAAGTGCGTCACATACTTGCTGGTATATGCCATTGTTTTTAATACTACCGCCGCCGTAGACCAGTAACACTTTTGCTTGCTTACTGATGGCTTTGTTAAGTTTGGCAATTTGTTGTTTACCAAAATGAATGATGGTTTTGTTGGCGTAAGTAAAGTTAAGCATGGTGTTTCCTTATTTCGCTAGCTTTATATTGCAGGTCATATAGGTATCTATTTGCAACTGATTAATTGTGTTCTATAACAGCTATATGTGTTTACTTAGGTTAAAGATCAATACTCTGACTTATATCAAGTTTAATTTTCTTGCTAAAGGGTAGAGTAATAAAGTGAGTTAAGTAGGCGGTGATTGGAGTATTGGAGCGTTAGATGTCAGAACAGCAAGTTATTAAGTGGTTGAAAATATGTATTGTTATCGGCTTGTTTTTACTTGCGCTCGGCCATTATTTTATCAGTTATGCTCACCTTCCTGAAAAGTTAGGTGTTAGTGGCATTATTATCAGCGCTGGCTGTATTGCTTTGGGCATTATCTTTAGTTTACCTACCAAAATGTATTTAACCTTTTTATTGGTTACCCGTGAGAACCGTTTAGCAGCCAAGCACAAAGACAAAGCCGAGTAAAACCAAGTGGTGGATAACCAAGCCGTCGAAAACAATGTCAACAATGTTCAATTGGGCTAATTAGTTGTCGTACCAGTTTTTGGTGAATTGGGTACGATTTGTGCTGCATTACTGGTTGATGCAATCAGTGAATAAGTTTTGCTCAAACATTGTGCAAATAATAATGCGCTGTTGAGTTTGTTGCACAATATTTGCGCACACTTTTATAAAAACTTCACAAAAGCTTAAATGTGACTGATTAGTATTGTTTGACTTATATCAACCGACTGTTATTGGTCGTAATTGAATCATTCTAAGCAGCTTAAGGACACTAGGTATGTTGACAAAAAAATACTTTAAAACCAAAGATGAAGCGGAAGTAACATTTGAGTTTTGCCGTGATGACGTTGATACAGTGCAGTTATTAGGAGAGTTTACTGACTGGCAACCGGTAGAGATGAAGCTTAATAAAAAAACTAAAGTATTTCGTACTAAGATGCGCTTACCGGTTGGTGAAAGCTTTCATTTTCGTTATTTACTTGATGGCCAAGAATGGGAAAATGATTATCAAGCTGATCAGTATATTCCAAATGATTTTGGCACTGAAAATAGTGTCGTTCATACTTACAGCTAATTTGTTAAACATTGGTTCTTCAAGGCATTAGGCTAAATTAGCAATCACTAGGTCATTGCCGCCGTTATCAGGCTTTGTCCTAGTGGGGTCATATTGGTGGCATAGTGCAGCCCTAGTGTAGGCCTAGTGACGTTATTTTTTTATCCCTTCACATGCTTTGTTCCTAGCACGTACGGTTTCTGCATTAGTATTGACTAGGGCTTTTAAAATAAGCTGATTACAATGGCGCTCTTGATCGCTCATTTTATTGCTAGCGCCATAAGAAATTGTATTTATTTGGGTTTGGTACGCTACCGCTGCCTGGCAATACATAGATTTATAATTGGCAATTTTGTCAGCGTTGTAGCGTCGGTTAGTGAGTGCCGAACATATCTGATTAAACAAAGATTTTGCTTTTTCTGTGCAGGCGCTATAGGCAGAGGTGTCTTGTTCAAGGTTGTAACAAACACTTTGATCGATAATACGCCATTGTTGGTAGCTCAGCGCAATATCAGTTTGTTGATAATCAATGATAACTGATGTTTTATCGTTGGCTATATTTTCAAGCTTATCGCCATGAATATTTTCGCCTAGGGTTGCAAGGTAAGCTGACAAAGCGATTACTGAGGCCGACATTGTGTAAGTCCTTCTAACACCGTTAAAATTAGCGTGTATTTGACTATATAATAATCAGACTAGCTTTTTCAAATGCGAATTCAAATCCAAACTCCTTCAAACCCAAATTCAAAGGTAAATTCAAACGCCGGTAAGTGAACAATTCCAGTTGTTAAGATTAAATAAACGTAATGCTCTAATTTACTTTGTCAGTAATGTCTAATTTATAGAGAATTATTTAAATGATTCTCTATAAATAATGCGTTGTTTTGAATGTTGCCAACGGGCTAGCCATATCATCACCAATAAGCTAATTAGCACAATCCCAATGCTACCACCACTGTGACTATGCGGTTCAATGCGATCAAACTCATCGCTTTCTAGCGGTAGAGCATACAGTTGATTGTTATCATCGCTACTGTGGCTTGCCACTATGCCAGAATACCCCGATTGATATAGCTCAATTAGAATGTCATAGCCAGCGGGGCGATAACCCGAAGTTAAGTTAGATAGCACTTGGTATTCATCGTCTGCTGATTCGCCATAAATTATAAAATCATCGGTGGTATGAAAATACTGCCATGGACCTTGGTCTTGGCTGAGGTAAATTTCGGCATAGACTTTGGCTTGATTGTTTTCATCATAACTATAGACATCGGCATCAAAAGCTAAATTAAACGTCTGGTAATAGCCGTCACCGTCAATATCATCAATTAATTGTGTGTAGCCATCGTAAATTGAAAATTCCAGCCAGTGAATTTTAGCCGCGACAACTTGAGCGTTAAGCTTTGTTTGAGCCAATTTGTTGGCAGACTTCTGTTTTTCAGCCAAATATTGCTTTCTGGAAATAGCGGCAGTATTTAAAGAATTTTGCTTAGTCAGCTCCGTCAACTTTGATGCTAATTCAGGAGTAGTTTCGTTAGCGCTTGAATAATATTCGATGGCTTTATAAGTGCGATAACTTTGTTGGTTGTTCTTTTCGTTGTGGGCTGCAATTTCAGCCGAATGACTTTTATGAGAGAAAAAGATAATAAAGACAAAGCACCAAAAGCAAATAATGATTTTCAACCATGCTTTCTGATTACTGTGAACATGGTTCTGGCTCTGGTTCTGGCTCTGATAATGCTCATGCTGGCTAGCGTTTGCAATAAGGCTACTGGCTTGAGGTGATGACTTTGTTTTTTCTTGCTTAACATTGAATACGTTCATAAGCAGCTCCTTGTTCGGTTACTGCCATTAAACCGTTTGCAAAATGAATATAAACTGAATGTAACCGCTATCGGTTTAGTTCAGCTTGTATTCAGCTAGAAAAAATATATTAGTAGTAAGTCAGGTTAGGCGTTTTAACTTTGGCTGCATTCTTTTACACTTAGTTTAATCGCTAAGTTAATGTTTTATGGTAATTATGAAAAAGTTGGCTGTGATATTGGGTTTAATATTTGGGTGCTCAAGTGCATTGTCATTTGATGCTTCTGCGCTTACTTATGTTGAATCTTATGCCGATAGAGGTGCTGAGCGCAGCGCTGATAAAAAACCGAAAAATCAAAAACGGGTAAATCCCAATACCATTAGTGCATCACAAGCGGCCAATAATGCCCGTTCAAAATATGGCGGCAAAGTGCTTAAAGTGCAGCAAGCTGCTGGTGGTTATCGCGTTAAAGTCATCACTACTGACGGTCGGGTAATCTCTGTTTTTGTCGATGGCACAACTGGCCGAGTAAAAGGGTAAATATTTAATGCGATTACTTTTGGTTGAAGATGACGCTCAGCTTCATCAACACATTAAGCAGTCATTGCTGGCACAAGGATATAGTATTGATTCGGCATTCGATGGTGAAGAAGGGGTATATCTAGGAGTTGAACACCCGTATGATGCCGCCATTATTGATGTTGGCTTACCGCAGCGTGATGGTATTTCGGTAATAACCGAACTTCGTACTAAAGCAGTCAGTTTTCCAATTATTATCTTAACCGCGCGTGTTCGTTGGCAGGATAAAGTGCAAGGACTTGATGCAGGCGCTGATGATTACTTAACAAAACCCTTTCAATACGAAGAATTGCATGCAAGATTAAATGCGCTGATTCGTCGCAGTGCTGGACAAGCAAGCCCGATTATTACTATTGGTGAGCTCAGTATTAATACAGCCAGTCATCAAGTGATGGTGTCAGAGCAAGAGGTATCATTAAGCAGTTACGAGTACCGTTTACTTGCTTATTTAATGCTAAATAGCGGTCAAGTAATATCAAAAACTCGATTAACTGAACATTTATATGATCAAGACTTTGATCTTGATTCAAATGTCATTGAAGTATTTATCCGGCGCCTACGTAAAAAGCTCGATCCTAGTGGTGAGTATCAGTTTATTGAAACCCTGCGCGGGCAAGGCTATCGATTAAAACATGGATCGTAATTCGTTAAAATTTCGATTAGGGGCAAGCGCAGTCTTTATGTTACTGATATTGCTGCCTGCTCTTGGCTTTACCCTGAACAACGCTTTTAAAATGCATATCATTGCAGCGATTGAAAAAGAATTGGTCGCACAAAGTTATGCGATTTTGGCTGATACTGAAGTTATTAACGGAGAGCTAGTTTTACCTGAGCAGCTACTGGACAGTGAATTTAATGTCATTGATTCGGGCGTGTATGCGCTCGTAAACCAAGGTAATCAAAATTTATGGTCGTCACCGTCTGCACTTAATTTTTCCGACACTTTTATTGATAGCCAAAGCTTAAAATTGCCTGAGTTAGGTCAGCGATTATTTTATCAATCTCAACAACAAGACTACTTTATCTCTAGCTTTTCGGTAAGTTTTTCTGATGATGTAACCGAGTTTCCGCTGACTTTGCACATCATAAAAGCCCAAAAAAATTATCTAAGTTCATTATCAGCATTTCAGCAGCAACTATTAACTTGGATGTTAGTCGTAGCTGTAGCATTTATCATGATTCAATGGCTCTGGCTAAAATGGACATTGATGCCGTTTAATCATTTAACGAAAGCGTTAACGGATATAGAACAGGGCGATGCTGAGCAAGTAAAAGGGCAATACCCAAGCGAAGTACTACCTGCGATTAATCAGTTAAATCATTTATTAAAAAACGAACAAAGTCAGCGCTTACGCTACCGCAATGCGTTAGCGGATTTGGCTCATAGCTTAAAAACGCCTTTGGCGATAATTCAATCAACTACTACTTCCGAGCAAAATATTGCCGCTGAAGTCAATAAAATTAACAATATTGTCGAACATCAATTAAAACGTGCACAAAGTGCAGGGCAAGCTGCTTGGCGTTTAAGTGTTAGCATTCGGCCGTGCGTTGATAAATTATTAGCGGCTTTTGAAAAAATTTATCGCGATAAAACCCTAACTGTTACCGTGAATATTGCGCCAGACCTGAAATTTCGAGGTGATGAAGCGGACTTACTGGAAATGCTGGGTAATCTTGTTGATAACGCTTATAAAGCCGCTAACACTGCAATTAAGATCCGCGCCTATATTGAGCAAGGTTATTTAAATATTGAAATCGCTGATGACGGTAAAGGTATTGCGGAAGCTGATAAGCAACGTATTTTATCGCGAGGTCAGCGGGCAGATACTTATCAGCAAGGTCATGGCATTGGCTTAGCAATAGTGCGAGATATAGTCGTGAGCTATCGTGGTAAAATTACGATTGCGGGTGATGCACAGCTTGGCGGCGCTTTATTTGGCTTGAGTTTTCCTACTGACAGCTAAAGTCGTTCAGTTTTAGTTAAGTTTACTTTCAGTACACTGATATCCTAAGTTGATAATTAGGTACTTGCTATGAAACTTTATGCGTTTATTGGACTACTACTTTTTGCCGCTGCGCCAGTATTAGCAAATCAAAATTACCCACTGACTCCATCAATAGATACTGAAGTGAGCACGGGTGAACAGCAAAACACAGAACAGGCTCCTAATCTGCTTTCTGAAGGTGAACTTGCACAAATTTTAGCGCCTATTGCACTATATCCTGACACCTTACTTAGTCATATTTTAATTGCTGCCAGTTATCCACTTGAAGTGATCGAAGCCTACCGCTGGCGTCAACAACATTTATCATTGGAAAGTGATGATATTGCTGAGCAGCTTGCTAGTGTTGACTGGGACGAAAGTGTTAAGGCTATTGTGCCGTTTGATCGAGTATTAAATCAGTTAAACGATGATCTGAACTGGATGCAGCAGCTAGGCTATGCCTTTCTAGCACAAGAGCAGGGTGTGCTTGATGCTATACAGGAGCTTAGGTATCAAGCGCAACAGGCGGGGAGTTTAGATAACCTTACCCAAGCTAGTGTTGAATACGATGATGAAAAAATTATTATTGCACCAAGGCGTACCGAAGTTATTTATGTGCCGTATTATGACACCCGTATTGTCTATGGTAACTGGCGCTGGCAACGCTACCCACCAGTTTATTGGTACAGTTCACCTTATAATTACTATCACCCCATTGCTTGGTCTTCGGGGGTACATATCGGCGTCGGCTTTTTCTTTAGTGCTGTGCACTGGCATCACCGTTATGTGGTGATAAATCATCATAAACCTCGCTTTTATCGTAAGCGCCATCAAATTTTATATTCCGGCTATAGTAAACGTTGGTCACATAAGCCAATTCACCGTAAAAATGTCGCCTATCGTCACCCCGTATTAGCCAAAAAGTACCAACGTAATGCCGTGCGTATGTCTGCAAAAATTGCTGATAAAAACCAAGCAAGGTTAGTACGCAGTCATAGCGCTAAAGAAGTGAAGCATCAATTAGCGAAACGTAAGCAAGATTATTATGCGCCAAGCAACGGTAAGCTGAAGGCTAAGCACTCAACGAGCAAGCAAATATCACCTAAGTCTTATCGAAATAAAGAAAAGCAACAAGGTAAGTGGGATAGGTCTTCAGATAAACGTCATTACGTTAACAAGGAAGTTAAAGCGACGGATAAGCGTTTAAACGCTAGAAGCAATGAATATAAGCACCGAATGAGCACTGATGATTTGACGCAACGAAAAAGTGGTATTAAGAACCGCACTAAAGAATACCAACAACAAAAACAGTATCAAAAACTATCTCATGCCACGTCGAAAGTAGGATATTCAAATAATAATAACTTGCTTAATAACCGCTACAGAGAAAAGCAAAGCGTAAGAGGCAATTCAACGAAAAGATTTGCGGAAAATCGTGTACGCCAACCCAGTAAGTCGGTCGCTAAGCCGTCAGTAAAAAGTCAGCAACCAAGGCTGACGGTAAAAGCCTCTGGTCACAATAAAGCGCGCAAACATTAATTTGCCGTGTTTGAAGAGTTGTTTCGTAGCTGTCGCTTCAGCGTGTGAAGTGTGCTTAGTAAGCTTTTGCCAAAGCTCAGCGCTATAATAAGCACACCAAATAAAGCGATAATCACCGCTGCCGTAAAACTCAAAGCACCACTAGACTTACCGACAACAATAAAAAAACTAAAAATTATTAAGGTTTCTTTCATTGGTTATGCACAGCATTGGAGAAAATTGGCACAAACTATAGGTTAATGAACTGGCTGCTACTGAAAGAAATTGTAATTGTCGAGTATCAATTTGTAACCGGTAGGGTTAAATGCGTGTTGTTTTGCTGATAGAGCTTTACAGATAGAAATATGGTGATTAGCCCGCGTAGGGCATATGTTGCTTGAGTTGGTTAATAATCGTTTGATCGGTTAATTTACTGGCCGCCAAGTAGATATCGACATCTTGATTGGGAATGTCATAAACCGAAGTGAGTAATTGGGGTTCGTAACCTAATGATAAGGCCATTACTTTAGTCAGGGGTAAGTCAGCGATTATAGCGTCGATTTTATTGGTATATAAAAGCGCCATTAATTGAGGTAGATCACTGGCAAGGTGGTAGTGAGCGAACTCTTCAAACCCTTGTTGATCAAGAAACTGATGGATATAGTCGTTGCGCATTATGCCAAGTTTTAACGACTTGGCATCTTCTAATGAGGTTAGCGGTTGATGGTTAGCAGTATCCATTCGAATAACAGACATTTTCATGGTCATTAATCGGCCAATCCAAATAAACTCATCTTCGCGCTCTTGGGTTCTGATCAAAGGGTAAATTAACGTGTTTTTTTGCGCGGTTGCGAGTTTAAAAGCTCTGGCCCATGGGTAAACTGCAAACTTTGCCTCTAGTTGTGACTTAGATAGTACATCTCGAACTATTCTGGTGGTATAACCGTCAAGTTTATTGCCATTCATAAACTGTAAAGGTGGGGCAATATCGGTGACAATAGTTAGTGGTTTGCCTTTAATGGGGTCAGCAATAGCATTGGTTATCGACATCATTACTAAGCTAATAACTAATGCAATAGATTTTATATTGATATGTTTTATATCGAAATTAACTTGTTGACACACTACTTAGTCCTTCAGCAAGTATTGCTGATAGCCACTGACACCAAAATAACGAATCGATTTTTTGTGTTTAACACATTTGGCAATGAGCGTGTCGTGATGATAAATCTTAATCACTTGCTTTTCACCATTGCTATCGGCTTCGTAACTATGGTTATCATTTAGACGTAAGTTATCAAACTCAGATCTCATTATTAATTTCATCAGTAATTATCACTGTTGTTATAATTTTCTAATTTCCTGATCAACGCTATAGCCTTCGTCAGTAACAATTTTTTCCAATACCGCAACTCTTTCTTTAAGTGCGCTAATTTCAGCAGTTAGTTCTTGTTGGTGTTCAGTTGACTTTTGATTGATATGCATGGTTTTTTCTTTAAATTTCAGATGTTTTTGGTACATATCGTAAATCACACCAAAACCCACCGAAATTAAAACAATTAAAACCACCATGGTTGTGCCAGACATAAATATAGTTCCCTTAATTTCGTTAAGGTTTAGTATAAACATAGGTTTTAGAAATTAATAGCGTGGCAAATTGAGCGTAGGAAGCTAAGCGATCTTAACGTGCGTTAAAGCAAAGCTTCCTCAAAGGGAAGTATTTAGTCTGGGGTTATTTAGCTATTGAAGCAAGTTCTAGTGTAACTTGAGCTAAGCCTTGTTGTTGAATTCTACGATTAATTTCAGCTTTTTTACTTTGTAATAGCGAGATACCTTCAACTACCATATCTACAGCCTTCCATTCACCAGTTTTATGGTTCTTACGCATAGTAAATTGAATATCGATTTCTGGTGCCGAGTTATCAATTATTTTGACATTGATACCCACAAGTTTTTTGTCAGCAACATCTTGCTCTGGCTCATAGAACACTTGCTGATTTTGGTACTTTGTCAATGCTGTTGCGTAGGTACGAATTAAATAATGACGAACTGATTGAGCAAACTTACTGCGCTCTTCAGCTGTCGTTTTTTTCAATTGTTTACCTAAAATTTGGTAGGCGGCATATTGGTAGTCAACGTGTGGCATTAACTCTTCTTCGACAATAGTTCGCATCAGTTCTGGAAACTTAGCCAGCTCCTGCTGACTTTTAGCAATACGACTAAATAGTTCATTACCAGTATTTTCCAAGACTTGGTATGGCGATAGCGGTTGACTGCTGGCCACTGCTGCCATGCTAGCGATGGCAAATATTAGTGAAATTAAAAATTTAAACATGTTATAAACCTTAGTGATTAAACCGACCCGTCGGTTTGTTGTTTGCATGGAAATTTCAGCGTGAAACTTCTACCACTTGCTTATTTTTTAAGTGCGCTTATATAGCGACATAGCTCAGACATGACCATTTCAAATAAGGCCTTACTCTGAGTGCTTTTACTGAGGCTGGTTGAGCCATGAAAAGCAGATACTATGAAGTATGACACTTGGGAGTAATTCAGCTCATCGCGAAGTAGATGACTAACACGTCTTAGATTTTCTGAGATCAACGTGTTAAGTTGCTGCTGCATAGCTAAAATACGCAACCTAAAGCCTTCATCGACTGTTGCCATTTCTTGGCACAATCGGTTAAGAGGGCAGCCACACATAATATCCTCACAGCTCATTTCATTTACCATTGAGCTAAAGAAATTGATTAAACTATCAATCGGATCTTCCTGGGTAACAACAGGCTCCCACATTGATAAGAACATTGGGGTGTAAACTTCTTCTAAGACCGCATAACCTAATTCAAGCTTATTGCTGAAATGATGGTAAAGCGCCCCTTTAGAAATGTTGCACTGAGCCAATATCGTTGACAAACTAGTAGCGTTAAACCCGTTTTTCCGGATCTCTTCACTACTTACGGTTAATATTAACTGTCTAGTTTGCTCTGCATCTCTCATGGTTAAATCATCACACTTAACTTAGGGGAACATTAACAGACCGACCGGTCTGTTGTTAAATAAGTAATAGTTATAAGCTATAGCTGGTAATTAACAATCTTGTCTAAATAGTTTCATCGCTTTGCTAATTTAGCCTTAGCTAAAAATATAATTTCAGTGGGATAAAGTTACACGCTTTGTTGGCTAACATCTAGAAATTGATTTAGCTATTTATACTATTAATTTTTATAGATTAAATTTTATAGCGTGAAGGAGAGCATTAATATTCAATTGGAGGGGATAAAATGGCAGGGATATCTTAAAGTACTTTTGTGTTGAGCTAAGTTAAACCTGAATCGATAGTTTGCTGGCACGGCGATCTATTTTACAGCGACTATCTAAACGACGGACTTTTATGGTGTCTTGCTCTCTTCTGTCTTTACCTTGACGGCGCTCTTCACCATTCCAAGTTTCTTTGATTTTGGCGCTTACTTTAGGCTCTTTAGCTGAGGCCTGATACTTTTTAATTTCTTTATTACGTTGGCGCTCTTTAGCAGTATTATTTGTACTGCTTACTTTCGTCGTGTCAGTGGCAACAATATGGTCAAACATACCCGGTTAATTAAATACTGTAATGTATGATTAATTTATCGGCAATGGTGCGTGAAACTTAAGCTATTTTATTGTGGGCTATTGTGTTGTTTGCTGCTCAAACATACTGGCGATAGATTCTATTGACTGAGCAAAAGCAGCAACCATTTGTTGATATTTATCCTGTGCGTTTGCTAACTCATGATTATTATCAATAAAAAATGGCTCAGCAATAACACAAGGAGCATTGGTGTACTTTAATAAAAAGCCACCACGATCTTCGGCACTTTTGGCTTTAATACCACGATCATTATTGTTGAGAACCGATCGAATATCATTTTGTAAAATCGCTGCCATCATTTTACCCTTGGCAGATCTATGGTAATACAACATTTCACAGCCAGAAGCTTCTTGGTTAAATGCATTGCAATGCAAGCTAATTATAAAGTCAGGATTAAGTTCATTGATGTCACTTGGTAAAGCTTGATAAGTGCGACGATAAACTCGCTGCAGGTTAACCTGCTCACAAGCTTGTTCAATATCCAAGGCGAGCTGTTCGTTGAAGTCAAACTCTGTAATGCCAGTATTGGTATTGCTAGCCCCTGGCTGTCTCTTTTTTGTCCAATATCTAATGCGCAGAGTTTCATTAGAAATTTCCTTTTTCTTTGCTTACTAGCATACAGAATAGCTAAAGTTTAATGATTCGGCGAATTAGCTTGATTTTTTCTAGGGTTGTACGATATTTATACAACTAGACTTGGAGCCAAGCATGGAAGCAACAGAGAAAGCGCCTGAAGTCAGTGGCAATACTCATCCTAATAAGCGAAGCCGTAAGTGGCTTTTAATTCCTGCTGTTATTGTAATAAGCGTATGCTTGTATTTTATTCAAGATATGTCAGTACGGAATAGTTATGTCAATAATGAAAACTATCGTATTTTATTTGAAACATCGGTAGCCATTAATAATAACTTTCATAAATTAAAACAAGCACTAGATACAGGCGAAAGCTCGATGGCGATACGAGCATTGTTTCCTAGTTATGCGATGACAAAAGAGCGTGAAAAAGGCACATCATTTAAAGGTGCTAATTTTACACTTAAATCGAAAAAGCTCATTGTTGAAATTGATAACGAAGCGCTAGCAACATTAAGCGACAGTGATATCTTGCCTAGTGCAGGCAATGGCTTTAGTAAGGTGTTAGTGGTTGATAGTCAGGGTAATGTCGTTACGACCTTAGGCAACGATACTAAACTTTCATTTACTAATTTGAATGCTATTGCCAATGCTTTTGCTAAAAATCAGCGTGGATTTTTTAGTAGCTTTACCTCAACTAAAAAAGAGCAACCTGAGCAAGAATTTCTTCAATTACCCACCAATTCTTCACATGTTGATGTTAAGTTAGCTCATGGAAAATATCGTGTCTATGTTTATCCATTTACCTTAGAAAGTGAAATTAAATATGTTGATAATAGTGGCGAGAGTCAGGACGCTGTTGCCAATTTATTGCTTGTCGGCTTTGTTGAAGAGGTGGAATTAACCAAGCGAGCAATAAGTAAATGGAATGTGCCGATTGTAGTGATTAGTATAATGAGTTTACTAGTGCTAATTGCGGTTTTGCGGTTAACTTTACAACCCAAAAATCAATTTACCACTTATCTTTATCGAGTATTTGTTGTTACTAGTTGTTATTTAGCGTTTGCTGCTTCATTAGCTTTAGTTCTGGCAACCGTTGACACAAAGCGTATTGCAGACGCTAAAAAAAACACTGCGGAACATTACACTAAGAAGCTTGCTGCTGATTTTAATAATGAAATATTTAATAAGTTTACGTTGCTTGCAAAGTACCGACGATTTTTTCAACAATTAGTTGAGCTATACCCTAAAGAAGGCAACAAAGAATTAGCAACTTTGACGAATAAAACCGTCAACTACTGCCGGCAAGGTACATCAGGTCAATCAAATCATTTATTTTTAAGGCTATGTTCCCATTAACTGTTGTTGAATGCGAAATAGCTTGTTTTCATTAAGGTTTCCTGGAGCATCCATATACCTGAACCAACCAAGGTAATGATCAAGGTACTTTGTGGCGACTCCATGAAA
>NZ_JBQMTM010000028.1:0-45026 GCF_053470325.1 Colwellia sp. MEBiC06753 | reverse complement strand
AGGCATCGTAGCTGTATTTCGTTTATGGTAAATCTAATGGCAGGGCTAATTGCCTATACATTTAAAGCGAAAAAGCCGAGCATCAAAGTGACTCGGCTTTAGTTCTTATACAGATCTCAGGTTAATTAATCCTACTGATTAATTACGACGTTAAATTAATTGATTAATATCGAGCGATAATGCTTTACTAACTGTTACCTGCATTTGGTTTTTACACTAAATAATTGTTAGTAAATAAACATTATGGCTCGATATTTTTTTGCCCTTGATCTTAGCGCGCAAGATAAAGCGTTACTTAACCAATTCCAACAGCAAATTACCCCGCCATTACCTAAACCCACCAAACAACATAATTTGCATTTAACTTTAGTGTTTTTAGGTCAGCTTGACGCAATTCAGTTAACATCGGTTGCTAAAGCCGTGAACGAACTAGCGGCAAAAGCTAATCTAAAAACAATAGACAAGACAATTAAACCTGTGCAGTTAACCACAGATCAGCTTGGCGTATTTAAACAAGCAAAAGTGTTATATTTAGGCCTAACACATACACCCAATTGGTTAACTAAGTTAGTGGAGCTACTGGCTATTGCCGCCGACGAACTTGGCATTAATCTAGATCCTCGGCCTTATCATCCTCATATCACCTTAAGTCGAAAAGTTACGCAATTACCTGAACCATTATCTAAATCATTACCTAATCAAGTAAGCTTTCAACATAAGCTCACTTTTAATAGCTTTAGTTTATATCGTTCGATTTCAACCAACCTAGGCGTTGAATATCAAGCAATGCAAACTTGGCCGATAAACGCTAGCTAACAGGTGTCTAACACTAATTCCGCAATAGCCTAACAATTAGCCTGTGCGAGACTCATATTTCGCTAATTATTTAGTAACAGTTTAATTAATTTTGTTACAACCAACTGTTTTAAATAGCAATATAAAACTTGTAACTTGGAGAAAATCTGCTTACTTGGCAAAGCTTGCTAAGCCTGATACAAGTATAGCCCCTTTAAAAATTTGGAAATATTGGCATGAACGCACTACATCAAGAACAATATAATATTGAGATAAAAGACAACATTCTTTTTGTCCAAGCAAATAACCTGTTCAATGCTGATGTAGTTAAGCAGTACCATCAAGATATGGTCAAACTAACCATAGAAATGAAACACCAACTCTGGGCATCATTGGTGGTTTACCAAGGCAGTGGCGTGTTTTCACCAGAAGCTGAAAAGCACATTATAGATATCACTAAGTTTCGAATGAAAAACAATATGATTGCTAATGCAACGGTGATTTTAGATAGTGCCCAAGCCGACATTCAGCAAATGCAATTAAGGCGAATTTACAGCAGTTGTCGACTGCCATTTTTTGTGTTTAGCAATGTAGCCAGCGCACAAGACTGGCTACAAAGTTTTTTAGCTGAACAATCTCAAGTTTGCTAATAATGAGCGTGCTTAACTTTATGCTGTTAGCACACTCGCAATTGTATCAATCGATAACCCAGTAGCGCCAGCCGCCCAAATATCCGTTGCTTTACCATTGTAAGCAGCAGCCAGATCAAAGTGTAACCAGCCTTGCCCTTCATTTGGAACAAAACGACTTAAAAAGCCAGCCGCATTGCTTGCACCGCCTGGACCGCCTCCCGGAATTGGTCGGCTATTGGCAGTATCGGCAAACGACGATGGGGTTTTTCCCTGATGCCATGTTTCTAATGGCAATTGCCAAATAGGTTCATTGACTTGGTTGGCTTGGTTGATAGCTCGTTGTGCGGTTTGCTGATCTAATGCGAATAACGCCGTGTAGTCACCACCAGTTGCGGCAACTGCCGCCCCTGTTAAGGTTGCGGCATCAATAATTAATGGCGCACCAGTTTCACCAGCCATTAATAGGCCATCGGCTAAAACAATACGCCCTTCAGCATCGGTATTAGCCACTTCCATAGTGATGCCATTTTTATAGGTAATAATGTCACCTAGTTTATAGGCAAAACTACTCACCATATTTTCTGCGCAGCACAGATATAATTTTACGCGCTTAGTTAACCCTTGCTCTATCGCTAGGGCTAAAGCACCAACAACGACGGCAGCGCCCCCCATGTCACATTTCATATCAAACATGCCAACACTTGGCTTCATTGAATAACCGCCACTGTCAAAGGTGATTCCTTTGCCCACTAAGCATGCAGAAACCGTTTCACTTTGTTCTCCACTAGGGTTGTAGTCAATTTCCAGTAAACAAGGTGGATTAACACTGCCTTTACCAACATTATAAATACCAACCAGTCCCTGTTCGGCTAACGCTTCACCGGTAATAAGCGTGCTGGAAATTTTTCCAGGAGCTAGCGCTGATAAATATTCTAATGACAATTCCGCAAGTTTGGTTGGATAAAGCTCTGCAGGTGTTTGATTAGTTAAATCTCGGCTCCAAGCATATACCGCCAGTTTTTTAGCTAACAACTCACTCTCGTCACCGGTAAATTCAACATTGGTAAGCTTACCGACACAGGTAAAACCTAAGGCAAATGCCCATTGCGTAGCTGATGACCAAGCATCACCACAAAGCTGAGCAAACTCAACACCCATACTTTCAATCTTTCGCCCTGCTTTTTGAATATCACGAAGCGGAAATTTATTAGCCTGATCAATAAAGACATAAATATCGTCGCCAATAGTTTGCACTAAATTATTGCGCTGCCAATTAGTAGAAGGAGATTGATTAGTAAGAAAGATTGTCGTTTTAGAGGTCATAATTTTACCTTAACATTGTGAACACTATGTTGTTTTGCCCAGTATACCAGCCTCACTGTAATTGCTAAGCCCCTGTGATTAATAATCGAAAATAAATAGCCGCAGAATTATTTACCTCAACTGAAAATGGCTAAATATAATGTCAAAAAAATTTACACTCCACTTTTAGCCAAGTGCAAAATTCGCAGTAACCTTCAGATTTGTTTAGAGTTATTGTATGCGGCATAGGTTTTGCTAATAATTGTTTTTTCTGAAGTATGTTGTAGAAAGAGACATCATGTTTAAATTTATTCGCCAAGCGGCACTTGTTACCTTTTCATTACTAACAGCGTTTAGTGCCAGTGCTAACTTGATTAGCTTCAACTTTGAATCTATCCCTGAGAAAGGTCAATTCGATACATTAATCTATAAGCAGGAAGGTATAACCCTTTCAATCACAGCATTTGATAGCGACGGCAAAGAAGCTGACGTACATCGCAATGCTGATGGATTAGGTGTTTGGAGTACAGACAAGCAAGGCCGTGTTGCTAACGATGAATACTTAGTGTTTGAAATTACTGGCCCACAGGGCGCTCGTTTTACTGACTTTAATTTATTCTTCCCTACTGATTTAACTTGGGGTGGCAATTCGTTTGGTCAAAATGAACAAGCATCAATTGATTTTGGTGAAAGCAATTACCAGTACACGAATACATTAAATAGCAATCATCAAAACATGGCGTTCAACACCACATTAATTTCAGGTAATAGCTTTATCTTCAGCTCAAGTACAGCTGACGGTATGCGCGTAGCGGCATTATCTTTTGAAGTACCAGAGCCAAGCACTATTGCTATTTTTGGTATAGCACTTATTGCTTTAGGCTTACGATTTGCTCGTAAAAGTTAAACGTTTTCCTTTGTTTCATGACTCGTATTTGGCGAGTTGCTGTAACGTAAAAAAGCCACCTTTAGGTGGCTTTTTTATTATTGTGTCGTTTACTGCGAAATTATCACTATTTAGCTAGTGCATTAGCGTTTAATAAAACTAACGTATTAACTTTTTCTGCAAAGCAGCGCGCGCTAATTCAATACCGTGTTTGCCAATTTCACTCATCTGCTCAGCTGAATATTTAGGTAATGCTTTTGACGCATCAAACCAGTGGTGCTCAGGCGCTTTAATTTGCTCTTCATGCTCGCCTAACACCGCTTGAATAAATTCAGGTACGCTCGGTGGAAATTTACCGCCTTTGGTGCGAAATAAATCTAAAGCGGCTTTTAAACTTTGTTCGTTAACCTTGTCTCGCACTTTGTATAGCGCTTTGGTTAATTCTGCTTTATATAAATCTAATTTAGTATTGTTACGAAACCCCGAAAACTGATACATACCATCAATAGAGCTCACCACTTTATTAATCATGGTTTGTAATTCTTGAGGAACCCGCGGCGCTGGATTTGCTTCACGCTGCTGCAGTTGTTGATTATCAGGTGAATACTGATTCACCAAACCTGTGATATTTTTTGGTGTTTGCTGATTCATTATAATCCCTCTAAATCAATATCATCCGCCCAAGAAGTACTGTTGTAGTCAAGTTTTTCATAGCTGCTACGCGAACTGTAAGTGCTTTTACCAGCTTGAGGTTTAGACTCATTACTTACCCAAGCGCGTAAATAATTAGTAAAGCCATTTTCGATTTGATAATCATGTTTAAGCGGAATTTGCTTTTCATAAGACTTATTAATAAAGCTATTCCAGACATCCAGCACCGGAGTTTGCAACTGACTGGTATCAACTTTACATAAAATATCTTCTCGCGGCTGATTAATATAAGCCAACCAAGACTCTACCGCCTGATCTTTTTTCTGTTGATTCTGTGTAACCGAATGTTGATATCGCATATTGGCATGGCTCATATTCAGTTGCACTTTATTGGCATAAGCAACAAAACGCTTTTGAATAAGATCCACTCTTGCTGGTGGCTGCTCACCATTGGCATCCATAGTTGAGATAAATGTGTGCCAAATATCTAAAAAGTGTTGCTGATTATAGCCATGTTTTTGTACCAGTTTAGCCACTGATTCCATCATAAATTGCTCGTCAACATCTGACCAAAGGCGCTTAGCCGCAGGTTCAAAGCCATTTGCAGTAAATGCTGCAGGCTCTGTTGTTTGCTGATGGTGGTGATTGCTTGGTATACCTTGAGAAGTCGCTTGAGAGGCTATTTGATGATCAGCTTGGCTAGCAACGGCTTGAGATTGAAGTTTAACTTCAGTGACAGTAAACCAATAGGTATTACTTTGATCTTTTTTCTGCGCAATTAAGCCAAGTTCTTTCATGCGGTATAAAGTACGCAATAACTTGCCTTTTTCAATAAATGGGAACAGCTCTACCAATGAAGATTCTGAGATTTTTATCCAGTAGCAATTATTTATAAAGTGCTGATTAAACACTTGATTGTGTTCAAGTAGTTCACGAAATTTTTGCAGGATCACCGCTATTTCAATACTGTTGTATCGAACCGCTTCATCACTGTAAAAATGCTGTAACATTGTCTTCCCCACTTACCTACCGCTTTTCATTATATCGTAAACTTTGATGAATGCTGTCTTTAATTTTCTACTGTTTTAGCTTTCCATCCAAGCGACTCTTTTCACGCAGTAAATTAGCTAACTATGTTATAGTCTTTGGCTTTATAGGACACGTCAAACCTTAAGACTAATAACCTAAAGACAAGTAACCCTAAGATAATTAACCATAACAATAACCGTATGACCATAACATTAAATAAGGCTGTGCTAATCAAACGCTACAAGCGATTCCTTGCCGATGTCGTATTAGCCGATGGCAAAATCACAACATTACATGTTGCTAATACTGGCGCAATGACTGGTTGTGCAGATGAAGGCGATATCGTGTGGTACAGCACGTCAGCAAACACCAAACGAAAGTATCCATTGAGCTGGGAACTAACCGAAAAAGCCAATGGTGACTTAATTTGTGTTAATACAATTCGTGCCAATCAATTTATTGAGCACGCCTTAATTAATCAGGAAATTTCTGCACTTGCCAACTATCAAACTTTGCAGCGCGAAGTAAAATATGGCAATGAGAATAGTAAAATTGATTTTTTACTCACCTACGAGGATCAAGTTAATGGTCAAACTAACAACTATGTTGAAGTAAAAAGCGCCACTTTACTCAGCGAAAATCAGGGGTACTTTCCTGACGCAGTAACAGTGCGTGGCCAAAAACACTTACGTGAGCTTAGCGATATGGTGACTAATGGGCAATCAGCCACCTTGATTTTTGCCATATTACACACAGGTATTGAATCGGTAAAAATTGCTAAGCATATAGACCCTAACTATGCCCTTGCGTTTGAGCAGGCGAAAAATGCGGGCGTACAAGTAATCGAGTATAAAGTTGATTTAACTAAGCATTACACTTTTCTATATGAATAACGCTCAAATTTAGCTTTACACCACTAACTTAACCTTAGGTTAATTTAAGCAATTTTTTGACAGCCTTGTTCACTGTTAAACTGTTGTTGATACCAATGCTCAGCCAAAATAATTGCCTGCTGGTAACTATAGATAATTTGTTGTGAAATCGCACAATGTTGGTGTTCATTAAATGGATAACTACTGTCTTTAGCATGCCTAGCAATTGATTGAGCAACCGAGCTTTCAAGCTCTTGCGGTGCTGCTTTAATTTCAAATAATTCACATGATTGCTGTAAAACGTTTAACGGGTTATTGGCGATTTCCTTGTAGGTCAGTTGCTGCCAATTAGCTGTATCAAGCTTCGATTGCGCTTGATAAAAAAGCTGATGTTGCATGTAGTAAACTAACGCCGCATTCTTCGTCACCTGCAACATTATTTCATCATCGCTGCCATCAATAGCTTGGCTTATGCCAATTAACTCAGGAAAAGCACTCAGTAAATGTTGCTTAAGTTGATATAAAAAGCCAATACGTTCTTTTCCACCACGGATAATCGCGACAATAAACTCAGTTAACGGCATAGTTATAAACATTGCCTTAATTTGAGGATTTAAACCAACAAGTTCAGGTAGTAAGTTATTCGCCCAATTTGATGGCTTAATAACAGCTCGTTGGGTATCAGTAAACGTTTTATTTAATTGCTTAACAGTTGCCGAAAAATACGACTGCCAACGCTTAGGTTGCCGATATAAACCATGGCTCTTGGCTTTAAGCTCGGCAAAATCAATCAGTACTTGCGGCTCTTTGTAACTCACCACCTTAGTTGATAAATTGCCAAGTAACTTAGCCAACAAGGTTGATCCACAAAAGCCAATATGAAAAATAAACGACGGCATGGCTAAAGGTTTGGCATTGGCATTGGCATTGGCATTGGCATATTGGGTAGTTTGTTCGACAAATTCAGCACCGTCTATTTGATAGTAGATATCATCAATAGAAAAGTTTTCTCTGCCATCAAGAAATGTGCAATGGTTTAATTGTTGTTGACTGGTATGAACAAAACAAAATTGATTTTTTACCGCATCAAATTGATGTAAAAAATAATTAGGCGTACAGCAACTCGTTGGCGACGATATGGCCGGTTGATAATCCATTTTCATTATTATTTTTAGCGTAATGTTATTTAGCCGCTATTAAATAATGTCTTTTAATGTAGAGTTGTTTAGCTTTGTAACTAGCTGTTTCATTCAACTGATTTGAAACGTTTTTTTACATAAAGCTCAAGCTTATTCACAACAAAATTTAACATTTTATTACCGTTAAACGCTGGATTTTCCCACACGATCCAATCATAAAAATTGAATTTATTGATGATATCTACCCAATAAACATTGACTAACGCTAGTAAATCTTGCTAAAAGGTCATGCTTGTTTATAAATGGGGCAACCACTCTTCGGTACGCTATTGTTTAACCCATTGAAAATATTACTTTAGTTAAATTATTCAGCGTTTTTACTTGAAAACCATTTTAATAAGCACAATATAGCCGTTTTAAATTAGGTTATGGAAAGGTCTTAGGGCCTAAAACTTGGCAATTGAAACCAGATGGCATATTCAAGCGAGTAATCATACTCCCCATACTGGACTAGTAGCATTAGGAGATTCAGCATGCCAGACAAACAAAAAGCATTAGGTATTCTAGCGTTAGCTGGCGTAGAGCCATATCAAGAGAAGCCTGGTGAAGAGTACATGAACGCTGCGCAGCTAGAACACTTTAAGAAGATTTTGGAAGCATGGCGTAACCAACTTCGTGAAGAAGTGGATCGCACCGTTACCCATATGAAAGATGAAGCAGCGAATTTCCCTGATCCGGTTGATCGTGCCGCGCAAGAAGAAGAGTTCAGTTTAGAGCTTCGTACTCGTGACCGTGAACGTAAACTGATCAAGAAAATCGAAAAAACACTTCAACTTATTGAAGAAGATGATTTTGGTTTCTGTAACTCTTGCGGTATCGAAATTGGTATTCGCCGTTTAGAAGCGCGTCCTACAGCCGATTTATGTATCGAATGTAAAACGCTTGCTGAAATCAAAGAACGTCAAATGGCAGGCTAACTCGCCACTAACCTATAAATTATATGGCGTTTTCGCTTAACGAGCGGTCTGATGATCAATATCGAGGCCGCTTCGCTCCCTCCCCTTCAGGTTTACTTCATTTTGGCTCGTTAGTTACCGCGTTAGCCAGTTATCTCGATGCAAAAGCCAATAATGGCATTTGGTTGGTTCGCATAGAAGATATCGATCCGCCACGTGAGCAAGCTGGTGCCGCCAGCGATATTTTGCGGACATTAGAGGCATACGGCATGCATTGGGACGAAGATGTTCTATATCAAAGCCAGCAAAGTGCACTTTATGAGACCTTACTTGCCGAACTAAATCAGCAAGCTTTAAGTTATTATTGCCAATGTACACGGGCACAAATCAAAGCGCTCGGTAGTATTTATACCTATACTTGTCGTTCCCTTAATTTACCAGAACAAGGTAATGGTACTAGACTTATCAACCATCACGGCATTAATCAGTACCAAGATATGATTCAAGGTCAGGTGCAATGCAATGCAGCTCTGGCTAGTGAAGATTTTATTATTAAACGCAAAGATGGGCTTTATGCTTATCAGCTAGCGGTAGTGGCGGATGATATTTACCAAGGCATTAGCCACATTGTCCGTGGCTGTGACTTACTTGAACCAACTGCCAGGCAGTTAACCTTATATAAAACCTTCGGTTTTAACCCGCCGCAATATGCGCACGTACCGCTAGTCGTAACCGCTGAAGGGTACAAACTCAGTAAACAAAACAAAGCGCCAGCGATTGATATTAACGCGCCACAAGCCAGCTTAATTGCCGCACTTAAATTTTTGAATCAGCAGCCTCCATCAGAGTTATCACAGGCAACTACTGAAGAAGTGATTAACTGGGCAATTGCCAATTGGCAAATCACTCAAGTACCTAAAACCCATCAACAAGTGATTGCTTTTTAACTAAGCTCAGAAATTCAAATTGGCCAAATACAACCTGCAACCTAAGCCAAAGTGGCTAAAGCAAGTCCGTAAAAATAAGCTAATTTAAAGTAACGTGCCGTTAAGATTAGACCTTTTATTCTAGAATAATGATAGTTTTCATTCTCTTTTGCCTGACGCTAGGTTAAAATTGCGGCGTTTTCTGCGCGCTCTATTTATCTAAGGTTATTATTATCAAACGCGTTATTAATTTGTGTAAAAAATTACTAAATAAAGAATCTCAATCAGATACTCAGAACGCTGGGCAATTCCCTATCGTTTTTAGCCGCGATCAACATAATGTTTCTCGTAAACTGATCAGCGACAATGCACTGAAAGTACTGTATCGATTACAAAAAGGTGGCTTTGAAGCCTACCTTGTAGGCGGCGGTGTCCGCGATATGCTACTAGGTATCACCCCAAAAGATTTTGATATCGCCACCAATGCAACACCAGAGCAAATAAAAGCACTATTTCGCAATTGCCGATTAATCGGCCGTCGCTTTCGACTAGCTCACATTGTGTTTGGCCGCGATATTATCGAAGTTGCCACCTTCCGAGGTCATCACGAAAGCGCTGATGAACAGCAAAAAAACTGTAAGAAAACATCCAAGCAAAGCAGTGATGGCATGCTATTACGCGATAATATTTACGGCAGCATAGAAGAAGATGCTGAGCGTCGCGACTTTACCATTAACGCGCTTTATTACAATGTTGCCAACTTTAACGTTTATGACTTTGCCGGCGGTGTTGCAGATATTAATAAACGACAAATACGCTTAATTGGCGATCCGGAAACTCGTTACCGTGAAGATCCCGTGCGTATGCTACGTGCCGTTCGTTTTGCTACTAAGTTAGATATGCACATAAGTAGTGAAACTGAGGCGCCTATTAGCAAGCTGGCGTCACTACTGGGTAATATTCCACCAGCACGAATGTTTGAAGAGTTTTTAAAATTATTTATTTCAGGCAAAGCGGTCGCTAATTTTACTATGCTGCGTGACTATGGTCTGTTTAAATACCTATTCCCTCTTGTTGAGCAACATTTGGCTGAACCTAACAATAAATATTCTACGGCCTTTATCACCTTAGCAATGACCAATACCGATGCCCGTATTAATAATGAGCAACGGGTAACGCCAGCCTTTTTATTAGCGGCAATGTTATGGTATCCGCTAGAAAAGCAAGTTCAGCAGTTAAAAAATACCACCCAATTAACACCGCAAGATGCGTTCTTTGGCGCGCTTCATGAAGTAATGTCAGAGCAACAACGCAGCATCGCTATTCCAAAGCGCTTTCAGGCGCCGATGAAAGACATTTTTATTCTGCAAGATAAGTTAGCGCGACGCGATGGTAAACGTGCTTATAAAACCTTTGAACACCCGAAATTTAGAGCGGGCTATGACTTCTTGTTGTTACGCGGTGAAATTGAAGGTGGTGAGGTAGAAACACTGGCGAAATGGTGGACTGATTTCCAAGCGGCGAATCAGGAATTACAGCAGATGATGATCAAATCGTTGCCATCACCGCGCTCACCAAGACGCAATATAAGAAAACGTCGTAAGCCTCGCAGTAAAACCGTACAGGCCGATTAATATGGCGCTAGCATACATTGGTTTAGGTAGTAATTTATCTGAGCCAGCAAAACAAATACAGTTAGCTGTTGATGCGTTAGCTGGCATACCAAAATCTTGCATCAGCCAAGTGTCATCATTATATTTTAGCCGTCCGATGGGGCCTCAAGATCAACCTGACTATATGAATGCCGTCGTTGAATTATCAACGTCACTTTGCCCTTTAGCGTTATTAGATGAATTGCAGCGTATAGAAAATCTTGCAGGTCGTATTCGCAAAGATAACCGCTGGGGGCCGCGTATCCTTGATTTAGATATCTTACTGTTTGACAATCTAGTGATAGATAACGACCGTTTAATCGTTCCTCATTATGGTTTAAAAGTGCGTGAGTTTGTATTACTGCCACTGGCAGAAATTACCACCGACTTAGTATTACCCGATGGCGATAGTATTCAACAGCTTAGTGAGCAAATAGACAGCAACGGCTTAAAAATTTATGGTAAGTTGCACTACCAATAATGAGTCAGATGCAGCCGACACAAAAAATTGGACACAATTATGGCAAAAATAACAACCTCTAAACTTTTAAAAATGAAGCAAAATGGTGAGAAGATTTCCACCATTACCGCGTATGATGCCAGTTTTGCAAAATTATTTGATCAGGCAGGTATTCATGCCATTTTAATTGGCGATTCATTAGGCATGGTTTTGCAGGGGCAAGACGATACCTTACCCGTAACCATTGATGATATGGCGTATCATACTCGCTGCGTAAAAGCAGGAGTTGAAGAAACCTTGATTATCAGCGATATGTCATTTATGAGCTATGCCACTAAAGAACAAGCCTTTGTTAACGCGGCAAAATTAATGCAGGCCGGTGCTTCTATAGTCAAAATTGAAGGCGGCAGCTGGTTGATTGATACCATTAAAGGCTTAGTTGAGCGCGGTATTCCAGTTTGTGGCCATTTAGGCTTAACACCGCAATCGGTAAATGTTTTTGGTGGTTTTAAAGTTCAGGGCCGTGAACAGTCGCAAGCTGATGCCATGATTGAAGAAGCTAAAGCGCTAGAAGCGGCGGGCATTCAATTGTTAGTATTAGAATGTATTCCAGAAGCGCTTGGTAAAGCAATTTCTGAAGCAGTCAGCATTCCAACTATTGGTATCGGTGCAGGTCGCTATACTGATGGGCAAATATTAGTCATGCATGATGCCCTCGGCATTTCATGCAGTTATATGCCAAAATTTTCACGTAACTTCTTAATAGATACCGGTGATATTAAAAAAGCGATAGAGCTTTATATTTCAGAAGTATCCAATGGCAACTTCCCTGGCGAAGCGCACATTTTCAGATAAGTTAGACGAGTACAGTATGCAAATTGTTAGTGATATTCTTACCTTACGCACACAAATTAAAGCTTGGCAAAAACAAGGATTAACCATAGGTTTTGTTCCTACGATGGGGAACTTGCACGATGGGCATTTATCACTTATCACCGAAGCTAAAAAGCGTGCTGATAAAGTGGTGGCCAGTATTTTTGTCAACCCTATGCAGTTTGGCGCTAATGAAGACATCGACAGCTACCCACGCACCATGGAAGCGGATCAACACAAACTATCTGAACTAGGCACGGACTTATTATTTACCCCAACTCCCGATATTATTTATCCGAAAGGGCTTGATAAACAAAGCTTTGTTGAAGTATTGCAGGTATCTGAAGGATATTGTGGCGAAAGTCGCCCAGGCCATTTTAGAGGCGTGGCAACAGTAGTATGTAAGCTATTTAACCTTGTGCAGCCGGACGTTGCCTATTTTGGTTTGAAAGACTATCAACAAGTGCAAGTGATTCAGACTATGGTTGAAGACTTAAATATGCCGATTGAGATAGTCGCGGTACCAACAGTGCGTGAAGACAACGGCTTAGCGTTAAGTTCTAGAAATGGCTATTTAACCGATGATGAAAAAACTATAGCTCCAGTGCTTTATCAAAGTTTACAGTGGCTTGCTGAACAAATTCAGCATGATGATGATTTTATTGGCTTAGCGAAACAAGCTGCTCATAAAATTAATCTAGCTGGATTAACTGTTGACTATATTCAAGTAGTTCACGCGCGCACATTACAGCCTGCAAGTGAGGACGATGCAGAGCTAGTCATTTTAGCTGCCGCCCATTGTGGCAAAGCTCGGTTGATTGATAACCTTCAGGTTAATATCAAAAGGTAGTGATAATCTATTGAACTGACTAATTTTTCATTTAAAGAATTAGTCATAAAAAAAGCATAGTGTCGACTAAACACTATGCTTTTTTTATTGCTTTGCTACTTATACTTTTTACTTTTATTTATTACTTGGTAACACTAAATTTTAAAGCCAAGATGCAGTGCAACACCATATAAGTCGTTATCACCTTTGTAACCACCAATATCAACAAATACCGTGTCAAAAGGTGAAATACCAACACCTAAAGTAAAAATATCACCTTCAACATCGTTAAAATCTTTACGATAACCAGTTCGTAATTGTGCATGTCGACCCGCTCTAAATTCTGCGCCAACTGAAACATATTTTGAACCATCTAAACTTGCAAATTCATCTCGATCAATTAAGTCAATTTCACCTGAAAGTGTGTACCAACTACCTTCATAACTTAATCCTGCTACCGCACTTGGATCTAAACCAAAGTTTAAAGATTGAGTTTTAAAGTTAATGTCATGTCCCATTACATTGTAAACAACAAGCCCTGCATGCCAATTTTGATGTTCACCAAAAGTAATATGGGCACCAAGATCTAAGTTAAAAGCCGTATCATCATGTAAATTGTCTTCGCCGAATATATCAAACTCATCTTTATCAAAGTCTGCAATAGAAATGCTATTATAAAACAAGTCAATACGCTGAGATTTAAGGTTAACACCAACATCTAATTGGGTGTCATCAGCCAATTCAAACTGATGAGAAATCGCTAAGCCAATATCGAGCACATTATAGCCAATAGCCAAAGCATACGATTGTAAATCGTTTAAATCTAACTCTCGATTATCAATAGCTTCTCTAAGCACCTGTTCATCAGTTTCAACATAATCAATTAACCCACCAATACGACCGTAAGCATTAACAAATATTGCCGAGCTAATAACTTCATTAGGTAAGCTAATAAATCCATTGATACCCGCTCGTCCCTCGAAAGGGTTACCTTCTATACCATTTAAATCATCTAAGATTTCATCTACAGAGCCTTCAAGTGCAGCAATATATTCAAGTAATTCCTCAGGTGGGACATCACTAATATTGTCAATGGCATCATCAAGTTCATCAAGATTATCAGCAATATTTTCCCCTTTATCTACTACCTCATATTCATCAGATAATGCCGCACCGATATTAAGCGAGAATGATAGGTCATCTTCTTTTTGGTAACGTTGTAGCAAGGCTGGATTGCTGATAAGTGAGGTGAAATCTTTTGTCACCGAAGTAAAGCCTTTCCCCATACGTTTAGCCGAATAACTTTCCGCGCCACTAGAAGCTGTAAATATGCTAAGCATCAATAGGGAAATTTTGACCTTATCCATTTTAATCTCCGATAAATTTTCCATAAAATACAAATAAATAGCGCTCAAAGAACATCTGATAAACAAATTATAGAGCAATTTTATCGGATAATAAGAAACTAATTAAAATTAGTAAATTTTTTGTTAAATAAATAGTTTAAAAGCGGGAATTTGATTTAATAAAGCGCAGAGAAATAAGTAACAGATGGAAGTGAAACTCGCCACCTGTTACTCAATTGATTACTTGATTCGGTCTAATAAGTCCGGCAAATATTGAATACTTGCCTGCGCCAATTCAACCTGTTCAGCCAAAATATCTTCAAGAATTTCATTGGTGGTTAATGGGTTAGCTAGCACTACACGAAATACTAACACTTTTTCTCCACCGTATTTTTGTACTTCAATACGAGTACGAGAAACGAACGATTTACCGGCTTCACGCTGACGCTTTTGAATCAACTTAGTTAAGCGATCAATAAACTTGTTAATGCGTTGATTAGTAGCAACATCAGCACTTTTCATAAATGCCTGAACTTGCGATGGCACATAACGATAGGTTAATAAACACAGCTCTGGGCGAGTGATTAACTCGAACTCTGGATGCTGATCAATTAAGTCAGCAAAGTAATTTGCTCGTTCAATCCCTTGGTTAATCAACAATTCGTAACCCGGTCGGCTAATAATATGCAAGCTGGCATAAACTAGCATTGCCATACCTGAGCGAGAACCTTCAAGGGTATGACTACCTAAGTCTTTTGAGCCTTTACGTAAAATATATTCGGCATGATGCTCAATGGCAGCAACAGAAGCGGGGTTTTTAAATACCACCAAGCCAGCGCCCATTGGCACATACATTTGTTTATGGGCATCAATAGTGACAGAGTCAGCGCGTTCAATACCTTTCAGTAATGGACGATATTTATTTGATAATAACGTTGCCCCGCCCCAAGCAGCATCCACATGGAAATGACAGTAAAAATCTTGCGCAATATCTGCCATTTGATCTAACGGGTCAATATTACCTGTTTCAGTGGTACCGGCCACGCCAACAATACTTAACACGCGAATATTTTTGTCACTCAGTTCCTGACACTTCAGTTTAAGTTGCTCAATATCAATGCGGTTAAGTTCATCAGTTGGAATAGCGATAACGCTGTCTTGACCTAGGCCTAAAACATCCGCAGACTTTTTCAGAGAATAATGACCGCGCGCAGAGACTAAAATGGCTAAACCTTCATAACCATAGTGTTTAAGCGCTTTAAATAGACCTTCTCTAGCAACACCTTTAAATTCACCGTCCGCTTTAAGTAAATTATTACGAGCAACCCAAAGTGCCGTCAGGTTAGCAATAGTGCCGCCTGAGCAGAATGCGCCCAGTGAATGGTTAGCACTATGCATCCACGATTGGTAAAACTCATCATTATCCTGATAGACCAAACGATGCATCATGCCAAGCACCTGACGCTCTAGCGGTGTAAAGGCTTTTGAGGTTTCGATTTTTACTAAGTTTTGATTTAAGCCAACCATTAATTTTGACAAAGGCAAAATAAAATAAGGCAAGGCAGAGGTCATATGACCGATAAAGCTTGGGCTTGAAGTGTGAACAGAACGCGACACCAACTTTTCGAGCAAGTGGTGCATATGATCGGAAACGAACGACGGTTGTTCGGGGATAGTGGCGCCTGCAAAGTCCTTTTCAATATCTGTTAGTGCTTGTTCCGTAGCAACAATATGATTCCCTAAGAAGCCAGCCAAATTTTCAGAAATTTCTTTTTCTATCCGACCTAAAGTCGAATCTGGCGCTTCTGGAATTGTAAAAATGCGGTGCAGCGATTCAATAGATGCATCGGCTGCGCGTTTACCTGCCGTCATATGTTACCGTAATTAAAATGTTACCGATCAGCTTTTAGCGATACAAAATGGATGCGGCAGTTTAATCAAAATTAAATCAAATGTCTTGTATCTTTATCTTTGCTAGCAGCTAACTTACCCTAATTAAAGCCCAACTTAGCGCCATTTAAGCTCAAATAAGTAGAAAACTAACAATTAGCCAAGATAAATAATGGTTGCTTGCATTAACATTACAGCCGATAGTGAAATTGTTAATACATTTCTTTTGATATTCGTGGTCATAATAATTCTCCTTTTATTATGATCTTTCAAATATCAAACCAACAGTAATTTAATTTTGTAATTCAAAAACTTACACACCAAACAACTGATTACAACCACTATGCTATTAGTAATTTTCACCAATTTTTATTAAAACCGACTAAGGTTTACGCGCTATTAGTCAACTAATTTCTAACTGCCAGCACGGCTGATGACTATTAAAAAATTTCTGCTCAAACGGCGTAAGCGCCACTTCATTATCGGCAAGATGAAAAGGAGTTATTTCCCCTGTTCGCCCTGCCAATTTAGCCGCCACCTTAAATTCTTCAAGATAAAGTAACCAATTGCTACGTAAAGTGATTTTGTTTCCTATCCCAATGATATTAGGGAAAACAGCAGCGCCATGCCAGCGACGCTGAAGGTGCTTCGACTTGGGCCAAGGATTAGGGTACAAGATATAATGCTGAGTTACAGGCCATTTAGCTTGATCCACGAGTCTGTAGAAGTCATTTAAATCGGCACGAACAATCTCATAGTTATCGACCCCAGTTAGGTCGACAGGAAAATGCTGTTCAACATTACGATTAACACGATGTGCTGACTTATCAACACCAATCACTAATGCATTTGGGTTGGCTTTTGCCAATAACCTTGTACTTTGACCAACGCCGCAACACGCATCTAAGATAATGTCACCATTAAACGCCTTAACTTTCGCATCAAGCTCATTAAACACTTCAAGAGTATGTGCCTGAAACGGCTTTTCAAATTGATGCGTTAAGTGCTTATTGACGACTTCAGCCAAATTATCGTGAATACCCGTTTGATTGGTGACAATCGCTTTCGAGTCACCAATCGGCTTATGAGTAGAATTTGTATTCATATTTGACTAGCTTCTTAAGCCAATGCCTTTGCGAATTAGATACATAGCAGTTGCCCAAAGGCCAACAATAAATACACCTAACACGCCAAACGCAACTGATAAATCAACATCACTGATCCCTAAGAAGCCATAGCGGAAGGCATTGACCATATAAACAATTGGGTTAACTTGTGATACGCCCTGCCAAAATTCAGGCAATAAACTGATCGAGTAAAATACCCCGCCAAGATAGGTCAAAGGCGTTAATACAAAGGTTGGAATAATCGAAATATCATCGAAGCTACCAGCAAACACCGCGTTAATTAAACCACCAAGAGAAAACACTGCCGATGTTAAACTGACGGTAATAAGAATCACCCAAATATTGTGAATATGCAGGTTAGTAAAAAACAACGCAATAATAGTGACGATTGCCCCCACTAAAATGCCGCGCGCCATACCACCACCAACATAGCCAGCAACAATGACCCAGTTTGGTACAGGAGCTACCAACATTTCTTCGACATTACGCTGCCATTTAGCACTGAAAAATGATGAGGCAACATTTGAGTATGAGTTAGTAATTACACTCATCATGATCAAGCCGGGTACAATAAACGACATATAATCAAAGCCGCCCATTTCACCAATACGGCTACCAATTAATGAGCCGAAAATAACAAAATATAAACTAATAGTGATCGCTGGTGGCACCAAAGTTTGTACCCAAATACGCATAAAGCGATGAATTTCTTTATGTAGGATACTTTTTAACGCGATAAAGTTTGTGGTAGAGATCATCTTAGCTCCTACGCTTGTTGTTCTTGTTTAGCGACTAAACGCACAAAGAGTTCTTCGAGGCGGTTCGATTTATTACGCATACTCAACACCTGCACCCCTTGCTCTGACAGCTGAGCAAACACTCCGTTTAAGCCTTGGGCTTTTTGCACATCCACTTCCAGAGTGTGATCATCAAGTAAACGATAAGTAAAATCGTTCAGCTTTGGTTTAATGCTATCGCTAGGTAAATCTAAAACAAACGTTTCAATATCTAGCGTCGCCAATAATTGCTTCATGCTAGTGTTTTCAACAATATTACCTTTATCAATAATCGCGATATTGCGACAAAGCATTTCCGCTTCTTCTAAATAGTGCGTGGTCAGAATGATGGTAATACCTTGGCTGTTTAACTCTCGTAAGAACTCCCACATTGAGCGACGTAGCTCAATATCAACCCCTGCGGTTGGTTCATCTAAGATAAGAATTTTTGGCTCATGCATTAGTGCACGAGCAATCATTAATCGACGTTTCATACCGCCAGACAGCATACGCGCAGGCGTATCGCGTTTATCCCATAAATCCAGTTGCTTAAGGTATTTTTCTGCTCGCTTATGGGCTAATGATCGCTCAACGCCATAATAACCGGCCTGATTAACCAAAATGCGCGTTAACGTTTCAAACTGATTAAAGTTAAATTCTTGCGGCACCAAACCAATAAAGGATTTCGCAGTTTCTAATGCTTGGTCAATATCATGGCCAAACACTTTAACTGTGCCTGATGATTTATTAACTAATGAAGTGATCACACCAATGGTCGTTGATTTACCGGCACCATTGGGTCCCAGCAACGCAAAGAAGTCACCCTGCTGTACAGTTAAATTAATACCTTTTAATGCGTGAAAGCCACCTTTATAGACTTTCTGTAACTCTTTGATTTCTAAAGCGGGAATCATGAACAATACCTCATCTGGATTGAATAACTTAGTATGTGGTCAAACTGTTGATTTTCAATAGTGCTAACGAAAATTACCGATAAAAAAAGCCCGCCGAAGCGAGCTTTTCCATCAATAATATTCTTACTTGTTTGCGCGTGATACGTACTCGCCGCTACGCGTATCAACTTTTACTACTTCGCCAATTTGTACGAATAAAGGTACACGTACAACAGCGCCCGTAGTTAATGTTGCTGGCTTACCACCGGTACCGGCAGTATCACCTTTAAGACCTGGATCGGTTTCGGTGATTTCTAACTCAACAAAGTTAGGTGGCGTTACCGCAATTGGGTTACCATTCCAGAACGTGATAGTACAAACATCACCTTCAACTAGCCATTTTGCGTTATCGCCAACCGCTTTTTCGTCGGCTGCAACTTGCTCAAAGGTCTCATTATTCATAAAATGCCAGAATTCACCGTCGGCATATAAATAACCAAGATCTGAATCCATAACGTCTGCACCTTCAACAGAATCACCAGATTTAAAGGTTTTCTCTAACACTTTACCTGAGATTAGTTTACGGATTTTAACGCGGTTAAACGCTTGACCTTTACCTGGCTTAACAATTTCGTTTTCCAGAATGTTACAAGGTTCATCGTCGATCATTAATTTAAGACCGGCTTTAAATTGGTTTGTACTATAAGAAGCCATAGTTACTCGCTTTACTTTCGAGAGATTGAATTTAGAAATGCCGCAGATAATAACTCAATTTAAAGAAAATTTGCATAGTTCTTGGCAAAAAGAATTGGCCAATGTTGTTACCGATCCGAATGAGCTATTAAACTTACTGAAAATTAACCCAGCGCAATACCAACAACACTTTGCTGCCCGTAAGCTATTTCCCGTACGTGTACCTAGACCTTATCTAAGCCGAATCAATATCGGTGACATCAACGATCCCTTATTAAAACAGGTAATGCCGCTTAATGCCGAATTTGATGAAAACTTGGGCTTTAGCGCAGATCCGCTTGAAGAGCACAATACTGTCGCCGAAGGTTTATTGCATAAATATAAACATCGGGTATTAATGATTGTTAAGGCCGGCTGCGCGGTAAATTGTCGCTATTGTTTTCGCCGACATTTTCCTTATCAGGATAACAGCCCGAATAAACTACGCTGGCAGCAAGCACTTAACTATATAAAACAACACAGTGAAATTAATGAAGTCATTTTTAGTGGCGGCGACCCACTGATGGCAAGCGATGAACACCTCACTTGGCTGGTTGAGCAACTTGAACAAATTCCTCATGTCACAAGGTTACGTATTCATACCCGTTTACCGATAGTTATACCAAGCCGTATCACCGATAACTTGGTTGAATTACTAAGTACAACCCGTTTAAAGCCAGCGGTAGTTTTTCATATTAACCACGCTCAGGAAATTGATCAGCAAGTAAGCGCCGCAGTAGCTCAATTACGACAACACTTCATTCCACTGTTTAACCAAAGCGTATTGCTAAAAACAGTAAACGATAACGCGCAAATATTAGCAGAATTAAGTGAGCAACTATTTGATAACGGTATTCAGCCCTATTACCTGCATTTATTAGACAAAGTGCAAGGAGCTGCACATTTCGACGTTGCTGAGCAAGATGCGATAAACATAGTAAATGAATTAATGGCGATTTTACCGGGATTTTTAATGCCGAAACTGGTGAGAGAAATTGCCGGTGAAGCTAACAAAACGCCAATAAATTTGCGATAATGTGCCGATAATTTCCACCCTAAATATTTGTTACTATGTCAGAGTCTATTAATCAGCAACTTATCGATAATATTTCGATTATTCTAAAAAAATCACTGGCAGCAGATGCCACCTTAGCTGCGCTACGTGAACAAAAGAAAGCCGGCTTTTCCGCTATTTTTAAACAAGATGCCGGCTTTAGATCAAACGCCAATACATTCCAACCTTATGTTGAAGAAATTGCTGATGAACTACTGATTTGGCAACAGTCGCAAAACAAAGAAAAACTGGTTAGTCTAGTAAAAAAAATTGAGCAATTATTTTTAGTACTCAATAACTTTGAGCGCAGTTACACCGAATAAGCCCAGATAGTTTAATGATCAAAAAAAGGCCGCTATGTATATGAAACATCGCGGCCTTTTTACTAACGATGACGGTGATAAGGAATTATTTTGTTTGAACAATATAATCTTTCATAGTTTTATCAAACCAACGTTCCAGCATTAGTTCTTCATAACCTAAACTTTGGTTTTTGAATCGAGCTTGGTTATTCGACATAAAGTTCATATCTTTTAAGCTAACTTCTTCGCTAGCAATCACCTGTTGCTTTCCATCTAACAGTTGATAACTAAAATCAATGCGAGGAAAATCTATGGTTCTCACCACACGAATTGGCTGAGTACGACCAAATTCGACACTACCGGCTAAATCAACATCGGTCACCTTAAGCTTTAAGGTATTATCTTCTGGTAACTTAGCGGCAAGCTTGGCAAAAATTTTCTCAAAATCTTTAAATGTGCGCTGTTTGAAACCTTCTCGCGACTCATTTGCAGGGCGAATATCACGATAGCTATCAGGATCAGACCATTCCACCTCTACGGCAGCAGCATTGACCATGCCGGAAACCAATAAAGCTAACGTAGCAAAAGCTGTAGGCAACTTAACATTTTTCATATCTAACTCCTCAAACTGCAACTATTTTGTAACCTTAGTCACTATTTCTTTATTAAACCATTCTGTCAGCATTTTCTTCTCATGAGGAAATTGCTCAAAACTGCTGTATTGGCGACTGTTCATTAAGAAATTTTTGCCTTTAATTTGGGCATCATCTTTAAACAATATCGTGCCACTCTCGTCAGCAAGCTGATAACTAAATGCCATATTAGGGTAAAAAATATCTTTAACTACCCGTATTTGTTGACTATTAACAAATTCAATTTTTCCAGCCAAATCAACTTGAGTAACGTCCATGGTTAGCTTATAGCCATGTGGTAGTTGCTCACTCAACTTGTTCATATGCTGATTAATTTCTTTAAAAAAGCGGTGCTGAATCTTAGTTTTAGTTTCAACAACAGAGCGTAAATCTCGGTATTTGTCAGGGTTTGACCAACTAATTTCTACTGGTTGAGCCATTACGGTGCCAGATAGCACTACACCTAATATAAGAGTTAGTAATGACGATTTAAATTTCATTGCATTTACTCCTAGTTAACAATTTTCTTAACATCATCATTGAAGCATCTTCAATCGCCAACGTCTGTTACAAAGTGTTAACTTGATTTAAAAAATTGTGAAATAACCATATCTATAACATTGGCTATACGCTGTTCTCGTTGCTCTTGGGTAAACTCATTTTGCGTAAAGCCTTGTACCGCACCTCGCCAAACCCTTTGTTTAGTCTCAGCATCTTCAACATAAATAAGAAAGCTACCTTTTACTGCTGCATTGTTGTCAGCAAGCCCGGGAGAAACCCCAAATAATTTGCTGATATTGTCATCGCTAAAATCACTGGAAAGTGCAATTCCATAGCCTATTACAAAGTCCGGCGTTTGCGACTTGGCGTGCTGATACCCTGCTTGCTCAAATACTGAAACAATGGCTTGCCCGTATTGTTGATATAGTTTTTGTTGCTCACTTTCTGAAAGCGAATACTTTTTTAAAAACCTTGGCTGTAATACAAAACTGCTGCCTTGGGCATAATTAGTCGGTAAATCCCTCACACTAGAAACAGCTAAAGGCGAAGATGCCGGCGCAGACTCAACTTGCACACACGCATACAACAAGCTGGTAAAAGCAATAGCGATAAATATTTTCAGTTGTTTCATTAGTTCATCCTAAAACATAGCTTTCTCAAAGAGTTATTAATTGATTGTACTCATAACGCAGCATCAAATCATATTAAATTTGCTACAGAATGTACGCATACAAAGAATAGCTTGAGTGGTTAGATAACCAGTTGACGATTTGGTTCTAATGAAATTTCAAATGTAAAAAAGCCTGCATAAAGCAGGCTTTTTATTTCCAATTTAAATAGCTGTATTAGCAGTAAGGCGCTTGAGTGCTTCGCACTACATCATGCCGCCCATGCCGCCCATGCCACCCATACCGCCCATATCAGGCATTGCTGGAGCATCTTTTGCTGGTAAGTCAGTAACCATAGCTTCTGTTGTTAGCATTAAGCCCGCAACTGATGCGGCAAATTGTAACGCGCTACGAGTCACTTTAGCAGGGTCTAAGATACCCATTTCTAACATGTCGCCGTATGTACCATTACCCGCGTTGTAACCAAAGTTACCTTCGCCGTTACGTACTTCGTTTAATACTACTGATGGCTCATCACCGCAGTTAGCCACGATTTGACGAAGTGGCGCTTCCATCGCACGAAGTGCTACGTTAATACCGTGGTTTTGATCTTCGTTGTCACCTTTAAGCGCTTTAATCTTGTCTGCAACGCGAACAAGTGCAACACCACCACCGGCAACCACACCTTCTTCAACCGCAGCACGAGTTGCGTGAAGTGCATCGTCAACGCGATCTTTTTTCTCTTTCATTTCAACTTCAGTCGCTGCACCAACTTTGATTACCGCAACACCGCCAGCTAATTTAGCTAAACGCTCTTGAAGTTTCTCTTTGTCGTAATCTGAAGACGTTTCTTCGATTTGACCACGAATTTGAGCAACACGAGCTTGAATGTCAGCTTCTTCACCAATACCGTCGATAATGGTTGTGTTATCTTTAGAGATAACCACTTTCTTCGCTTGACCTAAATCTTCTAATGTCGCTTTTTCAAGCTCCATACCGATTTCTTCAGAGATTACTGTACCCGCAGTTAACGTTGCTATGTCTTGTAACATGGCTTTACGACGGTCACCAAAACCAGGCGCTTTAACTGCTGCAACTTTAACAATACCGCGCATATTGTTAACAACTAATGTCGCTAACGCTTCACCTTCAACATCTTCAGCGATGATTAATAACGGCTTACCAGCTTTAGCAACACCTTCTAACGTGCTTAATAATTCTCGAATATTAGAAATTTTCTTATCAACTAATAAAATGAATGGGTTTTCTAATTCAACCGCACCACTTTCTTGGTTGTTGATGAAGTAAGGAGATAGGTAACCGCGGTCGAACTGCATACCTTCAACTACGTCTAATTCGTTTTCTAACGACTGACCTTCTTCAACCGTGATAACACCTTCAGTACCAACTTTTTCCATTGCAGTAGCAATGATTTCACCTACGCTTTCGTCAGCGTTTGCAGAGATAGTACCCACTTGCTGGATTGCTTTGTTATCTGCACAAGGAGTAGAAATTGCTTTTAATTCTTCAACTGCAGCGATTACGGCTTTGTCGATACCGCGCTTAAGATCCATAGGGTTCATACCCGCAGCGATTGATTTTAAACCTTCGTTAACAATTGCTTGAGCAAGCACAGTAGCGGTTGTTGTACCGTCACCCGCTTCATCATTTGCTTTAGACGCTACTTCTTTCACCATTTGTGCGCCCATGTTTTCGAACTTGTCTTCTAGCTCGATTTCTTTCGCAACCGATACACCATCTTTAGTGATAGATGGACCGCCAAATGATTTGTCTAATACAACGTTACGACCTTTAGGGCCTAAGGTTACTTTTACTGCGTCTGCTAAAACATTAACACCCGCTAGCATTTTTACGCGAGCGTCGTTACCAAATAGTACGTCTTTTGCCATTTTAAAATTCCTTAATCTTTCACTGAAAGGAAGACTTGTAACTTTGCTTTGCTGCCGCCTTCAATTTACTCATTTACACTTGTAAACTCGGTAAATTGTCATTGCATTAAAGCAAATTTCCTACGTCTAATATCTTCCTTTTATTAATTTATTCATTTTTTAATTTGCTTTAAGCTAATTCGCTTAAGAGCGAAGAAGAAGCGCGAAGCATATACCCATATGTGAGCACTTCTGATGCCGCAATTAAGATGAAGTAGCGACAAGCTAATCTAAAAAATTATTCAACGATTGCTAAAATGTCTGATTCCGAAAGGATCAGAACCTCTTCACCGTCGATTTTTTCAGTTTTAACACCGTAACCTTCGTTAAAAATAACTTGGTCACCAACTTTAACGTCTAAAGCGCGTACGTCACCGTTTTCAAGAATACGGCCATTTCCAACAGCAACTACTTCGCCGCGAGTCGACTTCTCAGCAGCGCTACCCGTTAAAACGATACCGCCAGCAGATTTTGACTCTACTTCTTTACGTTTGATGATTACGCGATCGTGTAATGGACGAATGCTCATTGATTTTCTCTCCTGAGAATAGTTGTTTATTAAAGAGTTGTTTGAATAAATAGGGTCGTATTTGTCCAATACAACCCTTTTTCAAAAATTTTTTAATCTTTGCGTTCAAATTCACCTTCAATTGTGTCGCCTTGGTGAATGTTAGGCTTTGACTTATTTAATTTTTCATCGTTAAACGGCGATTGTTGCTGGGTTTCAGTAAAATGCGCTGAATAGGTAAAACTGTTGCTATTAGCCGCGTGTACCGTTAAATGTTGCTGTACACTTTTAACCAGCGCTAAACGCACTTGCGGGATAAGTAAACTTAAGCCAAATGCATCAGTGACAAAGCCTGGAGTTACCAGTAACACACCAGCAACAAGTAATAATAAGCCGGCAACAATTTCTTTTGACGGCATTTGACCAGACGCCATTTTAGTTTGTAAGTTTTGTACCGTAGCAAGCCCCTGTTGACGAACATTTTTCGCGCCAAGCCAAGCAGTAATAATAACAATTGCCACTGTTGGCCATGCACCAATTAACTCTCCTACTTGCATTAATACGGCAATTTCAATAATTGGAATAACAACGAATAAAACAAATAAGATACGGAACATAATAAATCTCTTTAAAATAGATGAAACATAAATGGGGATTATCTGGTCATTTTCAAGCGTAATAGCAGTTCAATGCTTTCAACAGTGCATTATTGCCGCCAAAATGGTAAAAATACGCGATAAATTGTCAAATAGCATAGTAAACAATGTATCAAGTTGTAGTGTGTAATTGCCCAACGCAGTCATCTGCAGAAGAAATAGCGCAAGCATTAGTGAGCCAAAAACTGGCGGCATGCGTTAATATCATGCCGAATGTCACATCGATTTATCAATGGCAAGGTAAGATAGAGCAAGACAGTGAAGTAATGTTAATCATTAAAACTTCACGAGCGTTATTTGCTGAAGTTGCTGAGCTTATTAAGCAACTTCACTCATATGAAGTGCCTGAAATTATCGCTTTGGATATCCAACAAGGTGATAGTGATTATTTAAACTGGATAGCGAATTCTTTGAAGTAACCTATGAAAAATTTGACGTTTTTATTTTTAAGCTGGATATCACTGTTAACCCTTCCTGCACCAACACTAGCCCAAAATAGCATTTTCGATACTTCATCATCGAGTCTGTTTAGTAATGATGATGAATTTTTAAAAGTCGATGAAGCCTTTATTTTCGACTTTTTCCAAAATAACGATCAGCTACTGGTGAGTTTTAATGTTAAGCCGGGCTACTACCTATATCGCCATCAATTTAAAATTACTGCAGAAAATGCTGAGTTAGCTGAAGTGGTTATTCCCCAAGGAATAGAACATGAAGATGAATTTTTCGGTATCCAGCAAGTTTTCGAAGAAAATGTCGAATTTACTATTCCTATTTTATCGGCAACTGACCAGAGTAGCGTTACCATTCGTTATCAAGGCTGCGCCAAAAAAGGTCTTTGCTATCCGCCAACCACTAAAACAGTGGAGTTGTCAGCCGTAACTGCTACTTCATCTGCTAATGTTTTAGCGGCACTAAACCAAACGAATTCACCTTCTGCAGAAGCGTTAACACCTAGTAATAACGTTGAAACATCAAGTAGCGATAGTAACAGTGACAGCGAACAATTTAAGTTATTATCAGTGCTTGAAAACGAAAGTTTGTTAGTTACCTTAATCGCATTTTTTACTGGCGGTTTGTTATTATCATTTACGCCTTGCGTGTTTCCAATGTACCCAATTTTAACCGGTATTATTGTTGGCCAAGGTAATAAATTATCGACCAAACGCGCATTTAGTTTGTCATTTTTTTACGTGCAAGGTATGGCAATTACCTACACTATTTTAGGTGTAGTGGTTGCACTTGCCGGCGCCCAGTTCCAAGCGATGTTTCAGCATCCAGCGGTATTAATTGTGCTGAGTGCGCTGTTTATCTTTTTATCACTTTCAATGTTTGGCATGTTTAATTTAGCACTGCCAGCCGCGTGGCAAAATAAGCTTAACGAACTTAGTAACCAGCAAAGTGGCGGTTCATATAATGGCGTGTTGTCTATGGGGGCAATATCTGGCTTAGTAGCATCACCTTGCACTACCGCACCACTAACTGGTGCCCTTATTTATATTTCACAAACTGGTGACATTATCTTAGGTGCTGCCGCGCTTTATGTATTAAGTATTGGTATGGGCTTACCGCTGCTTATTTTAGGCAGTTCTGGCGGTAAATTATTACCTAAAGCTGGCGCTTGGATGAATATCATTAAGAATATCTTCGGCCTGTTATTGCTTGCTGTCCCTATTTTCTTACTAGAGCGTTTTATTCCAGCTAATATTGCAGCACTGTTATGGGGAGCTTTAGCATTAGGCGCGGCAACTTATTTCTATGTCGCCAACCTTAACTCAGCCAAGAATTTTTGGTTTGGCCTGCGCAGTGCGGTTATTTTTATTGGCTTATTTTTAAGCGCCAATTACTTATACCAAACACTTTTTCCGAGCCAATCAAGCCAAATAGAAGCCACACATGAACAAACTTTTGTTCATGTAAATAACTTAGCTGAATTAACCGCGACCATTGCTGATGCCAATCAACAAGGTAAAACGGTAATGTTAGACCTATACGCCGACTGGTGTATCGCCTGTAAAGAATTTGAGCAATACACCTTCCCTAAACCAGAGGTTCAGCAAGCTCTAAGCAACACTGTGTTAGTACAAATTGATCTAACCGATACCGGTGCCAAAAGCTCTATTGAACTTATGGAACATTTTGATGTTTTTGGACTGCCATCAATCTTATTTTTCGATTTATCTGGCAATGAAGTTACCAATAAACGGGTAACCGGATTTATGGGAGCGAAAGAATTTGCCGAACATATTAACAATACCTTTAATTAAAGGTATTCGACTTACCGCCTTTACCAAAAGGCGGTCAATTGAAACAACTAAGTATTAGCTGTTAAATGGCATTATTAACTTGCGTTATTGATAGCTTAAACCTGCCAATTAATTGCCGTTTTGCCTTGTGACGTCAAGTATTCATTGGCTTTAGAAAAATGCTTACAACCATAAAAGCCACGATAAACTGACAACGGTGACGGATGAGGAGCGGTTAATACGCAATGTTTAGCAGTATCAATCGCCTTGCCTTTTTTCTGGGCGTGAGAGCCCCACAACATAAAGACGATGCCCTGGCCATATTGATTTAATTGGCTAATAACATGGTCAGTAAAACGCTCCCAGCCTAAATGCTTATGTGAGTGGGCTTGCCCTTCTTCAACGGTTAACACAGTATTAAGTAAAAACACGCCTTGCTCGGCCCATGACTGCAAATAACCATGTTCTGGGATGACAAAACCTTCAATATCGGTTGCCAATTCTTTATACATATTAACTAACGAAGGCGGTGGCTTTATGCCTGGCTTTACCGAAAAACATAAACCATGTGCTTGCCCAGCGCCGTGATATGGGTCTTGCCCTAAAATAACCACTTTAATATCGTCAAATTGCGGTGTTTTAAAAGCATTAAAGACTTCATCTTGTGGCGGAAACACGGTAATACCTTGCGACCGTCTAGCGTCAACTTCATTTAGTGTATCAATAAAGTATGCTTGCTGCTTTTCATTCGCGAGCAGCTCGGCCCATGATGTCATATCGTTTCTCTTATCTTCTAGCCTTAGTCGCTATCTTTTTTAACTTGGGTTTTCCAATAACCATCAGACAATTTTTCTTCAATAAAGTCATTGAGCTGATGTTCAGGGATCGGTTTAGAAAAATAATAACCTTGAATTACATCACAACCATTTTGAGTTAAGCTACGTAGCTGAGCACTGCTTTCAACACCTTCTGCAACCACAGTTAACCCTAAGTTTTTGACCATGGCGATAGTAGACCGAATAATTTGATAGTCAGAGTCATTTTCTAACATCCCGAAAACAAAGCTTTTATCGATCTTAATGACATCAACTGGCATTTTCTTTAAATACGCTAGCGATGAATAGCCAGTGCCGAAATCATCAATAGCAAAGCTAAAGCCAATATTTTTCAGGCTATGCATCACAGCTATAGCTTTATCGATATCGGTAACTAACGTTTGCTCAGTAAGTTCTAATTCAAAATGACGCGGTGACAGGTTAAAGCGTCGCATTAACTGCCGTAAATAGTCAGTCAATTTAGGATCTAAGAACTGCATGGCCGATAAATTTATCGCAATTCGAATATCTGGTAAGCCTTTATTGACTAGCTCGCCTACAAGTTCAAAACAATGACGCATTACCCAGTAACCTAGCTCAATCATATACTCTGAGTTTTCTAAAATAGGGATAAAGTCGTCTGGCGGGATCATGCCTCTCTCTGGGTGGTGCCAGCGCAATAGCGCTTCAAAACCCACCAGTTTTTTATCTTTGGCCGACAATTGTGGCTGCATGCTCACGCTAAATTGTTTTTTAAGAAGCGCTTGGCGTACTTCACCTTCTAGCGAAACTCGTTGCGCAACCCGCTCAAATAGCTCAGGGTGATAGACGTGATATTGCGAACCACCACTTTTCTTAGCTTCATACATGGCAATATCGGCAAAGCTGACTAAGTCATCGGCGCGAATAGATTCATCATCGCTAAATAACATACCAATACTGGTCGATACGTAAAAAATGCTGGAATCAATTTTAATCGGCGCTTTAAAGCGGCTCAGCACATCTTCGGCGACTTTTTTCGCTTTATCAATTGACGGTATTTGGTTGAGTACAATAACAAATTCATCACCGCCAAATCGGCACACTAAATCTCCTTTACTGACACAAGTACGAATGCGGTTCGCCGCTTCTTCAAGCAAACGATCACCGGTGCCATGACCATGACTATCATTAACCTTTTTGAAATCATCTAAATCGAGAAATAAAATACCTAAACCACCGCGACTACGATGTAAATTAACGACCATCTTTTGTAACTGGTGATTTAGCATATTGCGATTCGGTAAGCCGGTGAGCAAATCGTACATAGCAATATTTTCAAGTTCTTTGGTTTTTTGCTCAATTTCAATATTAAGTTGCTCTAACTCAAAACTTAATTCTTGAGCTGAATTGGCCAAGATATCTAACTCATCGACAAAGAAACTCCGCCGTTTAAGTGGCACCTTACGAAACTCAGCAAACTCTTTTTGTGCTAACAAAGGTAAAGCATTTGCTAAGTTGATTAATCGACGAGTAAATGGACTGGTAATAAAAAATACCAATAGCGCCAAGGTTACAAAAATTAATAGTTCAGTAATTAAAAAGTATCGACGATAACTTTCATTTTTTTCTTTAAACTCAGACACATTGTCGATAAGCACTAAATAAAAATCTCGCTTATCATTCGACGCCAAAGGCAGTAAATTGATCAAGAAGTGATTATCGATACTCGATAGTTCCATGCCCTCTGTGGCCACTTTAGCAATAGAAGTTTCAGGATAATCTAACGCAAATAAGTCGTTACCCAATTGCGGGTTAGTAGAAGAAACAAATTGAGCTTGCTTTAACAACAATTGTTCTTCTATTGGCAGGCTAATCACGGCAACATCACTTTTTAAACTGCGATTTAAGGCAAAAATCACATCAATTAGTGAAGCAGACATAGTAATAACCGCAATTTTCCCCTCTGCATTAATCACAGGGACACTAGTATAAAGCTGACAATCACTTTCACAGTGAATAGCACTAAAGGGTTCTTGTGCTTTTAACACTTCACTGGCGTGTTCTCTCACCAATCGCGGAGTAAAATCGGGTGATAACCACAAGGTTTGCAGGTTCTCATCCATTAACCATAATTTTTCAACATTTAGGTGCAGTTGCAACGCATAGAATTGAGCAGCAATTGCGCCAGACAATTGTTCAAAATTATCTTCTTCGCTAACACCAACAATATCGGAAAATGACTCAACCCATATACGTAATTGGTTGTCCAACCCTTCTTTTTCTAAAGAAAATTGCGTGGAACCTTGACTTAGTTTATCTATTTGAAATTGCTTAAATTCACCTTGCAAGCGCCAAAGTGACAATACTGAAAAGCCAGCACTCATAAGCAATAACGTACCAACAATAAGGCTTAATAACTTTAGCGGTACACTGATAAAAGTTTTATCCATTTAACTAGAACCAATACATTAACTGCGCTGCCCACATGCGCCATTTTCGTTGATCGTTAATCACTCTATTTGGTAAAACAACGGGCGTTAGTCGCGCAGTTCCTTCAACCCAGTGATGCTCAAATTGAAGTTCTAAATTAGGCATAAAACTTATTGATAATCCTAAAGTAATATCATGTTGATAACCAAAATACGAAGGAACAAGGCCGTTAGTGCTCTCTTCTAACTTTTTACCACTGCGGTCATCTTTATTTGAATAAAATTTTTCAAACCGGCTTAAAAACTTAACTTTAGAATTAACCTGATAACGTGACTGAACAAAAAAGCCCTGACCAAAATTATCCTGATGGTAGTCAGGGTAGTAAAAGCCATCTAAAACAAAGCGTTCCTGAATTGCTTCACCACTAATTTCCCAGCGCTCCCCTTCATACAACATATTAAATAAATAACGCTGCAAGGTAATACCGGCATTTTGGAAATTGTCGATATCATCTGCTTTATAGGTAAAGTCAGCGTCAACAACCGCAGCGCCAAATCGCCACTGGCTCGCTTCAGGCTGCCAATAAATGCTGGCTTGATAATCTAAGTCGTGCTCCATATCGCCCTTAGCAAATTCACTTAAAATGATTGACGTCTGCTCATTTGAGATATTTGATGTGCCATGACTAATAATGAAGTCGAAATCTCCCCACCCTTCTTTATTATGTTTATATGAAAGGGCAATGCCGTCTCCGCCAACGGCTATATCTCTAAAGCCATCAAAATAAACTGATTGAGGTAAAACAATACTTGGACGGGTAAATGGTACATCTCGTGTACTTGAATAAAGCCAGTGATAATTCTTATAGCGGCCAATATAAATATTTAATTGGCTAGACAATGATTGATATGCCGACCAATCAATCAAGGCATAATCAATACGAGCGCCTGCAGCTAAACGGTTGCCAGCATTAAGGTAAACACCTTGGCCAGCAAAACGCACACTATTGTTAATTTGATATGACGCATTAACCCCAACTTCTGTTAACTCAAATGATAGATCGCCATCGTCATTAACAAAGTCACTACCATTAGCTTTAATCATCCCTTGTGCAATAAAGCCGTGCACTTGTAGCTTATCGTTTTGTTGGGCAAATACTTGGCTGGCGCTAATTAATACAATTAACGCAATAGCGTTAGCTAAACTATTACGCAGCACCTTAATCTGTGATCTGAATGACATGCAAACCTCCTTCTTGCGATACATTCTCGCCATAACCTATGGCGCCAGGTGTACTCTTAACCTCCTCAAGCAATTGTTGATAACTTTCAATAACCACTGGTGCCGTCCCAACACCGGAATACGTCATTTTATTCCAGATGCGATCAAGCTGATAAGGAAAAATCTTTAAAACTTCTTTTGAAAAACGCTGATGAATAGGGTGCTTACTGGGTAAGACAAAAACAACAATCGGTTGGCCATTAGGCCATTTAGTGACTCGCTTGGAAAAAATCCGTCTTAGCTCAAGTTTTGAAAGCTGCTGTTGACTAACGGATTGATGCGCAATTGCCTGTATCTCTTCAGCAAGCGAAGAAAAAGGAAAAAAGGCAAAGCAAATGGCAAGGAAAATGAATTTTTTAATAACAACGTCCTTGTAACGCTTCTAGGAACACCTAACTAGTAAGCTAGCAATAATTTGAATTTAAAGTCGCACTTCTATTTTAATTACAGACATTTAGTGGGACATGACACTAATACATTGTAGTCAAATCTAGTTTGCTCGCAAAGCCTTTTTATTGTCGGCTTAACCCTCGTTAGTCATTAGACCAGTATTTTGCTGCTAATTTCTGCGAAATAACTATAATATCCGGCTAAATGAGTTTAAATCTGTTATTTCGCTCTGGACTCCACAATGTATAGCTTATATATTGTTCAAAAGTTCAACTTAATACAAATAACAGCAAGATTGAAGAATATGACAACAAAATTTAACATTCTGATTATAAATGGACCAAATTTAAACATGTTGGGTAAACGTGAGCCTAGCATATATGGAACATTGTCATTAGATGAATTAATGTCTCAAGTCACGAACCATGGCACAAAAAACGATCTAACCGTTGAACATTTTCAATCAAACTCAGAAGGTGAACTAATAAGCCGTATACAAGCGGCTTATCAAGAAGTGGACTTTATCGTGATCAACCCTGCTGCTTATACCCATACCAGTGTTGGAATAAGAGATGCACTATTATCAGTATCTATTCCCTTTATTGAACTTCACCTTTCCAATATTTATCAACGTGAAGCCTTTAGGCATCACTCTTATTTATCGGACATAGCCAATGGCGTTATTTGCGGTTTAGGTGCCCAAGGATATTTCCTAGCACTTGATGCAGCACAAAATTGGTTAAAGGCCAACCAACAGAATAATTAATCCACACTCAACAACAAGGTGTAATCATGGATATTAGAAAAATTAAGAAACTAATTGAATTAGTAGAAGAATCAGGTATCAACGAAATAGAAATTTCAGAAGGTGAAGAATCAATCCGCATTAATAAAGGCGGTACTATGATTCAAGCGCCAATGATGCACGCAGCACCTATGGCGGCTCCGGCACCAATGGCAGCACCAGCTCCAGCGCCAGCAGCTGCGGCGCCTGCAAGTGATGCTCCAGCGCCAGCATTAACAGGCCATATTGTACGCTCACCAATGGTTGGTACTTTCTACGCTTCTCCATCTCCAGATGCAAAAGCATTCGTTGAAGTGGGTCAACATGTAAACGCTGGCGATACGTTATGTATCGTAGAAGCAATGAAAATGATGAACCAAATCGAAGCTGACAAGTCAGGCGTTATCAAAGAAATTTTAGCGCAAAACGAAGACGCTATTGAATTCGACCAACCGCTATTCATCATTGAATAAGCCCAACCATTAAGGGTAATTTCATGTTAGATAAAGTTGTTATCGCTAACCGAGGAGAGATTGCATTACGTATTTTACGTGCATGTAAAGAACTCGGTATTAAAACTGTAGCGGTGCATTCAACGGCAGATAAAAACTTAAAACACGTTTTACTTGCTGATGAAACCATTTGTATTGGTAAGCCACCTGCGACTGAAAGTTATTTAGATATTCCTAGTATTATTACTGCGGCGGAAATTACAAATGCCGTCGCTATTCACCCTGGGTATGGTTTCCTTGCCGAAAACGCTGATTTTGCCGAACAAGTAGAACAGTCAGGCTTTACCTTTATTGGACCAAAAGCCGATAGCATTCGCTTAATGGGTGATAAAGTTTCAGCCATTAAAGCAATGAAAGCTGCAGGCGTACCTTGTGTACCAGGTTCAGACGGTCCATTAACTGATGATAATGCCGCGAACTTAGCTCATGGTAAACGCATTGGTTATCCGGTAATCATCAAAGCCTCTGGTGGCGGCGGTGGTCGTGGCATGCGCGTAGTACGTGAAGAATCTGAGCTACTTAATGCCATTCAATTAACCAAATCTGAAGCACGCGCTGCTTTTAACAATGATATGGTTTACATGGAAAAATTCCTTGAAAACCCACGCCATGTTGAAATTCAAGTAATTGCTGATGGTCAAGGTGGCGCTATTCATTTAGGTGAGCGTGATTGTTCAATGCAACGTCGCCACCAAAAAGTTGTGGAAGAAGCACCAGCACCAGGCATCACTCCAGAAATGCGTAAGCAAATTGGTGAACGTTGTTGCCGTGCTTGTATCGAAATTGATTATCGCGGTGCAGGTACATTTGAGTTCTTATATGAAAACGGCGAGTTCTACTTTATTGAAATGAACACTCGTATTCAGGTTGAGCACCCAGTAACAGAAATGATCACTGGTGTTGACTTAATCAAAGAACAATTACGTGTAGCCGCTGGCCAACCATTATCTTACACCCAAGATGATATTAAAATTTCTGGCCATGCCATTGAGTGTCGTATCAATGCCGAAGATCCTCGTACTTTTATCCCATCGCCGGGTAAAATTACCCGTTTCCACCCTCCTGGTGGCTTAGGCGTACGCTGGGACTCCCATATTTATGCCGATTACTCAGTACCGCCATATTATGACTCAATGGTGGGTAAATTGATCACTTACGGTGATAACCGTGCAGTAGCAATTGCTCGCATGCGCAATGCGTTAAATGAGTTAGTAGTTGACGGTATTAAAACCAATATCGCACTACATAAAGATATCTTAAGTGATGAAGGCTTTGTTAATGGTGGTGCGAACATTCACTACCTTGAAAAGAAATTAGCAGAGCAAGATTAAGCTTTATTAGCTGTCACTTAGGGGCCGCTCAGATATAAAAACGCCAGCAACAGCTTGGCGTTTTTTTATGGGTAAATTTCGTTATAATAGCCAGCAACACATTTGCTATTTGGAGCAAGTGTTTACTTTGATTTAAATTTACTATGAATGACAAAAAACCTGAAAAATTATTGGAAAAACCAAAGCCACCCGCTGATGGCGAATGTTGTGATAGCGCCTGCAACCCTTGCGTATGGGATCATTATTATGCAGCAATGCAAAAGTGGCGTATCCAACAAGCAAAACTAAAAGAACAAGAGCAAGAACAGCAGAACTAGCGCTCTACAGATTAATTAACTTGGTTAGTAGCCTACGCTAGTATTACCCCGTATAACTGTTTCAAAGAACGGCAATTAAGCTTTAGATAATTTACGCTCTCTGAAAATTCTTGGCATTTGCGCGGCAACAACCAACAGCACAGAGCACCACATCAGTAAACTAAAGGGTAAAGCACTCCCGTCATAGAAATACGCCAATATTGGTCCAGCGAACCCACCAACACCAAACCTTAATACGCCAATTACTGCCGTTGCCGTGCCAGACTGGTGAGCAAAGTTTTGCAACACCAATGCATCTGCATTAACCGCAACCATTGAGATGCTGCCCATCAAAGGTAAAATCGAAAGCACAGTATAAAACAAAGGTAAGGCTAAATAATTAACCAAGACTAATGATGAAGAAGCTAAGGTAGCAACTACTACGCCGTAGCCAAACATTCGGCGAGAACCTTTACGTGTAACTAATTTAGAATTGATAAAGTGCGCCGACATTAACGCTAAAACATTCGCAGCAAATAATATGCTAAACCAAAATTCACTTAGGCCAAACACCGTTAAATAAACAAAAGGAATGGCCGTGATATAGGCAAAAAAGGCCAATGAAACCAGCATAGACGCAAACAGCTCTAATCGCGCGCCTTTATTAGCTAGAACAATTTTATAACGACCTAAAAAGCTGACTTGCTCAGTTGAAACTGACGTCGAAGAGTTGGGTAGAAAAAAGTAAACGCATAGCAACACCGCCACAGCATATAGCGACAAGCAAATAAAAATCGCTTCCCAACTATGCGCCAGCAAAATAACACTACCAATGCTCGGTGCAATCATAGGCGCCAACATCATGATCATACTGACATACGACAGCCCTTTAGCGGTATTGTGTTGATAAACTTCTCTAATCGTTCCTGGCACCACAACAGTTGCTGCGCTGCTGACAAATGCTTGGATAAAGCGCATCGCAAGAAATGTCTCGATATTGCTAGCAAATAACAAAGCTACCGTTGCCACCAAAAAGCCAATTAAGCCAAGTAGTACTAAATGACGTCTCGGGTACTTGTCCGCCAGCGGACCAAAAAATAGTAAGCCCATTGCATAGCCAACTAAATAAATACTTAAGGTATTTTGAATGGCTGGCATATCAGTATGCAGTGCACTAGCTAGCTGTGGCATGGCTGGTAAATATAAATCAATCGCTAGCGGTGATACCGCCATAATTGATGCCAGCAAAGGTAGAAGTAATTTAGTAGAAATAATTCGGGCAGACGGGGTCACTGCACTTCCTCTAATTTAATTGATGTGCTTTTACCAAAGCACCTAAGGTACGAATTGCTTGTTCGATTTGTTCATCCCAACGTACACCAAAACTTATCCGCATATAATTTCGATATTTATCCGAAGGTGAAAATACATTGCCGGGGGCAAAGCTCACCCCCTGTGCGATGGCTTGATGGAACAATTCACTGGTATCAATATGAGAACGACATCTGACCCAAAGTACGCTACCGCCCTTAGGTTTAGACACGCAAACATTGTCTGGAAAATGCTCGGCAATTAATGCTCGCATACGTTCACAGTTATAAGTTAATTTTTTTCTTAAGGTCGCAATATGTCTATCGTATTCACCCGACAGCAGATATTCGGTAATTGTCCACTGTTGCAGCATAGCTGTTGAGCAAGACTGAGCGCGCTTAATTCGTTTAGCTTGTTCTTCAAAACGACCTGGAATAAGCCAGCCTATGCGATAGCCCGGCGCTGCGGTTTTTGAAAATGATGAACAGGTTAGCACTAGGCCTTTTTCACTGTACAGCTGTGCCGGCTTTGGCCTGTGTCCTTCAAAATATAAATCGCTATAAACATCATCTTCGATTAACGGTATATCTGCCGATTCCAACATCGCCACTAGTTGTTGTCGTTGACTATCTGAGCTACAAGAGCCTAACGGGTTATTAATCGCAGTAGAAAAAAGGCAGGCACTAACTGGATATTGGCTGATAGTTTGTTGTAAATCATCCAAACAAATACCATTTTCCGGGCAGGTGTACACCTCAAGCGCTTTCATGCCCAAGCTTTCAATTAACTCAATTAACCCGAAAAAGCTTGGCGACTCAATAGCAATAATATCGCCTTTTTTCGCCACACATTGCAGGGCAATAGCTAAAGCTTCCTGTGCGCCATTGGTGATAACAATATCGTTAAAATTAACTGCAACACTTTGCTCTTGATAACGAAACGCCAACTGCATACGCAACTTGGCATCACCATTAACTGGTCCATAGCTCACTGCTTTTTCAGCGACTTTACTGATCACTGAACGCATTAACCTTGCTAATGCTTTATCAGGCGGGTGGGCATTAACCGGATTTGAAATGCCTAACGCGACCGTATTCGGTAAATGTACGGCATCATATACTTGTTCAATTAAACTACGACAATTAACTTCTACCGGTTGACTACCCGCCCATTTGTTTGGTCTTGGTTGCAAGTTTTTTACTTGCTCTGCTTGCAGATAATAACCAGATTGTGGCCTTGCACAAACTCGCCCTTGGCGCTCTAGCTCAATATAGGCCTGCTTAACCGTAGGTACACTGATTTCCAGTTGCTTACTCAATTTTCTCAAGCTCGGCAATTTATCCCCGGCTTTTAACAAACCTTGGTTTTGCTGCTGATCGATAAACTCAACGATTTGCTGATATAAAAAGTCGTTAGAGTTTTTATTAAGTAACTTCATCAAACTGTATAGGTTGCATTTTCATTTTTTTGTATATGTTATTAAAACAAATTAACAGTAAAATTACTATTAATTACTTCAATCAAACGTTTGCCTTTGCGCATGAACAACACAGAAAAGCGCTAAATTAATGACCATTTGTTGAAGTAATTGTTATTAGTAAAAGGATATTTATCAGTTAAAAACTGTAGCGAGTAAAATGCGCTAACAATATCAGCGTTACAAAATGATGCTACTTCAGCTAAAGTTATTTATGCTCAATGGAGCGCTATAGGAAAATTGCCAATGAACAACTCAGTACTCTACCTACTTACCGTTCTCATCTGGGGAAGTACCTGGATAGCGATCAATTACCAGTTAGGTACGGTAGCGCCTGAAGCATCTATTGCTTACCGTTTTGGTTTAGCTACTTTGGTATTATTTATTTACTGTAAAATAAAAAAATTACCGCTTGCCATGACCGGTTCTCAACATCTTTGGTTGGGCTTATTCGGTATTGCTTTATTTGGTTTTAATTATTTTCTGCTGTATCAAGCCCAGCAAAACATTAATTCGGCATTAGCCTGCATTGCATTTTCAACTTTGCTGTTCTTTAACATTATCAACGCCCGTATTTGGTATAAAACGCCGGTCTCTGCTCAGGTCATTATTGGTGGTAGTTTAGGGCTGTTAGGTATTGTTATTTTATTTTGGCCGCAAGTACAAAGCCTCAACCTAAATGATAAAACCCTATATGGTTTAATACTTTGCTTAATTGGCACATTATCAGCGTCCACTGGCAATATGGTTTCTATTCGTAACCAACGACGTGCTATGCCTGTGGTTCAGTCAAATGCGTGGGGCATGCTCTACGGCACTATTTTTATGACCAGTTTAATATTTGTCCAAGGTAAATCATTTACTTTTGATTGGTCATTTTCCTATGTCAGTTCATTACTATTTTTATCAATATTTGGCTCGGTAATCGCGTTTGGCTGCTACCTAACCTTAATGACTAAAATAGGGCCGCATAAAACCTCTTACGCTAACATTTTATTTCCTGCGGTTGCTGTCGCCATATCAACCGTAGTTGAAGGATTTGAATGGCATATGAATACAGTATTGGGGTTTGTTGCCATAATGATAGGCAATATCGTGGTGCTAACCAAGCCGAGAGAATTAAAGAAAGCTTTAGAAGTAAGTGATAACTTACAAGAAGATATTGATACATCGAACAAGGCGGTAACCAATTAGCCTGTTTATACAACAGCATAGTACAAGTGTCGATTCTGAATAAGGGTATATTTCTTTGTGTTAACAATGCATTAAAAATGGCCTATGAATTTCATTCAATAGGCCATTTTTATTATTCGCTATAAACTGTCTGTGCCAATCGGTGAACCAGGCGGCAAGCTAATTTTAGAAACTGGTGCCACTAACTTCCCTTGCGCTAAACCAAAGTCAATTTGCTCAGCTAACAAGGTAAACTGCGCTTTCATGCCAGCATGCTTTCTCGATTTACGGTTTTCCGAAAACCAGTCTTCTAGATCCTTTAATGCCACATAAAGTTCAGCACGTACTTCTGTCACTAAATTTTCCTGCAGCCAAAGGCTCAGCATATGCTCTACCACTTGTTGATTGACTCGTTGTTGAACTAATAATGCCAACCCTTTACTTGATTCCGCTTTAATGGTGCTTTCTAACAACAGGTCGATAAGTTTTTCTACTGATGGAATATCATTAACCATCACCGCTTGTTGCTGAAGTCGTGCTAATCGTTCGGCATTTAGCATTAACGAAATTGTATGTTTTGCAGCGGCTTCTGCAGCACTAACTGGGTCAAAGGTAATACCGGTATTACTTTTAAAGCTTTCACGATCACGTTGATAACCATAAGCTTTCGGTGGAATTAATGAGACTAGCTCGTCGCTAAGGGTTAAGGTATTTGCCGATAAGGTTGCTAGTAACGCGTCTATTGCTTGGTACTGCGCTTCGGCTTCAACTGGAGATACGCCAGCAAGTTCATCATCTCCTTTGACTTCATAGCTATAATGAACGCCTGCAATTAATTTCGCCGCACCTTCAACTTGGTAACGATGGAAGTTATAGATTGGCACCAATACTTGCTCAATTTCCGACAATGGTGTGCCTTTCGCGATAGAGTTAATACCAAAATTATTTAATGCCGTTGCTCTGATCGCCAATACGCGTTTAAGCTCTTGCGCAGCATTTTCGCCATTATCCCAAAGGTGACCAGTAGCATGGCCGCCTGACTTAGGACGCGCATCAGGATCTGACATGTAAAGCAAACCTTGTTGTTTCGCTTTCGCCATTAACCCTGATAACGCTTGTGACTCTATTTCTGGCGCTAAATCACTGTAACCATAAGCAATAACGTATTTATCCCACTCACCAATATCTGTGTCGTAAGCGTTAGATAAATCAATGTGGTCGTCTTTTAATTCAACATACGGGTGCGGATAGTCCATTACAGACGCTCGATTATTCACACTCGCGGCAAAGTTATGAGAAATCCCTAAGGTATGGCCAACTTCGTGGGCAGACAGCTGGCGAATGCGGGCAAGTGCCATTTCTTTCATTGCCGAAGTGTCTGTCGCTTCTTCGGTAAATGGTGAAGTTAAGCCCAAAGCAATTAAGTAGTCTTGGCGTACACGCAGTGAACCTAAGGTAACGTGGCCTTTGATTATTTCACCAGTACGCGGATCAATAACCGACGCCCCGTATGACCAACCACGTGTTGCCCGATGTACCCACTGAATAACGTTGTAACGTACATCCATAGGATCTGCATCTGCCGGTAACATTTTCACTTGGAATGCATCTTTATAACCGATGGCTTCAAATGCTTGGTTCCACCAGCGCGCACCATCAAGTAACGCACTTTTCACTGGCTCTGGCACGCCCGCATCTAAGTAATAAATAATAGGTTCAACTGCTTCAGAGTAATCAGCATCAGGATCACGCTTTTGTAAACGATGACGCGGAATTACTCGCTGAATTAATGGCTCATCAATCGCGCTAGCGTAGTCGGCATGGCTAATTGACCAGTAACCGCTGAACGGATGAAAAGTGCGCGCTTGATAGTTATCATCCGGCAATTCCACTAAAGAGTGGTGAAAATTAACGGTTACCGCAGAATGATCTGGCGTTACTGATTTTAAATAATCGCCTGCATCGCTACCTTTAAAGGTTACCATTGCTTCAAATTCAGTGTTTTTAGGAAAGGCTTTAGTGCGCGCTTGATATAAACCACTGCGGCTGGCATCCACTTTAAAATTACCTTGTTTTGCCGACTTTAAACGCTCACCAACGCCATGAATATCAGAAAGTAAAAACGGCGTGTAATCAACAACCACAGTATTTTTATCACTTTCTGCAACTTTAAAGCCCCAAATAATTGAACTAGCAAACGCTTCATTTATTGATTGTCGCTCTAACTGATTGTCACTAGTAGCGCGGTAGTAAGTATTAAGCTGACGTAAAAATACTTTGTCGCCGACACGCTCAAATTGCACTAAGCGAGTATCACCTAATTGGCCTCGATCTAAACCGATATCATTTGAACCAATACCGTGCGGCATACTACTTTGAAATAAAAATGGCTGGTTAAGTTTATCAATGGCTAAAAACACTTGTCCTGTTTTAGCATCATGGTAAAAAGAGAAGTAACCTTTGGTTAGTGTTTTACCTTTGGTAAAGCTAGCCATATCAGCCCAAACTTGGGACTGCATCAAGACACCGACAATGAGCAATCCCAATAGTCGAATATTTTTCATCCTAATTCCTTATTATTTTTACTAAAAACGGTCATAAAATTACTGTATAATCGGCCGAAAGTGTTGTTAAAAGCTTTCAATTATTTAGATCAAATAAACGAAGGAAAAATAACCACTTGCTACCATGATTAACAATCATGTTTTATAAAATATACACTTGGCAAAGATCAATCAATCTATTGATTAGTTAACCTTGAACTTAAATTGCCAATTCATCAAAAGTAACTAGGTAAAACCATGCAACGACTAGCGCCAGCCTTACGTGAAGACAACGTACCTTTAGACTTAATTTCATTAATCAAAACCATACTAGCAGCCACCAAAGAAATTTCATTTCGTGTTAGCCAAGCACAACTCGGTGGGTTAATGGGTTCCACCTTAGATGAAAACATTCAAGGTGAAATACAGAAAAAGCTGGATGTGGTTGCCAATGAATTATTTAAAGATATCTTGTTAGAATCAGGCTTTGTTCGCGCAATTTCATCGGAAGAAGAAGATACTTCTGTTGCAGGTGACAAAGGCGGCAAGTTCCTTGTGTCTTTTGACCCACTTGATGGCAGCTCAAATATTGATATTAACTCGCTAATCGGCACTATTTTCTCTATTCATGAAGCCATCCCGGGTTTGGAAGCCGATGACCCAGCACAATTTAGACAACCTGGTCACAAACAAGTGTGTGCCGGTTATGTGCTTTACGGGCCATCAACCATGCTAGTGATGACCACAGGTAAAGGCACACATTTTTATGTCCTTGATCGTACCTACGGTGGTTACTTGCTGGTTGAGCGTAATGTGCAGATACCAAAAGATACCCGCGAATTCGCAATAAATATGTCAAACCAACGCTTCTGGGAACAACCGATGCAAAATTACATTAGCGACTTAGTGGCTGGTGAAGCGGGCCCGCGCGGTGATTATTTTAATATGCGCTGGATTGCTGCCATGGTGGGCGATATTCATCGAGTATTAACCCGCGGTGGTATTTTTACTTACCCTGCTGATAATAAAAACCCAGAAAAGCCTTACAAACTTCGCCTAATGTACGAAGCCAATCCAATGAGCTTTTTAATTGAACAAGCTGGCGGTTTAGCGGTAACCAGTAAAGAGCGTATTATGGATATTGAACCAAACGACATTCACCAGCGCGTTGAAGTAATTATGGGCTCGGCCAACGAAGTAGAAAAATGTTTGAGTTACTATAAGTAGTGAATAAATAAAGAAACTCTGCAAAAACATGAAAAACAAGGCCGCTAGCAATATTAGCGGCTTTTTTTTATCCACTAAAAGCTGCTAGAATACGCGCCAATTATACATTCCATATTTAAAGTTAACTATTTGCTTGGAGAATAGCTCAATGTCAGCTTATGCCGTTGGTCATAAAGTGCCAGATTCGGACTCAATTTGCTCTGCAATTGCCCTTTCATATTTAAAAAACCAAACTGGTGAAAATGTAAAACCAGCACGTTTAGGCGAGCTATCACCAGAGACTTTATTTATTTTAGATAAGTTTGGTTTTGAACAACCTGAACTAAAAATGACTTTTGCTGATACCGATGGCATTTATGTGGTTGATCACTCAGATCGCATTCAAGGGCCAGATGATATTGATGACACTACGGTATTAGGCATTATCGATCACCATAAATTAGGTGACATCACCACTTCAACTCCGCTTGAATGTTGGATCCGCCCAGTAGGTTGTACAAACACCATTATCAAAATGATGTACGATTTTCACGGCGTAGAAATTCCAAAAAATATTGCGGGTGCCATGATGTGTGCAATTTTATCTGACACCGTTATTTTCAAGTCACCAACTTGTACCACTGCCGATATCAAATGCGTTGAAGCATTAGCAGAAATTGCAGGCATTGAAGATTTCAAAGCATTAGGCATGGAAATGTTTGAAGTGAAATCAGCGGTTGCGGGTACACCAGTGCGTGACTTAGTGATGCGTGACTTTAAAGACTTCAATATGCACGGTAACAAAATTGGTATCGGCCAATTAGAGTTAATCAACTTAAATCTAGTTGATGACATGAAAGCCGACTTACAATCTGATATCGCTGCATTAAAAGCTGAAGGCGATTACCACAGTGTAATGCTAGTGTTAACAGACATTATGCAAGAAGGCTCAGAAGTGCTAGTGGTTAGCAACAATGACGACTTAACCGAAAAAGCTTACGGTAAAGCATCTGTTGACGGCAAAGTGTGGATTGACGGTATGATGAGCCGCAAAAAACAAGTAGTGCCGCCGCTACAAGATTCATTGGCATAATCGCTGATAAATTTTTATTTCTACCAAAATAGTCAAAAAGCCCATCTTTCGATGTAATACCGATCAGTTAGGCATTTATTTACAGATCAATTGAACGATCTTCTGAGTATGTAAAAATCCGATAAACATTGTTTATCGGATTTTTTATGCTCGTTTCTCAAGCCCTAGATGTCATTAATC